>PMIQ01000145.1:0-13130 GCA_003157175.1 Chloroflexota bacterium
TCGACTTCCGCCTCGACTTCCGCCGGAATTCCGTCCGGCGTGGTCCAGCGCGGATCCATCGCGAGGTGCAGAAGGGCGGGGCGTCCGGTTTCCACGGCCAGGCGCAACGCCGGCTCGAACTCTTCGTCCGAGTTGACGGAGAGCCCCAGCGCGCCACACGCCTCGGCGATGGCGGCGAAGTCAATCGCGCCCAGCGTGGCGGCCGGCCCAATCGGTCCGGCGCGGAGCGCCTGGTGCCGCCATATCGTGCCGTAACGGCGGTTGTCGAAGACGATCGCGATCACATGCGCTCGTTCGCGCACCGCCGTTTCCAGTTCCGCCATCGTCATGGCGAAACCGCCATCGCCGGCAAGGGCCACCCCCAGTCTGCCAGGCCTGGCCAGGGTCGCCCCGATCGCCGCCGGCAGTCCGAACCCCATGGCCCCGGAGGTCGACCCGAGGAATGTCCCCGGCCGGTGGAAGCGGTACCCCCGCGCCGCCCAGGTGCCGAAGTCGCCCGCGTCGGTGGTGACGATCGCTTCGGGAGGCAAGACTCGTCCGAGTGTCGCAACGACACGGCCGGGATGGACGCCCGGCCCGTCCCACGGCTCCTCGTCGACCATCGATGCCGTCTCGAAGGCTTCCCTGTCGCTTGCATTCCGAAGGCGCCGCGCCTCGAAGCCGGCCGCGTCAAGCACCGCATCCGCAAGCATTCGCTGCGCCATCCGCAGGAATGCCGACACGTCGGCAGCCATGACGATCTCAGGTCGATGGGCCAGCGACGCGGCCCGGGGCTCGATGTCCACCTGGGCCCAGCGCGTTCCGGCGCCGGGGACCGAGTAGCCGTAGGTGGTCATCTCGCCCATGCGACAGCCCAGCACGAGCAGGGCGTCAGCTTCGTCCATCCTGGCCCGGACACTGGCCGGCGAGCCAAGGCCGGTCATGCCCAGATACAGGAGGTCGTCGTTCGGGAAGACATCCCCACGACGCCACGAGGCGACCACGGGGACCTGAACCGTCTGAGCAAAGCGAACCAGCGCGTCCGTGCTGCGGCCCCTGAGGACTCCGGCGCCCGCGACTATGAGCGGCCGCTGCGCGTCCAGCAGCAGATGCAGGACCTTGCGGACGAGGGTCGGATCCGGCTCGGCGGGATGATCGACGCGATTAGCGGGGAGATGCTCGCCCGACACACGGAGGTCCAGCAGGTCTTCCGGCACCGACAGGAGCACCGGTCCCGGCCGGCCCTTCATCGCCGTCGCAACGGCCTTCTCGGCCAGGGCGACAACTTCGCCGGGTTCCCTCGCCTCCCCCGCCCATTTCACCAGCGGCTCGAAGGTTCGGACCAGGTCCATCTCCTGGAAGGCCTCGCGTCCCCGAACCCCTCGTCTGACCTGGCCCACTATTGCGATCACGGGCGCCGAATCGGATTGGGCGGCATGGAGGCCGATCATCAGGTTGGCTGCCCCAGGCGCTCGCCCGGCAAGAACCAGCGTGGGCCGTCCGGTGAGCTGAGCGACCGCCTCGGCCATGAATGACGCGGCACCCTCATGGCGGGTGGTGACGACCCGGATCCTTTGCGCGACCAGGCCGTCCAGAAGTCCAAGAAGACTCTCGCCCGGGACGGTGAAGGCGATCTTCACGCCGGCCCGAGCCAACGCTTCGGCCAGGGCCGCGCCGACCGTGACGGTGGCGCCCTGGCCTTCACTCATCGACATTGCCGCTCTCCTTCAGATCGCCGCACCGAACTCCTCCCGCATCCACCGATCGACCGTCGACCGATGGACAGGGTTTATCGGGCGGGTCTCATCGGTAGTTCGTGAATTGCAGTGCCACCGGTTCATCGAGCTCCCTCAGCCGGCCGATGACCCGCTGAAGGTCGTCCTTGTTCTTGGCGAAGACACGCAGGGCGTCGCCCTGGATCTGTGGCTTCACCTTTGGGAATTCGTCTCGGATGAGCTTGCTCAACTTCCGCGCCAGATCCTCGTCGAGGCCTCGTCGAAGGACGATGTGCTGGCGAACCTTGTCGCCTCCCGCCGGCTCGATCTTGCCCCAGTCGAAGATCTTGAGCGACAGCCCTCGCCGAACGGCCTTGCTCTCGATCAGATCCTTGATTGCATTCGCCCGGAACTCGTCGTCCGTCAGGAGAACGAGCTCCGTCTTAGCCTGGCTGAGTTCGAAGGTTACGCCTTTGAAGTCGTAGCGCTGCTGAACCTCACGCCTCACCTGGTCGAGGGCGTTGCGCATCTCCTGATCGTCGAAGTCGCTCACAACGTCGAACGATGACTCACCAGCCATCTGGCCTCCTGATTGATCTCTCCCCGGACGGCAGCGCCGGGGCACGCAGATTGTGGCGCAGAACGCGCGGCTTGGGGACCTCGGGCTGCGCGCCGCGGTCGCCGACCGGTGCAGCAGAACCGGTGCCACTATCGGTCCAGCGAAGCATCAACGGCGCAATGCCTCCACGAGCAGCTCCGCGATGCGGTAGCTCCGCCCGCCGCCCATGACCAGAACAGCGTCGCCAGATCGAACCTGGCCGGCCAGCCACGCAGCCGTCGCCTCGACCGAACCCGGAGCCACCGCCGGAATCCCCGGGTTGCGTCGAGCCACAGCCTCCGCCAGCGCCGCCGCCGACGTGACGGTGGTGTCCGGGTCGCGGCTGGCCCAGATATCGGCGATGGCTACGGCGTCCGCCCCCGCAAGCGCCTCCGCGAACTGCTCGAGCATGGCCGCGGTGCGGTGGTAAGTGAGCGGCTCGTACACGGCCCAGATGCGCTTTCCGGGCTCTCTCTGGCGGATCGCCGCCAGCGTCTCACGGATCGCCGTCGGATGATGCCCGTAATCGTCATACACGACGACGCCTCTCCCCTCCCCCTTTCGCTCCAGCCGACGCCCAACGCCCTCGAAGCTCGCGAGGCCGGCCGCGACCTCATCGCCTGAGACGCCCAGCGCGATGGCGGCTCCCGCCACGCACATGGCGTTTGCGGCGTTGTGCCGACCGGCAAGCCGCAGCCGCGCCGCCAGCACCCGTCCGTCGGTGCCCGCGCCCCCGAACTCGAGCAGCGACCCTTCCGGACCGGCTTCCGCGATCCTGCCGAGCAGGATCTGGGCGCGCGCCCCGGCTGTGGCGAATTGCTCGCTCATCGCGGCCCGGCGCAGCACATCGGGCAGCGGACCAGTATCACCGACAAGCGAGACGGCGCACACCAGGCCCGACCACTCGCGTAGCCGTTCGACCACCGCCGCGACGCCCCGGTCGGCGACGTTGGCAATCAGCATGGGTGAGCGCGCGGCGATCGGCGCCCGTCCCAGCCACGCGGCAAAGGTCGCGATCACGGCGTCCTCGTCCGCGAACACGTCGGGGTGGTCCCACTCGGCGGAGGTCAGGACCGCCACATCGGGTCGGTACGCGTCGAAGTTGCCGGCGTACTCATCNNGCCGCCCGTGATCGAGCCCGACAGCAAGGCGCCGACGAAGGCCGAGGGATCCAGGCCGGCCTGGACCAGAACGTGAACGAGCCAACCGGCGGTGGTGCTCTTGCCGTGAGTTCCGGCCACGCCGACCAGCAGCCGCCCCACGGCCGCGTCGGCGATGACCTGCTGCCACGGCTCGATGGGAATGCCCGCGCCGCGGGCCGCCTCGAGCTCGGCGTTGTGCGGGTCGATCGCCGTCAAGGCCTTGGTCACGGCCAGCCGGTCCGGCGCAGGCGCTTTGGTCACGTGGCCTGGGTCGTGGCCGCCCGCCAGCGAGATCCCCAGGGCCTCGATCGCCGGCGTGTAGGGCGAATGGCCGGCCGGGTCGCAGCCGCTGACCTCGGCCCGCTCGGCGGCGGCGAGGATCACCGCGGCGCTCGCCCCGGCTCCCGCCGCGCCGACGACGTGGATACGCTCACCCGCTCGGATCGGCCGCGCCTCACGTGCCGGCGCAAGCCCGAACCCGACCGAGGCCGCGCCCCTGACGACACTCACTCGGCCCCTCCCCCTTCGGCCGGCGCGGAGCCGGCGGAGCCCGAGCCGGCGCTCGCCCGCTGGAGCAGCAACTCGAGAGCGGCCCGGGCGCTCGATTGCTTGTTTGAGAGACGGTCTCCCGTCCACACGAGGCGCCGCACGTCTACGCCCGCGGCGTCGGCCACGGCCACATACGTCAGACCTATCGGCTTCGACGCGCTGCCGCCACCCGGCCCGGCCACACCGGTTACGGCGACCGCGAGATCGGCCGACAATCGCGCCCGTGCCCCAAGAGCCATCGCCCGTGCCACCTGGGCGCTCACGGCGCCATGGGTCTGGAGCATCTCCTGGGCGACTCCCAGGAGCGCGATCTTGGCGTCATTCGAGTAGACGACCAGACCGCCGCGGAAGTAGCCGCTGGAACCGCCTACGTCAGTGATGGCGCTCGCGACCAGGCCGCCCGTGCAGGACTCAGCGGTCGCCACGGTCAGGCCGAGCCGCAGACACAGCTCCTGCAACCGTTCCGCGAAGACAGAAAGCGGATCTTCCGCCACGGTCGAATCACCTGTCGTTTGAAGGAGTCGGCGCTCCGAAGGCGGTGATGCGCCAGCTGCCAGGACCGTGGCCGGTGGTCAGATGCCCGAACGCAACCCCGTTTACGGTTACCAGCACGTGCTGCTCCAACGTGGCGTAGAACCACACGGACTGGTTGGCCACAATCTTGATGTTCGTGCCCGAGCGCACGACGGCGTTGTTGTACGAGCCCATGATCTTCCCGTCCTGCCAGATCTTGATCACCGTGTCGCCGCTCCGGATCTGCAGCACGACGACCAGTGAGCCGGCCGTCACGATCACGTTGCGCACGACCGGCACGGTGCTGAGTCCGTCGGAGCCCGTGCCGACCACCGTAAGCTTCCACCGGCCCGACGTCAGGCGTAGCGGAGCCGAGAAGTTCCCGTCGATCGTCGGGGTCACCTGGACCGGCGCAGGGTTGTTCGATGAGGCCGGCGTCGCCTTTGGTTTCGCCGTCGGCGCGGGCAGTGGAGTCGGGGTTGGCGGCGGCATGATCGTCGCCTGCGGCGTTGGAATGGGCCCCGGTGTCTTCGTCGGCTTGGGCGTAGGCAGCGAAGATGGTGCCAGGCCCATGTAGCTGGCGGTCACGGTCACCGATGTGACGGCGACTGTAGTCCCAGTGACGGAGATGCTGCCGTTGGCGAATCCCTCACCCTCCGTCGGCGAGTCGACCGACAGGAATGACGTGACCGGCGACGCGCTGGGCGTCGGCACGTCGATGATGCGGGTGAGGTGGACGGAATCGTGGCTCGTCGCCAGATCCGTCGACCAGATCTCGAACTGGTTGTTGCCACTGTGCAGCGTGACGACAAAGCTCCAATTCCCCGCCGCGTCCGCCACGGTGTGATCCGGGTCTCGCGTGTCCCAGGAGATGTATATCTCGGCCTTGGGCGTCGCCTTCCCTACAAGCGTGTAGGTGCTCGCGCCGATGGGCACAGTCTCCAGCGCCCCTGTGGGAGCCGTCACCGTCAGCATCGGGTTCTGCAGGACACGCGTCGCCTGATTGCTGAAGTACAGCATCACGGCGACGATGACCACGGCCAGCAACAACAGCACGATATGGATCGGCTGAAGGACCAGGGATCGCCCGGGCATGGAGATCGGCTGCGGCCCACCGAGGACCGGCTCCGCAGGTGCGTTCTGATCACGCCGTCGAAGCAGGGCAGGAATGCCCGAAGCGAAGGAACGCCGCTTCCACGGCGGCGACTCGAGGATGGTCGGGTCGGCCAGAGGCGGCTTGGGCCCGGCAGGCACCGGCTTCGGAACGGCACGTGCCGGTTCTGACACGGCCGGCACCGAGCCCGCGGGCCTGCCCGCCGACCACTTGACGGCGGGCAGCGCGAAGCCGAATAGCTTGAATGCGGGCGCGGCGGCGCCCTCTACCCGGAGGACCGGCGCATCCACGGCCGGCGACTTGACTTTGGGCGACTTGACTTTGGACGACTTGACTTTGGGCTGGTTGGCCGCGGGCTGNNCCGGCGGCGTCTTGACCCTGGGGACGACATTGCCCCGACGCCATTCGCCTTCCGCCTCGTCCGGATCGAGTCCAAGGTAGGTGGCGTAGTTGCGCAGGAACCCGCGCGCATAAACGGCCCCCGGGAGTTCCGAGAACTCGCCCTGCTCCATGGCCGCCAGGTACTTGATGCGAATCTTGGTGTCGCGTTCGACACGGAACAGATCCACGCCCCTCGCCTCGCGGGCGTCACGCAGCCGATCCGATATCGGTAGATTGGCCGCCCCGGCCTCGGCGGACCCATTCCCCACCCCCATCTGGCGCCTCAACCGGCGCGGCTGTCGGTTCGTCGTCATGCGTCATCCTCGCCGTGCCTGTTGAACGGATGCGCCGGCGCGGGACCGTCTCTACGCAGCACCTGCCTCGCATTGGATCCGTCGAACGGGCCGATGTAACCGCGCTCCTCCAGCTGATCGATGATCCTCGCGGCGCGGGCATAGCCGATCTTCAGGCGTCGTTGGAGAAGGGACGCCGAGGCACGATCGTACTCCTGGATGACGCCTACGGCATCGAGCAGCAGCCGGTCGGCGTCTTCGTCCGGCGGCTCGGGGACCCCTTCCGTCTCCTCGCCGCTCTCCACGATGCCCATGTCGTAGTGCGGCTCAGCCTCGGCCCGCCAGTGCTCGGTGATGTTGCCGATCTCCTTGTCGGAGACGAAGACGCCCTGCAGCCGAATTGGTCGCGGCAAGTCCGCCGGCTGGAAGAGCATGTCGCCGCGACCGATCAAGTCCTCGGCGCCCGGCATGTCGAGGATCGTGCGCGAGTCGATCTGAGAGGCCATGGCGAAAGCGATACGGCTCGGGAAGTTGGCCTTGATCAGACCCGTGACGACGTTCACTGAAGGCCGCTGGGTGGCCAGGACAAGGTGGATGCCCGTGGCGCGGGCCTTCTGGGCCAGCCGAACGATCGGGTCTTCGACGTTCTTGCCCTCGCGCATCATCAGGTCGGCCAGCTCGTCGACGATGATCACCAGGTAGGGCAGTCGATCGGCCGGATCGGCCCGGGACTCGTTGAAGCCGGTGATGTTGCGGGCGGTGGCGCCGGCGAACCGGCGGTAGCGGTTCTCCATCTCGGAAACGGCCCACTTGAGCGCGGCTTTGGCCCGCTCCGGCTCCGTGATGACCGGCACCATCAGATGCGGCAGGCCGTTGTAGGCCGACAGCTCGACGCGCTTGAGGTCCATCAGGACCAGCCGCACCTCATCCGGCGTGGCGTTGCACAGGAGACTCGTGATCAGCGCATTGACCATGACGCTCTTGCCCGAGCCCGTGGCGCCGGCGATGAGCAGATGAGGCATCTTGGCCAGATCTGTCGCTCGAGCGTGGCCCGCCACGTCACGCCCGAGGGCGAAGGTGAGCTTCGAGGCGTCGCGGAGGTCGACCTCCTCGAGGATCCGCCGCAATGCGACGATGTTGAAGTCCTTGTTCGGGATTTCCAGCCCAACTACGCTCTTGCCCGGGATCGGTGCCTCGATGCGAATTGTCCGCGCTGCGAGCGCCATGGCCAGGTCGTCCGAGAGAGCCTCGATACGGGAGACCTTGATCTCAGGCGACGGCTCGACCTCGTACTGCGTCACTACCGGGCCGGCGTTCCAGACCGCGACCCGCGCCGGGATGTTGAAGCTCGCCAGCTTGGCCTCGATGATCGCGGCATTGCGCTGGTGATCCATGGTGCTGTCACCGTTGCGAGGCGCGATGTCCTCGAGCAGCGCGAGCGGCGGGAGGTGATACTCAGGACGAGGCTTCGCCGCGGCCATGGCCTCGCCCGCTCCGGTCAGGCCGTCCGCGGGGCCGATCGCGTGCTGACCGCGGACCGGCCCTCCGTCGCGGACCGAGCCAGCGGCCCGCGCAGCGTCCGAGATGGAGGCGGTGTCGCGCAGCGGCCCGCCGTCGCGCGTGGTGTCGCCGGGCGCTACCTGCGGCGCGAAGGTCAATGAGGTGGGCCCTAGATTCGGGATTGCCGGCGGAATGGCCGGTGCGCGCTGATCCGCGGCCTTGCCCCGCGGCTCGAGCGCGATGGCTTCGCGCCCCAGCTGTTCCGGCTTGTCGGCCCTGTCCGCGCGGGCTCCTCCGCCGATCGGGACCGCGACCTTCTCGGGAGCGGGGCGGAACAGCGCGTTTGCCGCGTTGGAGGCAAGCCGCGCGATCGGCGCGATGGCGGCGGGCAGGGACATGTCGAGCGCCAGCAGCAGACCGCCGATCATCACAACGGTAAGCAGGATCGCCGTGCCGGGCGTCGTGATCAGGCCAGGCAGGTTCTGGGCAAGAGCCTTCCCGATGATGCCGCCGCTCTTGGGAATAGCGAGCTCGATCAGACCCAGGCTCGCGCCGAATCCAATCGAGGTCCCAAACGCCGCGAGTTCCCAGTCGCCTCGAACGCCCTTGGCCCTCTCGACCATCCACCAGCCAACGGCCAGCATCAGGAACGGCAGCACGCGCCGACCCGAGCCGAACCATGGGGCGATGGAGTCGCGCCACCAGTCGGTGAGTTTGCCCTCCCCGGGCAGCATCAGCGCGATCAGGGTCGCCACGCCCACGAGCATCAGGACAAGCCCGATGATCGACCGAACCACGTCCGGCGCGATCCGTGGCGTGCCGCTGCTGCGACTGCTTCGCCGGCGAGCCGGGGCGGGGCGGCTGTTGCGACTGGTGGCCGAGCCGCTGCGCGTCGACATTCAGACCTCCACCACGACCGGGAAGACGAGCGGCCGCCGCCGCGTCTGCTCGTACAGGTACCGCGAAACCTCGTCTTTGATCTGGCTCTTGAGCAGGCCCACCTCGCTCGTCCGATCGCCCGGACTCTCGACCGCGGCCATGATGTGCTCGACCGCACCCTCCATGAGCGGGTCGCGCTCGTTCCCATGGACGAAGCCGCGAGTCACTATCTCGGGCCGAGCAACCACTTTCCCGGTCTGCTTGTCGACCGTCACCACGATGATGAACATGCCGTCGCTGGCTAGCGCGCGCCTGTCGCGAAGGACCACCTCGCCGACGTCGCCGACCGAGAGCCCATCCACGAGAACGTACCCGGAGGTGACCGGGGCGGCGCGTCGGGCACTACCGTCGGCGAAGAACTCGATGGCCTGGCCGTTCTCGATGATGAAGACGTTCTCCGGCGCCACGCCCGTCTCCACAGCGAGGCGGCCATGCTGTACGAGCATCCGAAACTCGCCGTGAATCGGGATGAAGTACTTGGGCCGGGTCAGGCCCAGCATCAGCTTGAGCTCTTCCTGGCTGGCGTGGCCCGAAACGTGGGCGTGCTTGACCGTGTGGTAGTAGACGTTGGCGCCGGCCTTGAAGAGGTTGTCGATGGTCCTCGCCACGTATTCTTCGTTGCCGGGGATCGGGCTGGCGCTGACGATGACTGTGTCGCCGGGCTGGATCTCCACGAAACGGTGATCGTGATTGGCCATGCGGGCCAGGCCGGCCATCGGCTCGCCCTGGGCGCCCGTCGTGGCGATCACGATCTTGTCCGCAGGAGTCGATCCGATCTGGTCCTTGCCGACGATCTGGCCCGGAGCGTAAGTGAGGTACCCGAGGTCCGTTGCGATCCGGAAGTTCTGCTCCATCGAGCGGCCGACGACGGCGACGCGGCGGTCGAAAGTCGCGGCCGCGTCGATGACCTGCTGGATGCGGGCGATGTTGCTGGCGAAGGTCGCGACGATGACCCGGCCGTCTAGCGGTTCCATGATCTCGCGGAAGGTCTCGCCGACGGTCCGCTCGGAGAGCGTGTAGCCGGCACTCTCCGCGCGAGTCGAGTCGGAGAGCAGGCAGACGACGCCGTCCTCGCCCAAACGGGAGAGCATCGCGAAGTCGGACCGCCGCCCATCGACCGGCGTGTGGTCGAACTTGAAGTCACCGGTCGTGACGACCGTCCCGATAGGCGTGTGGAGCGCGATCCCCATGGCGTCGGGGATCGAGTGGCTGATCCGGAACGGCTCCACGCGGAACGGCCCGATCTCGAGGTTGTCGCCCGGATCCAGGGGCAGGAGTGGATTGTTGTGGAGCTTGTGCTCCTTGATCTTGATCCCCAGCAATCCGCGCGCCAACGTGGAGGCGTACACGGGCACGCCGGGGAAGTAGGGCAACACGTACGGCAGGCCACCGACGTGATCCTCGTGCGCATGAGTGATCAGGAAGGCTCGGACCTTCTCTCGGTTCTCGCGTAGGTAGGTGACATCCGGGATGACCAAATCGATCCCGAACATCTCCTCATCGGGGAACATGAGCCCGCAGTCGACAACGACGATGTCGTCGCCGTACTCGAAGACGTACATGTTCTTGCCGATCTCCCCCACGCCTCCGAGGGGGATGATGCGGAGCGGCATCTGCGAATCAGGCATCTGTGCTCGAGTGACGGGCGGCATCAGTTCTGTCCATCCTAGAAGAGGCCGAGCTGGGCCGTCGGGTCGAATTCGACGCCGGCTTCGGCGGTCGTGTCCGGGACGGCTTCCCGGACGGCCTCGGGGGCGGCTTCCGGGTCCGGCGTGACGGCCAGGAGCTCCGGGGCCACCGGTGACGGGACCGGGGCAATCGTGGCGGGTGCTTCACCCGCGGCCTGGTCGGCGGCCCGAAGAGCGCGGGCCTCGGTCAGAGCCGCGGGCACGCCCTGCATGTCGGTGAACAACGTCTGCTTGAGGGATCCCTGATGCAGAGCGGCAGCCGGATGGTACATCGCGAACGTCATCGCCTTCGGCGCGCCCGACCCGGCGTCGGCGGCGCGGAAGGTTCCGTGAACCTGCCCGATCCTGGCTCCGGGACTGAAGCGAGCCATCGAGAAGCGGCCCAGCGTCACGACCAGGGCCGGATCCAGCACCTCCAGCTGGCGCGTCAGATACGGCGCGCATGCGGCGATCTCGTCGGGCTCCGGGTCGCGGTTGCCGGGCGGCCGGCACTTGACAACGTTAGTGATGAAGACCTCCTCACGCGACCACAGAACCGAAGCGAGCAACTCGTCGAGGAGGGACCCAGCCTGGCCCACGAACGGCCGACCCTGCCGGTCTTCGTTGAACCCCGGACCTTCGCCCACGAATACGGCTTCCGTTGCGGCGGTCCCTTCCCCCGGCACGGCCCGCGTCCGACCCTCATGCAGACGGCAGCGAGTGCACGCCGCGACCTCCGCCCCTATCGCGTCGAGCGCAGCCTGGCGCTCGACGTCCGTCACGAGGCTTCCCCGGCCCCAGTCGGGACCGCCCGTCGCGAGCGGGCCTTGACCCAACCGCGCTCGAGAAGGGTCTCGGCGATCTCCACGGCATTCGTGGCGGCGCCTTTGCGCAGGTTGTCGCTGACGACCCAGAACGCAATGCCCCGCTGGACCGAAGGATCGGTTCGGACGCGACCCACGAATATGTCGTCCGAGCCGGCGGCCTGAGTAGCTATCGGGTAGCCGTGGTTCGCCGGATCGTCGATCACCACGACGCCCGGGACGGCCGCGAAGGCGCGGCGGGCCTCGTCCGGCGTGATCGGCCGGGTCGTCTCGACGTGGACGGCCTCCGAGTGGCTGACGAAGACAGGCACACGCACGGCTGTGCACGAAAGGCGCAGCTCCGGCAGGTGGAGGATCTTGCGGCTCTCGGTGACGACCTTCCATTCCTCGCGGGTGTAACCGTTGTCCAGGAAGATGTCGATCTCGGGCAGTGCGTTGAACGCAATCGGGTGCGGGTAGACCGACGCGACCTTGGGCTCGCCCGCGACGTGAGCGCGGATCTGGTTCTCCAGCTCGGCGAGCGCCTCCGCGCCGGTGCCCGAGACGGACTGGTACGTGTCGACGACGACACGCTCCAACCCGACGGTGTCGCGCAGCGCCATCAGTACCGGCACGAGCTGCATGGTCGAGCAGTTGGGGTTGGCGATGATCCCCTCGTGCCACTCCCCGTCCTCCGGGTTCACCTGGCTGACGATGAGGGGCACCGCCGCTTCCATCCGCCACGCATTGGAGTTGTCGATGACCGTCGCGCCGCGCGCCGCGGCCACGGGGGCCAGCTGCCTGGCCACGTCCGAACCGGCAGAGAAAAGGGCGACGTCGACGCCTTCGAACGCTTCGGGAGTCGCCTCCCCGACAGTCAGAGTCCGTCCGTCCGCGCTGATCGTGCTACCTGCGGATCGGCCGGACGCAAGCAGTCGAAGCTCGCCGACCGGAAAGTGCCGCTCGGCGAGAACCTGGATCATCGTCCGTCCGACGACGCCGGTGGCGCCGACGACCGCGACGGTGAGCGGTTGAGCTTCTCGGGACATGGCTCCACTACTCTTCTGGGCTTGCGGGCACAGTCAGAAGTATACCAGCGGGCCGGGTGACGCTCGTCCAGGCGTGCATATGCGAACGACGCCGCGTATGGATATGCACTCAGTGGATACAGAGCGACCGGCGAACGCGTCTTTCGACGCTCCCGCCGGCCGCCCCGAAAACGAATGTCAGATCTAGCCCTCGGTGCGCGCGAGATGACGCTGCATGGCCGCCTTGCGCGAGAGATTGACGCGGCCCTGGCGATCGATCTCGGTCACGACGACCATGACCTCGTCGCCTACAGAAACCACATCCTCGACCGTGGGCACGTGGTAGTCGGCCAGCTCACCGATCCGCACCAGGCCTTCCTTGCCCGGCAGGATCTCGACGAAGCAACCGAAGCCCATAATCCGGGTCACCTTACCCAGGTACAGGCCGCCGACTTCCACGTCGCGGGTGAGCGACTCGATCCACTGAATTGCCTTGCGCGAGCTCTCGCCCGACACGGCGGCAACGGAGACTGTGCCGTCATCCTCGACGTTGATCTCGGTGCCGGTTTCCTCCTGGATCTTGCGGATCACGGAGCCGCCCTTGCCGATGATGTCGCGGATCTTCTCGGGGTTGATCTTGATGGTGATGATGCGCGGCGCGAAGCTGCTCATCTCAGTGCGACTCGTCGCGATGACCGCGTCCATCTTGTCCAGGATCGCCATTCGAGCCGCGTGGGCCTTCTGCAGGCCCTGGCGGATGATCGCCTCGCTGATGCCCTTGACCTTGATGTCCATCTGCAGTGCCGTGACTCCCTCGCGGGTGCCGGTCACCTTGAAGTCCATGTCGCCGAAGGCGTCTTCCTTGCCGAGGATGTCGGTCAGGACCACGAAGCGGCCGTCCGGCTCGCT
>PMIQ01000145.1:13186-19887 GCA_003157175.1 Chloroflexota bacterium
GGCGGCATGTTGTAGTGGTGGAGATACCGCTTCTCGGTCTCGGGGCTGATTGTGTCGATGCGCTGGACGTCCGAGGCCGGACCCAGCGTGGCCACCGTGAGAGCCTGAGTCTGGCCGCGCGTGAAGAGACCGGAGCCGTGAGCCCGCGGCAGCACGCCGACCTCGACCGAGATCGGGCGGATCTCGTCGACGCTGCGGCCGTCCATGCGGATGCCTTCGTCGAAGACCATCTTGCGGACCGTCTTCTTCTGGACGAGACCGAAGAGGCTCTTGCTGACGCGACCCTGGCGTCGGGCGGCGTCGAGCAGCGCTGCCGGGTCCTCGCCTTCCTGGCGGGTGGCCCGGATGGAAACGGAGATGGCGTCTTCGAGGTTCTGGATCCGCGGCGGAAGGTCCTTCGCGAACTGGGCGAGGACGGCGGCCGTCGTCTCGGCGTCAGCAAGGCCGCGATGAGCGGTTTCGACCGTGATGCCGAAGAACCTGGCAACGTCGCCAAGCTTGTACGACTCGAGGTCCGGGTAGCCATCGCGAGCGATGGCCAGGGTGTCGAAGTAGCTCGCGTTGGCGAACTTGCCCGGCTCGCCGAGCGCCTGCTCGATGAAGCCCAGGTCGAAGCCCACGCTGTGTCCGACCAGACTGGCCGTACCGGCGAACTCCATGAAGCGCTCGGCCGCATCGTGCGGGTTCGGCGCACCGGCCACCTCGGCGTCCGTGATGCCGTGCATCTGCGCGCCGAAGATCGGCCGGCCCGGGTTCACGAAAGTGGAGAAGCGATCGACGATCTCGCCATCGCGCACGCGCACGGCGCCGATCTCGATCAGGTCCGCCATCTTGGGGTCGCGGCCGGTAGTCTCGACGTCGACGACGACGAACTCGGCACCGCGCTCGGCGGCTTTCTTGACGAACTCGAGGACGGAGCTCGTCCCGGGCTCGAGGTAGCCGATCGACTTGGGCTTGCCGACGGCGGCGCGCATCTCATCCTGGATGTCGATGAGGGGCTGCAGGGCGCGGTGGCCGAAGAGGATCGCGTCCGCCATGACATCTTCGGGGACGATCGAGGCGCCTGCCTCGACCATCATGATGGCGTCGCGGGTGCCCGAGACGATGAGATCGATGTCGGAGCGCTCGAGGTCGCTGATCGTGGGGTTGACCACGAATTCGCCATCGATGCGACCGATGCGCACGGCCCCGATGGGGCCGAGGAACGGGATCGCGCTGATCGTCAGCGCGCACGACGCGGCGAAGGTGCCGAGGACGTCGGTCTGGTTCTCCTGGTCCGTGGAAAGGACCGTGATCACGATCTGGATATCGTCCTTGTAGCCCTCGGGGAAGAGCGGCCGGATCGGGCGGTCGGTCAGCCGGCAGGCCAGGATGGCCTGCTCCGACGGGCGCGACTCGCGCTTGATGAAGCCGCCGGGGATCTTGCCGGCCGCGTACATACGCTCTTCGAATTCGACCGTCAGCGGGAAGAAGTCGAGGCCGGGTCGCGGATCGGACCTGTTGGCGGTGCCGAGGACCATCGTGTCGCCGAAGCGAACCGTTACGGCACCGCCGGCGAGCATGGCCAGCTTGCCGGTCTCGATGGTGAGGGTGCGTCCGGCGAACTGCGTCTCGAATGTTTGAGACACGGGTTGTTTTCCTCCTGAGCTAGGAGGACGGATGGTGTTCCGAAACTCGCCTGGACCGGCCGAGCGCGAATGTTGCACCTGCGCGAGGTCTCTGCCCCGCGCCTCGGCTGCAGCGCTAGCGGCGGAGTCCGAGCCGTGCGATGACGGCGCGATAGCGGGCGTTGTCCTTCTTGATCAGGTAGGCAAGAAGGCGCCTTCGCTGTCCGACGAGCTTGAGGAGGCCGCGGCGGGATTGGTTGTCCTTCGGAAAGCCTCGCAGGTGCTCCGTGAGCTCCTTGATCCTTTCGGTCAGGAGCGCGATCTGCACCTCTGCGGAGCCGGTGTCGCCCTCATGGACGGCGTAATCCGAGATCACCTGTTCCTTCGCTTCCCGCGCGAGCGGCACACGATCCTCCGACTAGCTCTCTAGTACGTGGGTGTTTCTTCTCTCTCTAAATGCCTGGCGGATGGTAGCAGGGTTCGACGGCCGGCGCCAGAGAGGCGCGGAGCCGCGCACCGGCGTCAGGTCGCGAAAACCACTCTCAGGCGCTCCGGCAACTCTTCCCAGGTGCCATCCTCGAGCGTCAGGCCGTCCCCGTCGACCAGACCGGTCGCGGCCCTGTCGGCCCGAAGAGCCGGCGCGTCGGCCTGCCAGGGGGCTCCCACCAGCACCGAATACAGGCCCGGCGGCGGCAGCACGACCGGCAGGTCGAAACGGATTCGCACTCCGTCCCGCGAGCCCCTGGGCTCCTCCACTCCCCCGGTTACGGACAACGGCCGGCCGAGCATCCGCTGGGCGGCCGCCAGATCGCCGGCCGCGACCCGTCTTCGGATCTCAGAGCTGCGGACCTCCTCGCCATCCAGGAGCAGCGAGTGCACGACGGTGACCTCGAAGCCGGCTTCCTTGCCCAGCGCCGCTAGGGCCTCGGGCGTGCCCTGGCGCTCATAACCGAAGGCGGCATTGGGCGTCATGACGAAGCCGGCCAGATCCACCCGACCGCGGATTCGAGCCACGAATTCCTCGTATGTGGTGATGCGAAGCGAATGGTCGAAATGCTGGACCACCGTGACCTCCGCGCCCGCGGCAGCCAGACGCACCAGCCTCTCGTCCGGGTCGCACAGGAGCGCCGGGGCAAGGCCGAGGACGACTTCTTCGGGGTGCGCGTCGAAGGTGATGACCGCCGGCCGGGCATTTGCGCGGGCAGCCGCGTGTCGAAGCTCCCGCAGGAGATAGAGGTGACCCCGATGCAGGCCGTCGAAGACGCCGACCGCGACGTACAGCCGCCCCATCTCCGGGCGAAGCTCGTCCACCCCAGGAACGACCTCGTGGGGTAATCCGGCTCGGGCATACTGGAGCCGCGGCTCCCCCGGCAGGCTCCGGGACTGGGACGCGGCCACATCCTTCTGGACGGCACTCGGGGCCGGCACGACGAACATCTTCTCGGGCACTATCCGCCCCGCCCGCCACGAGCCGATGCCGACGAGCGCCTGATTCGCGTCGACGAGCCGCACTCTGGCCCCCTGTTCGGCGTGGGGCCTCTGCGCCGGCTTGATCTGCTGTCCGCGGGCCGTTGCCGCGACCTCGTCCTCCGAAAGGGCCGCGGCCGGGATCGACTCGAGGCCGACGTCGATCGGCAGCAGCAGCCCGGCAAGCGCCGCTGGGCCTGCGGCAGCGGCGGCGCGGACCGCGTCGAGGTCGTGCGCCGCGTCCAGACGGAACGGCCCACTGCGAGTTCGAGTCAGGACCCCCAGATAGGCCCCGCAGCCAAACCGCTCGCCGAGGTCGCGCGCCAGCGATCGAATGTAGGTGCCAGCACCGCACTCAACGTCGAGGATGGCGGTGGGGCGATCCGGGTCCGAGCCGTCCCACTCCATCAGCTCGAGACGGTTGATCTTGACCAAACGGGGAGCGAGCTCCAGCGGCTGACCCTGCCTCGCCATCTGGTAGGCCCGACGCCCCCCGACTTTAAGCGCGCTGAAGGCGGGCGGGCGCTGCTCGATCGACCCGCGGAACGACGCGAGGGCCTCCAGCACGGCCTCGCGCGTCGGCGCCGGTCCATCGCCCGGAACGAGCTCGCCGTCCCGATCGTCGGTAGGCGAGCTTGCCCCGAAGCAGACCGTGGCGCGGTACGCCTTGTCGTCGCCCATGTGGTACTCGACGATGCGGGTCCCGAGTCCCAGGAACACCGGCAGCACGCCGGACGCGAACGGATCGAGCGTTCCCCCGTGCCCCACGCGGCGGGTGCCGCTCAGTCGACGGATGAGGCCGACCATGTCGTGGGAGGTCGGTCCGGCGGGCTTCGCCAGGACGAGGATCCCGTCCATGCCGCCTTCCCTGGCGCGGCCGGAATAGCTCATTCCGTCTTCGTCCCGCTCGCCTGAATCAGCTCGACCGCTCGGGCCAGAACCGTGCGCCGCGCCTCGACCGGCGAGAGATACACGGTGGCCCCGGCGGCCCGAGCGTGGCCGCCCCCGCCGAAAGTGCCGGTCAGCACCGTCGCGTCCACGGCGTCGCGAGTTCGGACGCTGATGCGCGTCGCCCCGTCCGCCTCTTTGAAGAGAATCGCGACGTCGGCGCCGCGAGCCTGGGCAAGCATGTCGACGAGACCCTCGGACTCGTCCGGGCCGGATCCGGCAGCGGCCAGATCCGCCAGCTCGAGGGTCGACCAGACCAGCCGGCCGCCGCAGTCTGATTCGAGACGCGACAGCACGCGACCGAACAGCACCAGCTGGCTGTTCGGCTTGGTGCGATAGATCCGGCGGGCAATCTCGCTGAGTGGGGCGCCCGCCTCGCGCAGGGCAGCGGCCACGACCAGCGTGCGCGGCGTCGTGTTGGGGTGCTGGAAATTGCCCGTGTCCATCACCACGCCCGCCGCCAGCGCCGTGGCGAGCATCCCGTCCGCGGCAGTCAGGGGAACGCCCATCCGCCACGCCAGCAGGGTGACCATCTCGCACGTCGCCGAGCTGCGGGGATCGATCCAATCGAAGGCGCCGAAATGCCGGTTGGAGACGTGGTGGTCGATATCGAGTATCGGCACGCGCTCGAAGACGGCGCGGTGGGTTTCCAGGACGGGGCCGACCCGCTCCAGCTCGCCGCAGTCGCACACGACGAGAAGGTCGTAGTCGACGTCTGCCGCGGGCTTCTGACGGAAGCGGTCCATGCCCGGCAGGAACCTGTACATCGGCGGCATCGGATCCGCGCATACGGGCGTGGCCACTCCCCCACTCGCCTCGACCAGCAGGGCGACGGCGAGCGCGGAACCGAGCGCGTCCGCCTCAGGGTTCTCGTGGCAGGTCGTGAGGACGCGCCGCCCGGCACGGAGCCGGTCCACCACTTCCTTGGGCACCGCGGCCGCATATTCGGACAGGTCGACCCGAGGCTCGGCCGAGCTCATCGGCTGCCTCGCCGGCCATATCCGCGATGCGGCTTCGGGCCGCCCTTAGAGCGGGGCGTCGACCCGGCCTTCGCGCTTCGCTCGGTTGCCCGTCTGCGCCCCGGCTTCGGAGGAGGGAGCACGGCAGAATCGAGCGCGGGTACGTCCCCCTCGCGCGGCAGACGTGGAACCGGCGTCGGAAGCGATTCCAGCGGGGCCGCGGCGTCCTCCGGATTGCGTCCGGCTTCCAGCTCGTTGATCAGATGCAGGACCCGCGTCCCGCGCTCGATCGACTCGTCCAGCCGAACCTCCAGCTCGGGGATGCGGCGCAGCCGGATCTTGGAATTGAGCCCGTGACGGACGTAGGGCATGGCCCGACGCAGCGCCGCCAGAGTCTCTTTGCGCTGCTCGTCCGTCCCGATGACGCTGACCCAGACGCGGGCATGGGCGAGATCCGAGCTCGTCTCGACGTCGGTCACGGTGACGAAGCCGATACGGGGATCAGCGAGTTCGCTCTCGAGCGCCTTGCCAATCTCCTGGCGGAGAAGCTCGTCGATGCGTTCGGTTCGTTGGCTCATCGGGCTCGGCTACTCCGACTCCGGCAGGCGTCGCGGCGACGGGTCAACCCGCCGCCCGGCTCACCATTTGCTGAGTGAAGCACTCGATGACATCACCTTCGACCAGATCGTTCGATCCGGCCAGCCCGATGCCGCATTCGAAGTTGGTGGCGACCTCTCGGACGTCGTCGCGGAACCGCCGCAGCGACTCGATCTTGTCCGTGGTGATCACCTTGCCGCCACGCCAGACGCGAACTCCGCCGGCTCGGACGATCCGTCCGTCGGTGACGTAGCAACCCGCGATGACCGCGACCTTGCCCACCTTGAAGATCTGGCGGACTTCCGCCCGACCTTCCACGGTCTCGACCTGCTCCGGCTCGAGCATGCCGCGAAGCGCCGCCGAGATGTCGTCCGTGAGCTTGTAGATGATGTCGTACAGGCGGATGTCGACCTTCTCGGACTCGGCGGCCCGCCGGGCCGTATCGGTCACCTTGGTGTTGAAGGCCACCACGATCGCGTCGGATGCCGCCGCGAGCATGATGTCGTTGTCGGTCACGTCGCCGGCCGCCTCGTGCAGAACGTTGATCCGCACCTCATCCGTCGAGAGCTGCTGCAAGGCGTGCGTGATCGCGCCGAGCGAGCCGGACACGTCCGACTTAAGGATGATCCGCAGTTCCTTGGTCTGACCGGCCTGGATCTGCGCGTACAGGTCCTCGAGAGTGGCGCGGCCACTCCCCTCCGAACGGGCGGCCGAGGCGGCCTTTCGCTCCTCCACCATCGTGCGAGCCGTCTTCTCGTCGGCGACCACGCGCAGAATGTCGCCGGCCTGCGGCACGTCGGCCAGCCCCAGGACCACTGCCGGGCTCGAAGGGCCGGCCTTGGTGATGCGCTTGCCGAGGGCGTTCTCGAGGGCGCGGACCTTGCCGTAGGTCTCCCCGACGACGATGACGTCGCCGACTCGCAAGGTTCCGGTCTGGACCAGGGCGGTCGCTACCGGGCCGCGTCCCTTGTCCAACTCCGCCTCGACGATCGTGCCGATGGCAGGACGCTTGGGATTGGCCTTCAGCTCCTGCAGATCAGCCACGAGATTGATCATCTCGAGCAACTCGTCCAGACCGATGCGGGCCTTCGCGGAGACCGGCACCATCGGCACGTCGCCGCCG
>PMIQ01000092.1 GCA_003157175.1 Chloroflexota bacterium
TGGCCTGGGTATCCGCCGCAGGGCATGCCGCCCACGCCGCCAACGTCACCCGCACCCGCCGACCGACCCGCCGACGACCAGAACCGAGCACCCGGCGAGTAAGCCCGCAGGCTAGCCGCGGTCGCGCCTCAACTGCCGGCGCCGCATCGCGCTCCGAGGTCTAGCGCAGCCTCGATCGCGTCGCGCTGGCGTTCGGGCGTCATCCCGTACCAGGGCACGCCCAACACCACCCGCTCGGCGACGCCCTCCCACGCCGCAAGGCGGTCGAGAGCCTCGTCCGGGCGACCGGCGATCGCTATCGCATCCAGAAGCTCGTCGTCGATGAGCTCCGCCATTCGGTCGTGGTCGCGGTTGACGAAGGCGCGTCGCAGATCCCTTGGGAGCGCGGCGCGGTCGTGCAACGCCAGGATCGGCTTGTACGACGGGGTGGTCGCGTAGAACGCGATCTGGAGCCTGGCCGCCCGCCGGGCAGCGACCTCGTCATCGCCGATCGAGACCATGACCATCGCCGTGATCGGGCAGGCGCCGCTCGACCGGCCCGAGCGCTCCAACCCGGCGGCGATGGCAGGTTGAACGGCCTCGCGCAGGTATCGGGGCGATGCCAGCGGGTGCCCGAGAAGACCGTCGGCGACCTCGCCGCAGACGCGCGATAGAACCGGGCCGACGGCCGCGAGCAGGATCGGCGTGTCGCGTCGCTCCGGTCTCGGCAGGCCGTGGAACGTCGGCATCGTGATTCTGTAGATCTCGCCCTCGTGCCGGACTGCCTCGCCGCGGTTGGCCGCCCAGATGGTTCGGACCGCCTGGACGTACTCGCGCATCTGCGGCGCCGGCTTCTCGACCCGGACCGAGAAGCGGGCCTCCAGGACCCGCTTGACCTGCGGACCGAGGCCGAGCATGAAGCGGTCGCCGGATAGCTCGTCCAGATCCCAGGCGCTCATCGCCGTTATCGTCGGCGAACGCGGGAACGCCAGCGCGACGGCAGTCCCGACGCCGATCCGCGAGGTCGACGAGATCGCGGCGGCAGCCTGGACGAAGGCCGAATGGTCCAGCTCGGCCAGCCAGACCGACTCGAGCCCGGCCGCCTCGGCCCGACCGGCCAGGGACGTGACCTCCCGAAGAGTTCCGCCGACGGCGACACCGAGCTTCATGCCCCGACTGTAGCGTCTCACCGGTGGGTCTCGCTCGGCCGAAACCGTCGACCGGAAGCCCGCTGAGTTGGGCGGGTCTAGGATCGACACATGAACCGCAGACAGAAACTCGGTCAGATCGGTGCGGCCCCAACGGACGAGCAATGGGCGGTCATCTCGGAACGGCGCCCCCGGCCGGGAACGGCGTGGCTGCTCGTCGTGACCAGCACCGGGATCGCTTGCCTGCCCGGATGCCCTGCCCGAACGCCGGGACGCGACCGGGTCAGGATCGTGGCCAACCTCGCGGAGGCGCTCGACGCCGGCGCGCGGCCCTGTCTGCGCTGCCACCCGGAACGCCGCGGGGCCGCCGGACGGGCGGACGGCGGGCCGGCCGTCATCGGGCCAGGCGTCACCGGAGGGGACACCGTCGAGGCGACCGTCGCCCGGCTGACCGCGGCGTTCGCGTCGGGCGACGAGATCCCGGTGGATCGCGAGCTGGCGGCGGCGGCCGGGCTGTCGGAACGGCGGCTTCGCGAGATCTTTCGCGAGCGGCTCGGCGTGACGCCGCGAGGCTGGGTTTCGGCCAGGCGCTCCGAGCGGCTGCGCGCCCATCTCGCCGACGGGCGGGAAGTGCTCGGTGCGCTCTTTGACGCCGGGTACGGCTCAGCCAGCGCCGCCTACGAGGCCGCGGGCGGCGACCTGGGCATGGCGCCGGGACGGTACCGCATCGGTGGGGCGGGGGAGCGTATCCGCTGGACTGTCACGCCGATCCCGGAAGGAGTGGCGCTCGTCGCGGCCACGGATCGGGGCCTCTGCGCCGTCCGCCTCGGCCGGGAGCCCACCGCCTTGGAGTTGGAGCTGCGGGCCGAGTTTCCGCGCGCCGCGGTCACGCGCGACGACTCGGGCATGGCCGAGATGGCGGCCCTGGTCTCGGATCTGGCGGTCGGCCGGCCGCGGCCGGAGGTGAGCGGATTGCCGTTGGACGTCCACGCGACGGCGTTCCGGCGACAAGTCTGGGAGGCGCTGCGGCGCATCCCCGCCGGCGAGACCCGTTCCTACGGCCAGGTGGCGGCGGCAATCGGCGCCCCGAAGGCGGCGCGTGCCGTCGGCGCCGCCTGCGCCGCGAACCCGGTGGCGGTCGTGGTCCCGTGCCATCGCGTCGTGGCGTCGGACGGTTCGCTCCACGGCTACGCCTACGGCCTGGCCCGCAAGCGCCAGCTCCTGGACGCGGAGCGCGCAACCGCCAAATCCGCGGGCGCCCCCGAACGACCGCGCGCGACCTCGCCCCGCTGAGCTAGTTCGGCGAGGCCAGGACCATGATGCGGAGCTCGGTCATGTCTTCGATGGCGTAGCGGATCCCCTCGCGGCCCTGACCGGAATCCTTGGCGCCGCCGTAGGGCATGTGGTCGATGCGGTAGGTTGGGACGTCGTTGACGATGACCCCGCCCACTTCGAGCTCTTCGAAGGCGGACCAGGCGTGCGCTAGATCGTTCGTGAAGACGCCCGCCTGCAGACCGTAGGGGCTGTCGTTGACCCGGCGGACGGCGTCGGCGAAATCGGCGAACGGGAAGGCGACGACCAGCGGGGCAAAGGCCTCGCTGCGGCAAACCTGGGCCGATGCCGGCACGTCGGTCAGGATCGTCGGCGGGAAGAAGGAACCGTCGGCCGTGCCGCCCAGGAGTACCCTGCCGCCCATGGCGCGAGCTTCGTCCACCCAATCCTGCGTGCGGGCGACCGCCTTGCCATCAACCATCGGGCCGACATCGGTCTGCGGGTCGAGCGGATCGCCAGCGCGCAGCCTCCTGGCGCCCTCGACGAACCGGCCCATGAAGTCGTCCCAGATAGCTTCGTGGACGAACAAGCGCTGGACGCTGATGCAGACCTGACCCGCATAGCCGAACGCGCCGACCAGGACGCGCCGGACCGCCCAGTCGAGGTCGGCCGAGCGGTCGACTATCGCGCCGGCATTGCCGCCGAGCTCGAGCACGACCTTCTTCTTGCCGGCTCGCTCCTTCATCTTCCAGCCGACCGCCGGGCTACCGGTGAAGGTCAGCAGCTTGAAGCGATCGTCGCAAACCATCCGATCACCGAGCTCTCGAGTCATCGGCAGGATGCTGACCGCGCCCTCCGGCAGGGCCGCCTCGGCGACGATCTCCGCCACGGTCAGCATGGTGAGCGGGTCCTTCGAGGGCGGCTTGAGCACGATCGGGTTGCCCGAGGCGATGGCCGGCGCGAGCTTGTGCGCGGCCAGGTTGAGGGGGAAGTTGAAGGGGCTGATGGCCGCGATCGGGCCGATCGGGAAGCGTCGGGTGATCCCTGTCCGGCCGCGGGAGGCCGCGTTGAGGTCCAGCGGGATCAGCTCGCCGCCGATGCGCTCGGCCTCCTCGGCACCGATGCGGAAGGTCAGGATGCTCCGGTCCACCTCGGCCAGCGCGTCGCGGATGGGCTTGCCCGACTCGAGGGCGATGAGCCGGCCGATCTCCTCGCGCCGGGCCGCGATGCCGGCGCTGATCTTGCGCAGCGCCGCGCTCCGTTCGAAGGCGGGCATCCTGCGCGTGCGCTCGAAGGCCGCGACGGCGGCGCTGACCGCTTCCTCGTACTGCTCGGGCGTGGCGTTGTACGTCGAGCCGGCGGGAGCTCCCGGATGCGCCGGGTTGTCCACGACAAGCCTGTCGGGCGATTCGACCCAGCGGCCGGCGAGGTAGATGGGATGGGGCTTGGGTGGAGTGGCGGCTACCATGGCGTGCCGGGCGTCTCAGAGCGTCGCGCCGCACTTGGGGCAGTAGAGGCTGGTCAGGCTGCAGTCGTGGCCGCAGTCACCACCGCCGCGACAGATGTCGCACCTCGGGTTCTCGTGGGTCGAGTCTGCCATGCCGCCGCACCGGCAATACCACGAGCCTCGGCCAATCTTGCGCAGCCGATTCGAATCTTCCTCGACCAGACGGAACGACCCCCGGAACTCAACGACGGTGCTCACAGTGCGAACGATACCGGACAAGCCCGTCGAGCGGGCGGTCGTTGCGCGGCCAGCGGCCGGCGCAAGTTCGCGGCCGAAAATCGAGGCCGCACATTCCCGGAACGTGCGGGCGTGTTTCGGGAATGTTCCGGGGCTCTGGTGACGCCCTCAGGACGCAGCCGCCTCCGCCGAAACCCTGGGAGGTGCTACCTTCTAGGCCACTCGACCAGATCCTTGCGGGTATGCGCCCGCATACAGCAGAGGGCGAAACCCGGATGAGCTCGAACTGGCGCGGCTGCCTTCTCGAGATCCTCGAGACGATCGTCCTGACGCTGGTCATCTTCTTCGTCGTCCAGACCTTCGTCGCCCAGCCGTACCAGATCATCGGAGTTTCGATGGAGCCCACGCTCGAGAACGGGCAGTACGTGCTCGTCGACAAGCTCTCGCCCCATGTCAGCGACTACAAGCGCGGCGACGTCGTCGTCCTCCAGCCGCCGGCGGGCTACGGCGAGGAGGGCAACAACGTCCCGTTCATCAAGCGCGTCGTGGGTGTGAGCGGAGACACCGTCGAGGTCAAGGACGGCGCCGTCTGGGTCAACGGCGCCAAGCTCACGGAGCCCTACGTCTACCCGGGCCAGGTGACGAGCCCCCTCACCAGCCAGACGGTCTGGCAGGTTCCGAAAGGCGATCTCTTCGTCATGGGCGATCACCGAGAGGAATCGGAGGACTCGCGCCTGTTCGGGCCGATCCCCGAGTCGACCGTCATAGGCCGGGCCTGGCTGCGGTACTGGGGCGGGCCCTTCGGTTTCGTCCAGTCCGCCACGTACGACAACATCCCGGCCGCGCCGCCTTCGACGGCGCCCTAGCCCGTACTACCGGAGCGCCGCTTGCATCTCGCTCGGTCAGCCGGCGCGTTCCTGCGTTGGCTCCTGCGCTTCTCGCCAACGCACCTTGTGGGTGCGCTCGCCGCGGTGCTCCTTGCCGCGCCCGCCTGCGCTAGCCGGCCCGACGGTCTGTCGCGCTGGTCGCGATGAGCGTTCGGTACGATGTCGCCATCGTGGGCGGCGGGATAGTGGGTCTGGCCACCGCGTTCCGCCTGCTCGAGCGCCGTCCGAAGCTGCGGCTGGTGCTCTTGGAGAAAGAACACCAGCTCCTTCTCCATCAATCGACCCACAACAGCGGAGTGGTCCACGCCGGCCTCTACTACGCCGTCGGCTCGCGCAAGGCGAGGTTGTGTCGCGACGGCAAGGCCGAGCTCGAGCGGTTCGCGGCCGAGCACGGCATTCCGATCGAGCGCTGCGGAAAGCTGGTAGTGGCCGTCGATCGAGCCGAGGCGCCCGGCCTGGAGGCTTTGGCAAAGCGAGCGACCGCCAACGGCGTCCCCGGGCTCGAGCTGGTTGGCCCTGAACGGATCGCCGAAATCGAGCCGCACGTGGCGGGCGTGGCGGGCCTGCTTTCACCGACAACGGCGATCGTCGACTTCGGGGCCGTGGGCCACGCGTACGCGGACGAAGTTCGGGCGCGGGGCGGCGACATCCTGCTCGCCTGTCGCGTCGATGCGATCGAGCGCCGTGCCGCGGGCGCGGGGGAAGAGCTGCTGTTGCGCTGGGCCGATGGCGAGGTGCGCGCCGGCGCCGTCATCTCGTGCGCCGGCCTGTGGTCGGATCGTGTCGCGGCCATGACCGGGCACGCCGGCCACGAGAGAGTGGTTCCGTTCCGTGGCGACTACCTGCGCCTCCGCCCCGAGGCCCGCCGTCTGGTCCGGGCCCTGATCTACCCCGTCAACGACCCGCGCTTCCCGTTCCTCGGCATCCACCTCACCCGCCGCATGGACGGCGAAGTGTGGGCCGGGCCCAACGCCGCGCTTGCCTTCGCGCGCGAGGGCTACCGCCGAACCGACATAGTGCCGCGTGAGCTGGCGGAGACGCTCGCCGATCGTGGCTTCCTGCGGCTGGCCTTCCGGTTCTGGCAAGCCGGCGCGGCCGAGATGGTGCGCGACGTGTGGAAGCCCGCCTTCGCCGCCCAGGTGCGCCGCTACCTCCCGGAGCTGCGGGACGAGGACCTGGAGCCGGGTCCGTCCGGGGTGAGGGCGCAGTCGGTGCGGCTGAACGGCGAGCTGGTCGACGACTTCTCGATCGGGGGCAGCGGCCGGATCCTGCACGTCCGAAACGCCCCCTCGCCGGCGGCGACGGCTTCCCTCGCGATCGGGCGCGAGCTTGCGGAACTCGCAGAGCGTCGGTTCGACCTGGGTTGAAGGTGGGCGGCGCCCCGTGGCGCGTCCGGTCGGCCCGCGCCGCCGCGGCGGCCCCGTGGCGCGTCCGGTCGGCCCGCGCCGCCGCGATGAGCCCTGCGCTACACGGCCTCGGCGAATTCTTCGCTGTCCGGCTTGAGGGCGACCAGCCGCTCGACAATGCCGAACCAGCTGCGC
The DNA here is from genome assembly GCA_003157175.1 of Chloroflexota bacterium. Classification (GTDB taxonomy): domain Bacteria; phylum Chloroflexota; class Limnocylindria; order Limnocylindrales; family CSP1-4; genus Fen-1039. Next base: position 6,512 of record PMIQ01000092.1, read on the forward strand.
TCCAGCGTCTCCACCTCGAGACCCTCGCCCAGGACGAGATCCAGCGGCTCTCGCAGCAGGTGATCGCCCATGCGTCGGAGCTCGATCGGCTCGATCAGGCGCTCGATCGCCCGGACGATCCGGTTCGGGCTGCGGACGTGCTCGATCAGCAGGAGCGAGCCACCCGGGCGCAGAACGCGCACGGCTTCGGCCACGGCGGCCCGATCGTCGGGGATCGTGCACAGTGCGTAGCAGAAGACGACGGTATCGAAGTGCTCGTCCGGGTAGGGGAGGGCCGCGGCGTCGCACCGGCGAAGCGTCACGTCGAGCCCCAGCTCACGGGCGCGCCGTTCGGCCAGGTCCACGGCCACGCCGCTCAGATCGATCCCGGTCAGCCGTATGTTCCGCGGATAGAACGGCAGGGTTCGCCCCTGTCCGATGCCGATCTCGAGGGTCTCGCCGTCGGCTCTCGAGCAGAGCCACTCGCAGCCGGAATCGCGGCGGCTCGAGCGCGCGGATGCCGAGCGTCGGTCGTATATCCGCCGGACCCGCTCCGTTTCGAGGTCGTTTGCGCGCATTGCTCAACGGTAGAACGCAGCGCGGGCTCTGAAAAGGGGCTCTCACGATCCGGCCGATGAGCGCCACGATTCTCGGTGCGCGCCGCCGCCACCACCCGGCGCCCGGCGAGAGGCGATTCGCCGGATCGGCGCCAGCGGCAAGGCGGGGCCATGTAAAGGCATGCGCCGCATGTCGCACACTAGACGGGTGTGGAAGCCGTAAACGTGGGGGACATGATCGATCAGGAGGGGTTCGACTCACAATACGGGGCGCTGTTCGGCGACCTCGCGGCTCTGGCGCGGGCCCTCGGCGCCGGCGCGGACGCCGAGGACGTGGCGCAGGAGGCCCTCGTGCATGCCCGCGGCCACCTCCACCAGTTGCGCGAACCAGACAAGTTGCGGGCCTGGGTCCGTCGCATGGCGGTCCGTGGCGCCTGCCGCGCCCGAAGCCGCCATCTCGCCAACCTCGACGCCGAGCACGTCGAGCGCTTGCCCGCGGCGGACCTCCCGGACATCGACGTGGCCGCCGCAATCGCCCTGCTGCCCGAACGGGAGCGCCTGGCGGTGACGCTGGTCTACGGTCTGGGCTACCGGCAGGACGAAGCCGCCGAGCTGATGGGCGTCGCCAGCGGAACGGTCTATTCGAGCGTCTGGCGGGCCCGACGCAAGCTGGCCCGCCTGCTCGCGGCGGACGAGCCGATCTCTGGTTCGATCGGGAGGAACCCGCGATGAACGGACTGAGTGGACGGGTGGCGGCGATGCTGCGCCGCGGGCACATCGACGAGAAGCGTCTCGACGAAATCGCGGAGGCCGGCGTGGTTGCCACTTCGGCCGAGCACGCCCACCTCACGGCCTGCCGGCGCTGCCGCAGCCTGCTCGTGGGTTTCGGGCGGACGGCCGGCGTTCTGGGCGGTGCCTGGGTCGACAGGCCGCTCGACCGGGGCGTCGCGATACCGGCGGGGACCGCCGGCGTCCGGCTGGGCCGGCCCGATGGGTTCGGCCGAACCGCCGGTCGCGGCGTGCGCCGGCGGGCGGCCGTTCCGGCGGCCATGGTCGCGATCCTGGTCGCGGTCGTGGCGACGGCCGGGCTGCTGACCCTGCGCGGCGGGGCCGGCCTTCGACCTGCGGCAAGCGGCGGGCAAAGTTCGAATGCGGCGACTACGCCGCCGGTCACGCCGGTCACGCCGAACGGAACGCCGCAGGAAACTGGGCTCGTCGCCCGGCTGCCGCTGGGCGGTCAGGTCTCCTGGGCGCCCGACAGCCAGCACCTGCTCGTGGCGTCACAGGCCCAGAGCATCGTCTACGACCGTTTCGGCAACGCCATTTCGACTTTCGGGCAGGTCGAGGCCTGGCTCGATGCGACCCATCTGATCTCCGGCGACGGCCGAGTGGCCGCCATAGACGAGCCGTACACAGGCGCGCCGCAGGACAACACGTGGGTCGTCGGTAGCGGCCATGGGGCGGCCGCCATCGTCGTGGCTATGCCGGGCTGCGTCGGCGACCCGATCATCGACTGGTACCGCGACGGCCATTACGTCAAGGCCAGCGAGAAGGCGACCCCGTTCGGCTGGTCGCCCGACGGCAAGCTCGTCCTGCTCGGCCACCACGATTGCGCCGACAGTGTGTCCGCAATGGACAACTGGAAGGGCTCGGTCGACGTCGTCGATTTCAGCTCAGGCAAAGTTCTGGCGACTGCCAAGAACGTCCGCGGCGATATGGCCTTCAATCCGTCGGCGACTCTCCTGGCCGCTCAATCGGACGCGAATCTCGATATCGTCACGATCGCGGGGGGCGCCGTCAGAACGATCCCGGGAGCGCGCTTCCTGGGCTGGTTCGACGACGATCACCTTTACTACATGGCGAATTCGACGTTGGAGATGCTGAACCTGCGTGCCGGCGCCTCTGCCAGCGCCCGCGTCAGCAGCGGTGAATGGCAGGTTCCATCGCCCTCGGGCCCCTGGCTTGTCGTCGACAACGCGGGTGCGGCGCGCCGGATCGCCACTGCGGATGGGACCACGACCCTGCTCGATCTCTCGTCCGCTGGCTTGCTGGTGCCCGAAGGTGAGACGTCCGTCAACGCCCCTTCGGCGCTGCAACAGCGGTGGTGGTCGCCGGATGGCCGGATGCTCGCGCTCGCGGCCCGAGACGCCACGTTCCTGGCCCTCTTCTCTGTCACCGACCTGCCCGGCTCGATCGCAGGCGCACTCCCGACGCCGATCGCCTCGCCCCAGGCCATCGCCGAACTGGATCGCGCCGCGCTTCCCGGGCCGGTCCGCGAACTCGTTCCGGACGGCAAGCGCGACGCCTTCTGGTTCCTCGGCGGCAAGTCGGGCGAGCCGATCGAGTTGTATCGGTTCGACGTCGCGACGGGGAAGCTGGCCGCGACTCCGATCGCCGGCACCACCTACGACCTTACGCGTGACCGGCTCGCCCTTGCGCCCACCGGCAAGCTCTGGATAGGCGCGGGCTACGAGGTCGTCGTCTATGACCCCGAAGCCGCCGGACAGGTCAACTTCGCGTTCCCCGCCTCAGATCCGGACATCCAGACCGATCCGGCGGCCGGCAAGCCCGACCCCTGGATCGCCGGCATCACCTTCGACGCCGAAGGCCACGCCCTGATCGCCCGCAACTGGGTCAGCTCGCTCGCGCAGGTGGACGAATCGCTCCACGTCACAGGCCGGATCGATATCTCCGATGGCTTCCCGATGACCGGCGGCGTGACAGTGGCCGGGAGCCGCGTCTGGGTCGTGGCCGACCCGGAACGTGGCTTCGGCTTCAGCTCGAGCACCGCGGCCGGCTCCACTTCGGACACCAAGTTCACGGCGCCGGCGCTGGCCGCGGTCGGCAACCGGCTGCTGACCGCCGGCACTCCGCCGGGTTGGCTCGACGCCCAGGGCGGCGGCGCCTCGTTGATCGAGCCCGTGATGGCCACGGCGGACCTGGTGGCGGGCGGCCCGGGCGGAATCTCCGCGCTCTACAGCGCCAATGCCGGCGAGATCCAATGGCGAGACGCGGATGGCAAGGTATCGGCCCAGGGAATCTACAGGCCGGACGCGCCGCCGAGCATCGTGAATCTCGCCTTCGACGGTCAGGGCCGCCTGTGGGCGGTCGAGATTTCCGCGGTCGGCTATTCGCTGGTGCGCCTCAGCCCGGGCACCTGACCGCGCGTCTCAGCCCGGCAGGACCGTCTCGCCGAACATGAGGAAGCGGTCGACGCCACGCGCGGCCAGGCGGCCCTCGTGGATCGCCCAAACGACCAGCGACTGGCCGCGCGAGCAATCCCCGGCCGCGAAGACGCCCGGAGCGGTGGTCATCATGTCGTCGTCGTGGACGATGTTGCCGCGGTGGTCCAGCTTGCAGCCGAAGGCGGTCGGCAGCTCGGGCGCCGGGCCCACGAAGCCCATGGCGATCAGGACCAGGTCCGCCTCGAGCACCTTCTCAGTGCCTTCGCACTCGCACATCTCCGGCCGGGCGCTCGCACCGTGCACCCATTCGATCTCGACCGTCTCGATGGCGCTGACCCGGCCGCTGTCGTCGCCGATCAGGCGGCGCGTATTGATCAGATAGCGGCGCGGGTCGGCGCCCCACAGGGCGGCGGCCTCTTCCTGGCCGTAGTCCATCTTGTAGACCTTGGGCCACTNNTGCCGACGAGGAACTCCATGGCGAAATGGACGCCGGCGAGCTCGCGGCCCTCGACCCGAAGGTCGCGCGGCACGGTGGAGCCGGTCGCCAGGACGACGGCGTCGAAATCCCCGGCCATCTTCTCGGCCGCCACATCCTTGCCGACGGTCACACCGGTGACGAACGCGATGCCTTCTTCGGTCAGCAGCTTGACGCGCCGGTCGACGACCGCCTTGTCCAGCTTCATGTTCGGGATGCCGTACGTGAGCAGGCCGCCGACACGGTCGTCGCGCTCGTAGACGGTGACCTCGTGGCCGGCCCGGTTGAGCTGCGCCGCGGCGGCCAGGCCGGCCGGTCCGCTGCCGACGACCGCGACTCGAAAGCCGGTGCGGGCGAGTGGCGGCTCGGCAACGACCCAGCCCTCGCGGAAGGCCCGCTCGATGATCTCGTTCTCGATGGTCTTGATGGTCACGGGCGGCTGGTTGATGCCGACCGTGCACGAGCCTTCGCACGGGGCCGGACAGACGCGTCCGGTGAACTCGGGGAAGTTGTTGGTCTTGTGGAGGCGGATGATCGCTTCGCGCCACTGGCCGCGATAGACAAGGTCGTTCCACTCCGGGATCAGATTGTTGATCGGGCAGCCGAGCGCCAGGCCGTTGACCAGCGCGCCGGTCTGGCAGTACGGGATGCCGCAGTCCATGCAGCGGGCGCCCTGATCGCGCAGCGTCTTCTCTTCGTATCCCGGGTGGGTTTCCGCCCAGTCCTTGATCCGTTCGAGAGGCGGGCGAACGTGGGCCGCTTCGCGCTTGATTTCCATGAACCCTGTCGGCTTGCCCATCGTCAGTTACCCGCCACTCTCTTCGCGTCCAGAACGTTCTCATCGAAGGCGGCCATCTCGGCCTCCTCCTGCGAGAGTCCACGTTCGCGCATCCGGGCCTGAGCCTCGATGACGCGGCGGTAGTCGTTCGGGACCACGCGTATGAACCTGCTCACGGTCGTTCGCCAGTCGTCGAGGAGCGCCTTGGCCCGGGTGCTGCCGGTGTATTCGAGATGGCGCTCGACCAAGCGGTGGATCTCGTCGATCTCCGCCTGATCGGAGAGTGGGAGGAGCTGGACCATCTCCTTGTTG
>PMIQ01000127.1 GCA_003157175.1 Chloroflexota bacterium
CAACAGCTGGCAGGACGGCTTCGAGACCGGAGTCTCGCCGGCCGGGGGACGGAATTCGGTCGACTGGCGGACCGCCTGGATCTCGATCCCGTCGCAATTCCCGCTGTACCTCATGTCCGACCAACCGCACTTCACCAGTCCTGACGGCTCCGTCGACGGCCTGTTGGTGACCGGGCCACCGCAAGGCCTCGTCAGCCTCGACCCGTATGTGCCGGGGTCCGAAGGGCTCCAGTTCGCGCCGGGCGGGCTGCATGCCGGCTGGACATACGACACGACTGAGCGCTACCAGTGGCAGTCCGTCACGGGCTTGGGCGCGGGTCCGGCGCCGACCGATCCTCTGGTCACGATCCGATACGCGCACCTCGACCGGTTCGTCGTGCAGGCGCTGGCGAGCTGCGATCGGCCCGGTTCCGGAGTCCCGATGCCGCTGCCCTACCCGTGGGCCTCCCAATGACGCAGGCCGCCCACCGCCGCAGCACACTGCGGTTCTGGCTGGCCGTGGTCGCCGCTCTGGAGGCAGGCGACGCGATCGCCATCGTCGGTGGCTGGACGCCCGGCCGCGCCGCAGTTGCGGCTGTGGCGCTCGGCGCCGGCGGGACCGCCGCCTTTGCCGCCGTCGTCCTGATGGGCACGACGCGGCCGATCGGTCGGTGGCTCGGGGCGACGATCAGGCTCGTGCTCGTGGCGAGTTGCGTGGTACCGCTGGCCGCCGGCTCGATCGCCGATCCGACGCAGGCCCGAATACCCGACCTGACGCTGTCGGTCGCGTGCTCGGTCTCGCCCGATGCCGCCACGGTCGTCGCCCGCGCCGACTTCAGCTGGACGCGCCTCGACCTGTGGCCGGCGGGCCTGACCGGGAGCAGCGGCAGCGACTCATTGGCCATCTACCCCGAACTGCCCGACTGGATATCCGCCGCGCTCGACATTGTGGCCCCTGACGGCTACCCGCCGATGGTCAGCGCCACTACCATGGATCCGGGGCCCTGGACCGCCTCGATCGATCCGGATTCCCGGACCCTGAACGGGCTGCCGACCGGCGCCCTGCTCACGACAGCGGCGCCATCGGGCTGGAACATCGGGCCGTTGTTGGGAGGCACGTCCGGTTCTGCCGCCGTCAGCGTCAGGAACGCGGCACTCCAGGCCGGCGGACGCTACGAGCTGACCTGGACGTTCTCACGCAACGCGGACTACGAGCCCGAGAGGTCGAACCGGGACGTGCTGCCGGTCTTCGTCGTCGAGTACCAGCATCTGACTCGCTTCACGGTTCAGGCCCTCGGCTCCTGCGCCGATCCGAGCCACGCGTTGCCCAACCGCTCCGCAGAGTGGCTCCAGTATTGAGGTCGGCGGCCTAGGGCCTGGCCGGCAGCCGAACGGGAGCCCTGTATCGCTGCGTCGCCAGTCGGTCCGGGCTAGACTTCGAACCGTGACAGACAGCACCAGCGTCCCTACGCGAAAGCGCGTTTCGAAGCCCGCCCTGCCAGCGAAGGCCGCCTCCCCGAAGCCCGCCGCGCCGGCGAAGCCCGCCAGGTCGAGCAAGGCCGGCAAGAAAGTGGCTGTCGCCGCCGCGCCTGAGCCGACTCACCGGCACCCCAACCTGGGTCTTGCCCCGCTCGACATGACCGTCGGTTTCCCCGCCGCCGCGGACGTCCTGCGCCGCGACAGGGTGGCCATCGCCGCCAACGCCCTCGTGACCGCCGTAGCCGCCGATCCCGAGCTCCAGCTCCGCTTCGATGACGCCGGCTTGCGCCAGCTGCTCCACGACGCCGAGATCCTGGTCGATCGGCTGGCCATAAGCGTCGCCGCCAACGACTCGCGCCCGATGGCCGAGTACGCCGAGTGGATCGGCCCCATCTTCCGCCGCCGGGGAGTGTCGCTCTGGGACGTCGTCGCGATTTGCGAAGGCATCCGCGAGATTGCGACGCCCAAGCTCGGCGACGAGGAGGCAGCGGCGATGGGTCGCGCGCTCGATGCCGCCGCCGAGGTCCTTCGCAAGAACGGCCGGCTTGGCGGCGACGGGCACAAGCGCAACGCCCTGCTCAAGTGGCTCTATCGCGGCGTATGACCGCGGCGCATCGGGCCGCGGCGCGCGCGACCAACCTGGGGCGGACAACGGACCGGAGGCAGCCATGACGATCAAGTGGGTGAAGGTCGATCCGCTCGTCATGCGCGGCGAGCCTTTCTGTTACGGCACGCGCCTGACGGTCCGTCAGCTGCTGGAGCTGCGGCGCGGCGGCTACGACCCGGCCCGCCTTCTGCGCGAGCATCCGGAGCTGCGCATCGTCGGAATCGCTCACGCCTATCGCTACGCCGCCAAGAACCGCGACCGCTACCGCGAGTTCTTCGAGCGCGACGGATCCCTGATAGGCCCGGGCCTGTCGGCCGAAGAAGCGGCGCTCCTGCCCGAAGACATGCGCCTCCCCGGCATCGTGATCGCCGGCAAGCCCAAGGCGGCGGGGCGCGGGTCGAAAGCCTCCGCCTGAGCCACGTCCACCGCCCGAGGTTAGAAGGCCTCCGCCTCACGGCGAGCGGACCGGCTCGGGGGTCGCTGGCCGCTCGGCTTCCGTCGTCGTTTCTGTGCAGCCGGCGCACAGATCCTGCACTCATGGCTTGCTCCGTGTCCGCGGATTCGACTATCCCGACGAAACTGCTAGGATATCCAACGCCATGAGAGATCCGATGCCGGCCGTCGAGGCCATCTACAANNGAGCCGGTCTTCGACATGACCCGCCGGGCGACCGAGCTGGCCATTCTCGACGCCCTTCGCGCCGTCGTCGACCCCGAGCTTGGGATGGACGTCGTCGAGCTGGCCCTGATCAGGCAGATCATCATTGGCGCCGAGTCGTCCGAGATCAAGATGGTCCTGACGACCCCGTTCTGCCCATACGCCGGTTCGATGGTCCAACAGATCAAGGACCAGGCAGAATCGGTCCTGGAGCATCCGGTCAAGGTCACGCTGCTGGCCGAGCGGTGGGATCCGCGCGACGCCGGCCTGATGTGGTGAGCCTCTAGCAGCTCGAGGGGAAGCCATGAGCGAGAGCGGCGGACGCAGAGGCGCCGGACACAAGTCGGCCGTGGCCACCGGACGCGGCGACGACGGGACGACCGGACTCCTCTTCGGCGGCGAGCGCATCTCCAAGGACGACCCTCGAACGGAAGCGTTCGGGGCCATCGACGAGGCGATCGCGGCGCTGGGGCTCGCTCGAGCGGAGCTCACGGTCAAGGCCCAGGACGGAACATTGCCGCGCGTCATCGCCGGGCTTCCTGAGGTCCTTCTGCACGTTCAGCGCGAACTCTTCGTCGCGGGCGCCGAGCTGGCCACGGCCCCCGGCGCGGCGGACCGGCAGCGCCCCGGCGAGACGCGAGTGACCGCGGCGATGGTCGCCGGCCTCGACGAGTTACTCGACGAAACCGAGGCGCACGTCACGCTCCCCAAGGAATTCGTCGTGCCGGGNNCGCAAGGCCGAGCCGCTCGCCGACGACCAGCTCGTGCCTTACCTGAACCGCCTGGCGGACCTGCTCTGGATCCTGGCCCGCGCCGCCGAACAGGGCGAGTCGCGCGCCGCTACGCCATCGAAGGCGCACCGGGACCACTGACACGTCGCGCCGGCCGTGCGGCCGCCGGTTTCGGACCGAGAGCCGCGGCGGGAAGCGGGGTCCCGAGGTCGTCCGGGTGGCGTAGGATCGAGCCAGCGCGCGACCGTCGTGGTCGCATGCCTGAGGGCGTTGGGCCATTCGGCTGCCAGCCTCGGCCAGACCTCGATCGGAGGAGATCGGTGAACAACGACTACTCGCCGGAGCGGCTGGGCGTCCGCCCGACAACTCAACTCGCCAACCGGTTCCTCGTCGACGCATTCCTGTGGATGTTCCTGGGCGTCCTGCTGAGCGGCATGATCGCCTGGATGGTCCAGAGCAACGCGAGCCTCATCCAATCGGTCGCCGACTGGCGCATTCCGCTCTTCATCGGCCAGCTGGGTCTGGGCCTCGGGATCCAGTGGGGCATCCGCCGCCTCAACGCCGGCGTGGCCCTTGCCCTCTTCTTCGTGTATGCGGCCTTGATGGGCCTGACCATCGGCGTCTGGGTCTGGTACTACGCCACCGCCAACGACAACCCGATGTCGGTTGTCCAGGCATTCGTCTCCGCCTCGGCCGCGTTCGGCGGCGCCGCCCTCTACGGCATCGTGACACGTCGCTCGCTGGCGAGCATGGGCGCCTATCTCTTCATGGGCGCCTGGGGCCTCTTCTTCGCCTTCCTGATCAACGGCATCCTCGTCCAGAACTCCACGTTGGATCTCGTGCTCTCCGTCGTGGGCGTCGTGATCTTCACGGCGCTGGCGGCCTGGACGACGCAGCGGATCTCCAGGGGCGAGTTTGCGGCCAGGACGGGCTCCATGGAGAAGGCCTCCGTGCTCGGCGCGATTCTTCTCTACATCGAGTTCGTCAACATCTTCCTGATGCTTCTACGAATCTTCGGCGGGCGCCGCTAAACGAGGGCGCGCCCCGAAGGGCCGCTTGTTCCGGGTCAACGCGGCGGACAACCCCGCCCGGCTGTTGCATGATGTCGGCGTGTCCGACCACTCACGGCCAGTCTTCCGCGTAGCCGCGCGAGCGCTCGCGGTCGGCTTGGCCATCGTCGTCGCCGTCGCCGCGTGTGGCAGCACCTCTCCGACTCCGCCTCGCTCCGGGACTCCGACGCCCGTCGTGGCGATCATGCCCACCGGCACGCCCATGCCCGTTGGCACGCCGGCGCCGTCCGCTCAGGCGATCTACCCCGTTCCGACGTCGCAGCCGGAGCCACCCGCCGCTGCCCCGGCCGCGTTGCTCAGCACCACGACCGCCACCAAGCTCCAGGCTGCGCTGAACGCCGCTCGGGCCGGCGGCAAGCTCGAAGGCATTTCGGCCGCGGTCGTCTTTCCGGACGGGTCGATGTGGACCGGCCAGTCGGGCACGGCCATCCTGTCGGGCGCGAAGCCGGTCACGGCCAACACCCTCTTCTCGATTGGCAGCATCAGCAAGACTTTTGTCGCGGCCCTGGCCTTGCGGCTGGCCGAGCAGGGCACGATCAGCCTCAACGATCCACTCTCCAAGTACGTGCCCACATTCCCCAATGCCAGCCACATCACGTTGAGCGAGCTGCTCGACCATCGCAGCGGCATCCGTGACGTCTTCGACTCCACGAGCATGGACAAGGCAATCCTCTCGGATCCGAGCCGCATCTGGACCGTGGCCCAGGTCCTGGCCCGGATCGGCAAGCCGTACTTCGCCCCGGGACACGGCTACACGTACTCGAACACGAACTACATCCTGCTCGGCCTTGCGATCGAGACGGCGACCAGGAAGACCATCGCCTCTCTCGTCCGCTCGGAGTTCCTCGATCCGCTGGGGATGAAGAGCACCTGGTTCCAGCCTGAGGAGAAGGTCGCCACCACGAACTTCGCCCACGGCTACATGAACACGGCCAGCAAGCCGCGGGACGTGTCGGCAGGCCAGAAGATGCTGCCCTACAACTCCGAGGCGACGGTGGCCGGGACCTCAGGCGGGTTCGTCTCGACCGCGTCCGACCTGGCGCTCTGGGCCTCCGCTCTTTACGGCGGCGGCGTTCTGGACGAGGCGGAGCTGGCGTCGATGATCGACGTCTCGCCGACGCTGCCGTACAAGCCCCCGTACCCGTACGGATTCGGCTTCGAACGGGCCACCATCGCCAAGCAAATGGCCTGGGGCCACCGCGGCCATCTCGACGGCTTCTGGTCGGCGATGTGGTATCTGCCGGACTTCGGCATAACCATCGTCATCCTCACCAACGACCAGTGGACGAACACCCAGACCGTGACGGCGCAGCTCGTGCAGGCCCTGCTGGCGAAATAGCGGCCGAAACGGCGGCGCCAGATGCGGCCCGGCGGGCGGCCGCTCGCCGACGGGCGGCTCTTCCGTGGCAATTGAAAGAGCCCGGCGAAATCGCCGGGCTCTCGTCTTGCGCTTTGGCCTTTCGGCCGGGTGCTACCCGCGACGGGCGGTGAAGCAGTCGCTGCAGTAGACNNACCTGGGCCTCGCGGCCGCAGCTCGAGCACGTCGCCGAGAACATCTCCCGGGGTCCGGAGGAGTAGCCACCGCGGCCACCGCCGCCGCCACCCATGTGCGAGGAACCGCCACCGAAATCACCGCGCTGGGCCTTGCGGGCTGCGCGGCAGGAGGGGCAGCGACGCGGCTCGCTGAACTGTCGTTCAGCGAAGAAAGCCTGCTCGCTCGCGCTGAAGACGAACTCCTGGTTGCAGTCCTGGCAAACCAGGGTCTTGTCCGATGCGTACAAAGAACGCTCCTTGCTAATGCGGCCTCAGCGACACGTCTGTCTCGCCGAGAACCGTTGAGAGGAGCGATCGTGGCAGCCGCTGGATTCGGGGCCTATTGGCCCGTCGGCGGGAGCGTACACGCATCACGGGCGCTTTGTCTACTGTTTCAGTACGTGACCGCGGCGCCCCCGCCAGCCCCTTTTGCGCGGTACATCGCCTCGTCCGCGCGCCGGACCAGAGCCGGCGCGTCGCCGCCTGCCGGGCGTTGCCAGGCGATGCCGACGCTGGCACCAATCTGAAGGCGGAATGCGTTCCGGTCGGATAGAGCGCCGAGGATTCGCTCGGCCACCAGCTGGGCTTCCGTGTCGGTGACGTTTGGCAGAATGGCGGCGAATTCGTCGTCGCCCATTCGAGCTATGGCGTCGGTTTCGTGAACCACATCGCGAAGCCGATCCGCGACTGCGACCAGCATCTCGTCGCCCACGTCGTGGCCGAATATGTCGTTGACTTCCTTGAAATGGCCCGGGTCGATCCAGACCACCGCCGCGCCTCGCTCGCCGACTCGAAGGGCGTGGTTCAGGCGCTCGCCGGACATGATGCGATTGGCCAGGCCGGTGAGCGGGTCGTGCATGGCTCGATCAGCCAGCTCGGCCTGAAGGCGCTCCTGCTCGCGAAGCAGTCTCTGCAGCCATCCTTTCGCGATCGGCTGGTCTAGTTGTCGGCGCGCGAGATCACGACTTGACCACGATTCGGCAGGTGAGGCGAGCCGGAATGACCGCTCGAGCAGAGCGCCCTGCGTGCAGCCGGGCAGGACCCGTCAGCGAGCCGGGATTGTCCCCTGAGGGAAACCTGCCTCAACGATCGCGAAGGCCTGATCGAAGAGATCGACGAAGTCCGCGGAAGGATCCAGGAGGGCAGGCAGCGTGGCGGCCATCACCGCGCCCATGAAGGCCCCCACCGAGACGCGAACGCGGAAGTCGTCGGCGGGGAGACCGGTTCTGACGGCCACTTCCCCGACCATCATCGTGGCGGTGCGAACCAGGTCGTCGATCATCGCCAGTCGAAGCTCGGAGATCCCGTAGACGAGCTGCCCTCGCAGCCGCAGCTCGGCAAGCTCCTCTGGGCTGAGCGCACCGAAGACTTCGTGCATTGCGGCGCGCAGTCCAGGAATAAGACCGAGCTCGGCCGGCTGCCGCCGCCAGGCCTCGATCAGGATGGGATCGAGGGCGTCGTAGATGACGACATCCTCTTTGCTCCCGAAATAGCGGAAGAAGGTGCTGGGCGAAACTTCCGCCGCCTCGGCGATCTGCTCGACCGTCGTGGCGTCGTAGCCCTGCTCGCGGAAGAGCCGCAGTGCGTGCTCCTGGATCGTGGCTCGGGTCTTGGCTTTCTTGCGCTCGCGTAACCCTGGTTTGTCGACCACCGGCGATTCGCTCATGGCTTCATTCTGGCGTTTCGGCGCCCTAGTGCGCNNGACACAGCCGCTGCAGAGGACCGCCGCGGCAGCACGAGAAGCGCAACCACCATCGCCGCCAGCGTGTAGGCGGTGACGAACCATTGCAGCTGTGACTCGGAGGCGTTCAACGAGGTCGAGAGCGTCGGCAGGGCCAGGTTCAGGACCGTTTGGCCCAGGCCGATTGCCATCACGCCTAGAACGAGGGCACCGAGCGCCCACCAGCGGTGTGAGATGACCGCGGTTGAAGGGTCGCGGCGAGTGACCAGCTGAGCCATGGTAGGCACCGCCTCTCCACAGTAAGTTGCGGTTGGTAGTGTCCACTTTATACTAGTGACTGTCAATAGCGTGTGCATCCCAACCGATTGCGTCACGCACCATCGGGAGACAGGAGTTCGCGCAGGTCACGGAGCACGGCGGCCAGTCCTACCAATTCGGCGTCGGTCAGCCCGGAGAGACGATCGCAAAGCCAGGCTCGCGTTCGGGCGTCGCATTCCGCGACTGTCGAGCCTCCCGCGTCGGTCAGACGGAGCTCGACACGGCGCCGCTCTTCGGGGGCCTGCACCCGGGTCACGAGGCCCGCCCGCACCAGCCGCTCGACGAGTTGCGAGGCCGCCGGGAGCGTCGTTCCGAGATGCTCCGCAAGCGGCGAGAGACTCGTTCCCGCATTGCGCCGGACGAACAGCAGGAGCCGGAACTGCGCCACTGACAGGCTCGCTGCCCGACCGGACCGCATCTGCTCGCGAATGGCGCGCATCGCCGGCGGGATCGTCTCGAGGATCGCGATGGCAACCTGATCGGGTGTCGTCTCTGCCACGCG
>PMIQ01000023.1 GCA_003157175.1 Chloroflexota bacterium
CTCAACGCCGCACTACCGCCCGTGTACGAGCTAAGGGCATCGATTGGTGAGTTTGGTCGGGGCGAGAGGTTTCAAGACATCGATTTCGTTCTCATGCGTCGGTGGACGAGCGCAGCCTGAGGGAGACGAGACGCTCCGCTCGGACGGAGTGGGGGAGCGCATCGCATGAGCGTCGCCCTCAGCGCACCTGCCCTCGTCATCGAGCAAGTTCCGATCGACCTCCTTCGTCCGGACCCGGTCAACCCAAGGCGGATCTCCGACGAGGAGCTGGACTCCCTGGAGCGCAGCATCCGCCAGTTCGGGTTCGTACAGCCAGTCCTGGCTCGCAAGGAAGACAGCACCGTCATCGGCGGTCACCAGCGTCTGGTTGCTGCCAGGCGTCTCGGCCTCGCCACCGTTCCGGTGACCTACCTCGACCTCTCCGTCGAGCAGGCACGGCTTCTGAACCTGGCGCTGAACAAGATCTCAGGCTCCTGGGACGAGCCACTCCTGGCCCGGCTCCTGGCCGACCTGCAGTAGAGCCCGGACGTCGACCTAAGCCTGTCGGGCTTCGGGGAAGACGAGATCGCCGATCTGCGGCGCTCGCTCGAGGTCCGCGAGAAGCGCGAACGAGTCGAGAGCTTCGATCTCGATGAGGCCCTGGCGGAGGCGACCCGCGCCCCGCGGGCCAAGCTCGGCGATCTGTGGGTTCTCGGCGACCATCGACTCCTGTGCGGCGACGCCACCGATCCAGACGCCGTAGCGCGATTGCTCGATGGCGCGGAACCGCGCCTGCTGGCGACCGATCCGCCTTATGGCGTCAGCTACGACGCTTCCTGGCGCGACGGGGTGTACAACGCCCTCGGACCAGCCGAGAAGGCGTACATGCGCAAGGCGGGCGCCCGCAACACGACGATGAGCGGTGACACCAGAGTCGACTGGTCCGAGGCGTTTGAACTCGTACCCAGCCTCGCCGTCGGCTACATCTGGCACGCCGGCGTCCATGCCGGCGAAGTGGCACAGGGCCTCGAGCGGATCGGCTTCGAGATCGTGGCCCAGGTCATCTGGGACAAGGGTCTCTTCGCGATGGGCCGGAGCTGGTATCACTGGAGCCACGAGCCCTGCTGGGTGGTGAGAAAGAAGGGCGCCAAGGTCCGCTTCCTGGGTACTCGGGACCAGGCCACGATCTGGCGGGTCCCCAGCCCCAAGATGATCATGGCTGGCTCGGCTGAGCCACGACTCGACCACCCGACCCAGAAGCCCCTCGTCCTCTTCGAGACCCCGATCCGCAACCACCTGAAGGCAGGCGAGGAGATCGGTGAGGGCCGCCAGGCACTCAGTATCGCTGCCGGCTGGGTGCAGGCGAAGATGGAGCCGACGGGCAAAGACGGACGCTCAGTTACGGCTGATCGTCGGGCGTCCACGACCTTCGCTCATAGGTGACCGTCAACGATGAGTCGCCGCGCAGCTGGTCGGCGCCGGCAGGACCGAGTACGAAGAGTCTCTGTAGGAAGCCAACGTGCGGGTCCGACCAGATCTGCGACGTAACGGTGTAGCCCTCTCGGGCCATCTGTTCAGCATCGCTCGCGGCCTGGGCCTCAACGATGCTGCGGCGGTTCCCTCGGAACGTCCGCACGACCGACATATCTGTCACGGCGACGACCCTCCAATCACGCCATCGCGATCCCGCCATTGGTCCGGCCTTCATACTCTACTCGTTGCGAGGGCGTCGCCAGTCGGCACGATGGAACGATCGTGCAAGTTGCCGCCTCTGGGGCTCTGGCACGCCAAGCGGTAGGCCTTCTCTGTCACCCAGACGCCGCTCTACCAGATCCAGGGCACTAGCCGCGCGCGGCCCACGGCCTCCGGTCTGTTCCGAAACCGATGATCACCGGCACCCAGCAGGGGCCGAAGGGAGCCTATCGGGAGCCTCTATCTGCGGCCTATTCGGGCGTGTCTTTCCGCTCAAGGCCGGGGGTTGGCTGACTCCGAACGATCCCGTATCCTGGGCGCCTGAAGCGGCGCAGGAAGCGCCAAACTGAGTCCTCGGCCCCAGACTGGCCGGTCTCGCTCATGATCTGGATGCCAGCCGTTCGCGGGCGGAGTCTAGGCGTTCGTTGTCTGCTAGGACGGCGCACAATTCCCGTACACGCGTGTCGCGCGACTGGGGAGACGGTGCGCCGCGCACCGCACGGGAGTGATCGTCTACAGCCTGCGCGCCCTCGTCGCAGACGTGGTGGCCGGACGGCCTATGGCCCGACCGCTTGAATGGCGTCTCTGGGATGCGAGTGGCCACTGGCGGCAGGTCGAGACGATCGCCGCCGATCTGCGGGCCGATCCGTCCGTCGGCCAAATCGTGCTGACCACGCGAGACGTCGGCGCGCGCAAGACCCTCGAACAGCAGCTGACACAGGTAACGCTCCACGACCTGCTGACCAACCTCCCGAATCGGGCACAGTTCCACGACCGCCTCGGGCAGGCCCTCGCGAGCGGCAAGAGGGCCGGACGGCCAACGACGGTGCTCTTCCTGGGCTCGACGGCTTCAGGCGCGTCAACGAGAGTCTCGGGCTTGCCGCCGGCGATCGGCTGCTCGAGGAGTGCGCGCGGCGGCTCCAAGCCTCGGTTCGGGCGGCCGACACGTGCGCCCGCCTAGGCGGGGACGAGTTCGGTGTGCTGCTCGACGGCGATCNNTCCTGGCCGCCTTCCGCCAGCCGATGTCCGCCAGTCAGGGGCCGCTCCATCTGACGGTCAGCCTCGGCATGGCGACGACTGTCGGGCCCGACGCCGACGCGATCAGCTTGTTGCGAAGCGCCCAGCTGGCGAGGTCGGTCGCGCGCGACGCGGGTGGCGATCGGATGGTCACGTTCGAGCCGGCTATGCAGCAGGCCGCGCAGAGCCTGGTCGAGCTCGAGACCGAACTCCGCGGGGCGGTCGCGCAGGGTCAGCTCGTGCTGCTCTACCAGCCCATCGTCGATCTGCAGACAGGCGAGCTCGCCGGCGCGGAAGCCCTCGTCCGCTGGGACCATCCGACCCGTGGGCGGCTCGGTCCCGGCGTGTTCATCNNTGCGTGGAGGTCGCTCACTGGGCTGGCCTGGCGCGCGGTCCGGTGCCTCGAGTATCGATAAACCTGTCGGCCCGGCAGGTTGCCGACCCCCAGCTCCCGTGGACCGTGCAGGCCGCGATGGCGCAGGCCGGTGCGTCGCCGACTTGGATCACGCTGGAGCTGACGGAGAGCCTGCTCCTGCAGAACACGGCCGCTGTCCTCGAGCGGCTGCATGCCCTGCGCGCCCTGGGCGTGGCAATCGCCATAGACGACTTCGGGACCGGCTACTCGTCGCTCGCGTACCTCCAGGAGTTCCCAGTCTCTTACATCAAGATCGACCGGTCGTTCGTCGCACCGCTTGACGATCCAGCCCGAGGCTCCGGTGTCGTGCGCGCCATCATCGAGATCGCGCGGGCGCTCGGGATGACAACCGTCGCCGAGGGCATCGAGACATCGACCCAGCGAGAGCGCCTGCGCGACCTGGGCTGTCCGCTCGCACAGGGTTTCCTCTTCGCGCGACCGCTGGAGGCCGCGGCCATGGAGGAATTGGTCGCCCGGCCGGTCGGGCCAATCTGGTCCGTTACATCGGGCAACCGGCGCGGCAGCCAGAGTCGTCGCCGGCTGCTGGACGTAGTCATCCGGCCGGCCGAGCCTCGCGGCCCGACTGGCGCTGCCGAACAAGGCCTGAAGCGCCCGCCAAGGCTCCAACGGCGCACACGCGGCGGGCAGCCATAGCGCTAGCCAGGCCGCCGGATACGACTAGCGTGCACGATCAAGCCATGGTGTGGGCCTACGCCAGGCAGTGCCAAGCTAGATGCCAGACGCCGAAAGGTCAGCAGAGTGCGTCCTGCTGGCGGAGCCCACCTGGGGGATCTCCGCTGACTGGATCCGCGATGTGCCCGTCAGCGCCAATGACGATCGCCCAAGGAAGGTCTGCTTGTGTGTCCCGAACGTGCAAATCGAAGGTGCGCCTCACTCCGCCTTGGTTGACGGACACCTCGACTACTCCACTCCGCAGTCCTGCCGATAGTGTCCTGCAGCCGGATGCCACTGCGCCGCCCGACAGGCCCCGTAGGGGCGTGCCGAACAGCCCGGGCTGACTCCAGCTCACAGAAGCGTCCTGATGGCTGTAGTTCTGGACGACGAGATCCAATGGCATAGCACAGGCGCAGGAGTTCACGGGCAGTAGTAGAGCGGCCGAAATCGCAACGATGAGAGCGAGCGCGAGGCTGGCCAGCACGGCGCTGGCGCACCCGAGTCGATAGCGAATTCGGTCTCGTTTCGGCCTGGTCGTGGTCGCGTCAGCCTGGTCGAACATCATCCCCTGTTTGGCTCGCCTGGTCGCTGCCTGTGCAATACAGTACGCGACGCCTGAGCGGAAGGATGACGGCTGGCGAACTCGATGACCACGTCGCCGTAGTCGAGACAGCTCCGCAGCCGACCCTCCCCGGCGCTGTCCCCGCAGGGAACTTCACTGAGCTTCGGGCAGCGGCTCCAAGATCACGACCGCGGTGGAGGACCGCCGGGTGGCGTACGCGTCGACGTCGGTCCCCATGTCGCGCCACCGGGCCCACAGGCGTGATCTTTCGTCCCCCACCGCCGCGCGGGCGCGCACCGCGCGCGATCCATCGACAAGGTCGACGCGAGCCTCGGACTGCGCCTGGAGGTTGAGCCACCAGGCCGGCTCGCCTTCTGCCCAGCCGTTCATGGCCATGGTGACCAGGTTCGGCCCGTCCTCGTAGTAACCGAGGATCGCAATGCGCTCCCGGCCCGTGCGGCGCCCGATCGTCTTGAGGCGCATC
>PMIQ01000026.1 GCA_003157175.1 Chloroflexota bacterium
GGCTCTCGCCGCCGGGCGTGGCTCGGCCTCTCCCTATCACGCATGGGCTGAGTACTAAGTTGGAGGCTGGAGGTGTCGGGCGCCCGCAGCACTCGGTTTGGGCTCTGTCGGGATCCGGCTGGTCGGGTCGCGGCCCGTTGCCATGCTCGTGCGGCGGTCGGGGGCGAGAGCGCACCCCCCGCGCGAGGGTTTCGGCCTCCTCGACACGCGCTGGGTGCACCCCTGGCTCTCTGCAGTACTCACCCGATGCGTGTTAGGGAGGAACCAGACGCCGCGCAGAGGCCCAAGCGGCTCCGCCAGCCAGCGGCGCACTTCGCGGCTGCGCGCCGGCAGCGCCGCGGCAAATAGCGCGGCATGTCGGGCCACGGCTGCGCGGTGGACGTTGGCATCGGGAAGCACGAGGACGGTGGCGATCGCCCTCGGGGCCCAGCCATGCTCCGACCGGACCACCCGGGGAACGACTCGAGCTTTCATGTCCAGTGTCCGGACGGTGTCCTGCAGGTCGACCAGTTCCGTCTTGATCTCGACTAGAAGGAGGGCCCGGCAGTCGGGTCGCCACGCCAGGATGTCGACCGATCCCCGCTCTCCGAAGCAGTTGAACGATTCCTCGACGCCGACCTCCCAGCCAGCCTCCGAAAGCAGGCGCACTACCCGATCCTGTAACTGAGCGTGCCTTCGATCGAGCAGTCGAGCCAGTTTGGGTCCTCGCCATCTCAGCCCGATCGTCAGGTCTGCCTCGATCGCCTCGGCCACGGCTTGCAGGGCGTCCGCCGAAATCGGTCCGAACCAGCCGCGCTCTACGCGCGATACGGTCTGCTGCGAGGTGCCGGCCCGGACGGCGACGTCGGCCTGTCGGAGCCCGAGCTCCAGACGGATGGCCCGGAACGTGTTGCCGAGATGGACGCGATCCACAGAATGAGAATGGACTGGCCGGCTTCACTCGGCCTTATTTGCGGCCGAGGGGCGGCGCGGCGGGGCGTGGTCGCGCTCGCGCGGTGGCGCGGCCCAGGGGCGGCCCGGAGCCGGCGCGGCCGAGGCGGCCGGTCCGTCGCCGGTAATCGTCCACGGCCATCCTGCCAAAGGCTGGGCTACTCGCGGGCCAGCCGATCCAGCGCGGCCGCGAGTTCCTCGGCGTTGGCCGCTACCTCGGTCGGACGATCGGCGGCGGGGAGCGCCGCGAGTTGCGCGGCGGTGCTGATGCCGGTCAGCATAAGAACGGAGCGCGCCCCGACGGCGATGGCCGCCGGAATGTCGGTGATCAGACTGTCGCCGATCATCACGGCCTCGGTCGCGGGTCGGCCGATGGCGTGCGCGGCCACTTCCAGAAGCAGCGGCCCGGGTTTGCCGAGCGAAACCGGTTCGACGCCGCTGGCGGTCACGACGGCCGCGACCACGGCCCCGGCTCCGGGCATGAAACCGTGCTCCATCGGGTAGATCGGGTCGCGGTTGCTGACGACGAAGCGAGCTCCCGCCCGAACCGCTTCGGCTGCGACGGCGAGTCGGGCGTAGGTGAACTCCATGTCCAGGCCGACGACGACGGTATCCACGCCACGGGTGGCCGCGACGGCGTCTCGACCGTTGGCCGTCCACCGCTCCGCAGCTTCGGCCGAGGGCATGACTTCGATCCCGACGTCGCGCAGCTCGTGGACGAGCCCGGCGCCTCCGACCACCAGCGCGCAGCGCGGCACGGGCGATTGTTCGGCCAGATAGAGCGCCGTTGCGCGAGCCGAGGAAACGATTCGGTCGGGTGAGACCGGAGCCCCCATACTCGACAGGCGGGTAACGTAATCCGCGCGGTACCACATCGAGTTGTTGGTCACGTACACGACGTCATCGCCGGCGGCGGCCCGGGCGGCCAGGACGGCGGCCACGCCCGGCACGGGCGCCGCGCCGAGATAGACCACGCCATCGAGATCGACAAGCAGGAGCATGAACGGGATGCTAGCGGACGAACGGCAAGAGCGCGGGATCGGCCGAACACATGTGTGCCGAAGCAGCGCGGGCCACTCGGCCGCGGGCCCCGGCGCCGCGGGCCCCGGCGCCGCTGCGGAAGCCGGCGCCGTGGGCGTTGAGCGCTCCCATGCCTGACGATCGCCGCGTTCTCGAGGGCATCGCGCGCCTGGTCGTCGACGGCACCAACGTCCTCCACGCGATCCGGCGGTCCCCGACGCCACTCCCTGCCGCGGCGCTGATCGGCCGACTGCGCGCCATCGTGCCCCCGGGAGTCGTGATCACCGTCGTCCTCGATGGCTCGCCGGAGCACGGGCTCGTCGCTCGCCACGTCGCCTCGGGAGTGGAGGTTCGCTACTCGGGACGGTCCACCGCCGACGAGCTGATCGCCCACCTGCTCGAGAATCAGCGGACCGACAACTCGGGCACGCTGGTCGTCACCGACGACATTGAGCTGTCGAGCGTGGTCAGGCGATGGGGCGGCCGAACGGCCCGAACGGGCTGGCTGATCGGCCTGCTCGAACGCCAGCGCCTTGTGGCTCCCGCGCCGGGTCGGCCGGGCCTGGTGCCGGCGCAATCGATAGGGCAGGGGGCTGTGCGGGCGGGGTCGAATGCCGGCCCTGACGCCGGCGACACCGGCGGAGCCGAACCGGCGCGCTGGTCTCCCGGCCGCGGCGCCACCCGCAAGCGCGGCAACGGCCGCCGCAAGCCCGCTTCGGGCCGGTAACTGCAGGACCGGCCGTCGACCCCGCTCCCCCGTCGCCACGCCAAA
>PMIQ01000085.1:0-3188 GCA_003157175.1 Chloroflexota bacterium
GAACTTCTCGGCGCCCATGTCCGCCCCGAAGCCGGCCTCCGTGCAGGCGATCTCGCACGTCGCCAGCGCCAGGCGATCGGCCAGGACGCTGTTGTTGCCGTGGGCAATGTTCGCGAATGGGCCACAGTGGACGAACGCCGGCCCGCCTTCGAGGGTCTGGAGCAGGTTGGGCTTGATCGCGTCGAGCAGCAGGACGGTCATCGCGCCGGCGCACTTGAGGTCTTCGGCGGTGATGCGCCTGCCGTCGAAGCTGGTCGCGACGACCATCCGGCCGAGGCGGCGGCGCAGATCCTGCAGGTCCGAGGCGAGGGCCAGGACGGCCATGACTTCCGAAGCCACGGTGATCTGCCATTCGGTCTCGCGCGGGTAGCCGTTCTCGCGGCCGCCCAGGCCGATGATCGCCTTGCGAACCGCGCGATCGGAGATGTCGACGACTCGCGGCCAGAGCACGCCCAGCGGGTCGATGCCGAGCGGGTTGTTGTGGGTCAAGGAATTGTCGACGAAGGCGGCGAGCAGGTTGTGGGCGGCGCCGACCGCGTGATTGTCGCCGGTCAGGTGGAGGTTGAAGTCCTCCATCGGGATCACCTGGCTGTAGCCGCCGCCCGCGGCGCCGCCCTTGATCCCGAAGACCGGGCCCAGCGAAGGCTGGCGAATGCAGACCGCCGCTCGATGGCCGATCCGGTTGAGACCCTGGACCAGCCCGATACTGGTGGTCGTCTTGCCTTCGCCCAGCGGCGTCGGCGTGATGGCCGTGACGACGACGTACTTGCCGTGCTTGCCCTTCGCCGCCGAGTCCGCCTCCAGCCGCGTGATGCCGGCCAGGCTGATCTTGGCCTTGTACGGCCCGTACAGCTCGACTTCCTCATCGTGGAGGCCGAGCTCGCGGGCGAGCTCCATGATCGGCCGCGGGGTCACGGACCGGGCGATCTCGAGGCTGTTGGGCATCGGGTTGGCGGTCATCGGCTCGCGCCCTTCGCCGCGGGCGCGCCGCCCGCAGATGCGGCCGCTCCCCGCTCCGCCTGATCCGTGGCCGCCCGCAGGAGATGCGTCAGCAGGAGCGCGTTCGTCAGCGGCCCGACGCCGCCCGGCACCGGCGTGATCGCCGAGACGACGCCCTTCGCGGATTCGAAGTCCACGTCGCCTACGAGCCGCTCCGCGCCCTGCCCGTCCGGCACGACGTTGATGCCGACGTCCACCACCACGACCCCCGGCGAGAGCATCGCGCCGGTGATCAGTCCCGCCTTGCCGGCGGCGACGACCAGGATCTCCGCGTCGCGGGTGTGGCGACCCAGGTCGCGCGTCTTCGAGTGGAGGAGGCTGACCGTGCCGTGCTCGCGCAGGAGCAGCAGCGCGGCCGGCTTGCCGACCACATTCGAGCGGCCGACGACGACCACGCGCTTGCCGGCAATTTCGATTCCCGAACGCTTCAGGATCTCGACCGAGGCCTGGGCCGTCGCCGGCAGGAAGCCGTCGTAGCCGAGCGAGAGCAGGCCGGCGTTGCGGGGGTGGATGCCGTCGATGTCCTTGGCCGGGTCGATCGAGTCGATGACGGTCCGGAGCGGGATACCGGCCGGGAGAGGCATCTGGACGATGATCCCGGCCACGGCCGGATCGGCGTTCAGGCGCTCGATCTCGTTGCAGAGAGCATCCGCGGTGGCATCAGAGCCGATCTCGACGAGCCGCCCCTGGACGCCGACCTTCTCGCACGTTCGAAGGATCTGCTGGAGGTAAACGGCCGAAGGCGCGTCCGCGCCGACGAGCACGATCGCGAGCGTGGGCACGTAGCCCCAGCGCTCTTTGAACGCGGCGAAGTCCGTGACGAGGCCCGCGCGAATCTCGGCCGCGATAGGGCTGCCCGCCAGGAGGCGGGGGCCCGCGGTCGCGGCAGCGGCGGCCCCGGCGGCGGTCGCGGTCGCCGACGCGGCGGCGGTTGGCGCGGTCGCGGCGAGTTCGGTCGCGACGGTCGTCCGGTCTGGGCGGTCGCTCACTCTTCCTCCGGATCCACAGCCCGTTCGGACAGGACGATCTCCCTGGTTCGAGACGCCAGCGCCGAAATGTCGTGGAGGGCTTCGTCGACCTGGTCGCTCATCGTCCGCGAGAATTCTTCGTCGCCCGTGGAAGGAAGGTTGATCCGCACGTTCTCAGCCGCTCCACGCGCGCCGGCTTCGGCGAGCAGCGCCGCCACCAGAACATCGCTCGAGGCGTTGACGTTGCTCCGCCCGGCGAGCGCCTCGGCGATCTCAGCCAACCGCCGGCACGCGCGAACGCAGTCCCAGGGCGCATCCGACGCCAGCCGCGCCGCCGCTCGAATTGCCGCGAGCCGCGCCTCCATCTGCTGTTCCGTGTTCCGCGGCAGCTTGAGCGCCGCGGAATAGCCCGCATACGCGGCCGCGTCTCGGTCGGCAATTGTCAGCAACTCGGCCGCGAGCTCCTTGCCCGTGGCATCGGCCCGGACCAGAGTCGCCTCATACGCCGAGTACTTGGGCCGGCCCATCGAGAGGCCCGCGACCATGGAAACGAGACCCGCGCCCAGCGCCGCCGCCAGGGCGGAAGCCGCTCCTCCTCCGGGAACGGGTTCGGCCGAGGAAAGGCGCTCTACAAACTGGCCAACGGTCAGATCTGCGAACGAGACGGTCTTCCGCTTCTGTTCCATACGTCGATTGTAGGGAACAAACCACCATTCCCGTTAGTCAGTGGCAGATTCCGTCAGTCGGTGGCAGATTCGGCCGGCCGGGCATTGAGGCCAGACTGACCCCATCGTCTACACCGTCGACCGTCCAGCGGTGCGATCGATGGGTGTAGCAGAGCGCGAGCTTGATTCCCGGCGTCTCGACTTCGAAGTACGTGCGGGGCCCGACGGCAGCGCGAAAGGCCGAAGTCTCGCTGCGCACCGCGGTGAGGCGCGTGACCGGCAGGCGTACCTCGCCCCAGGTGATCTCGCGCGGAGTGCCGTCCAGCCAATCGGCTCGGACGCGGACGTTGACGGGATCCATGCGGACGATGGCCATCGCGGACTCCTCTTCGCTTTGGCGGGCCGTCGTTCGCTCACGGGCACTTGAGCGGAAGAACGGACGTTCTATTGCGCTTCGCAGACTAGTCGAACAAACGTTCGATGTCAAGGCTGGGTGCTCGGCGCTTTCATTGACCCCACGATCGTGCCCGTCGGGTGTGACACCTAGCGTGTCACT
>PMIQ01000085.1:3224-5900 GCA_003157175.1 Chloroflexota bacterium
CGCGTGACGGCCCGGTCGCCGAAGCGCCGCCGGACCGCGTCGGTGGCGTCCACCACGCGCCGCTGCTTCTCGTCCACGATTTCGAACATGCTGGTCTGCTCGGGCTGGCCCAGCCCGGTCGCGGCCACGCCGAGCAGCCGTATCCTCTTGCCTCGAACCTCCGGTCGGACCAGCTCCAGCGCCGCCCGCCAGATCGTGTCCGTCAGGTCGCTCGGCTCCGGCAGCGCTTTCTGCCGCGTGATCGTTCGGAACTGGGAGTCTCGAATCTTCACGGCCACGGTGCCGGCGCGGATTCCCGCCGCCCGAAGTCGGGCCGACACGCCTTCGGTCAGCGCCAGCAGCGTCCGTTCGATTTCGGCCGCGTCTATCACGTCGACGGCGAACGTCGTCTCATGACTGACGGACTTGGCCGCCTCCCCGCCGCCGACCACCGGGTCCGAGTCAATCCCCAGCGCCCGATCGTGCAGCGTAGCGCCATGGTCCCCGAGCGCTCGAGCGAGCGTCTCCACCGGCAGCGCCGCCAGCTCGCCGATCGTTCGAACGCCGAGCCCGTGCAGTCTATCGGCCGTCCTGGGCCCGATCCCCCACAGCCGCCGGATCTCCAGCGGGGCCAGGAAGGCGGCCTCTTCCCCGGGAGGCACCACGACCAGGCCGTCGGGCTTGCGGAGGTCGCTCCCCACTTTGGCGATGAGCTTGTTCGTCGCGACGCCGACCGAAACGGTCAGTCCGGTCGCTGCGACGACCTCAGTCTTGATGCGGCGGGCGATCTCGGGTGCGGGCCCGAAAAGCCCCTCCGAACCGGCGACGTCCAGGAACGCCTCGTCGATCGAGACCTGCTCGACGGCCGGCGTGAAGCGCCGCAGCACGGTCATAACTTCGCGGCTGACGCGCTGGTACTTGGCGCCGTCGACCGGCACGAATATGCCGTCCGGGCAGAGTGAGAGCGCCGTCCGAATTGGCATCGCCGAATGGACGCCGAACTTGCGCGCCTCGTAGCTGCAGGTGCTGACGACGCCGCGCGATCCCGGTTCGCCACCGACGATCACGGGCTTGCCGCGCAACTCCGGGTGGTCGCGCTGCTCCACCGCCGCGAAGAACGCGTCGAGGTCCACGTGGATGATCGTGAGGCGGCCGCCGGTCATGCCCGAATGATCGCGCGACAGGCCCCGCATGGCGAGGGGGGCGGCGCCGGACGGACCAGGATCTGATGGCAGCGTCCTCATCGCGGGAGGCGACGACGGCGCGACGATTCTCAACTCGGCGGAGCTGTACGAGCCTTAGGTAGCCTCGAGACCCGTGTCAGCCCTTGGGCTCGACGACGATCGTCACCTCGGGCGTCATGCCCGCATAGACCTTGATCGCCACCTTGTAGGTGCCCAGCGACTTGAGCGGGTCGGGCAGCTCCACCTTGTGGCGGTCGACGGTGATACCGCGGCGGGCCAGCGCGTCGGCGATGTCCTTGGCGGTGATCGAGCCGTAGAGCTTGCCGCCTTCGCCGACCTTGACGCCCATCGTCAGCGTCGTGCTGCCGATGCGGGTGGCCGCGATCTCGGCCTCCTCGCGTTCGCGCTGCCGCTTCTCTTCGCGACTGGCGATGTCGTGCTGCCAGGCGCGATAGGCACCGCCGGCGGCGGGAACGGCGACTTTCCGAGGGATCAGGAAGTTGCGGGCATAGCCTTCGGCGACTTCCTTCATCTCGCCGCTCTTGCCGAGCTTGTCGACGTCGGCGGTCAGGATGACCTTCACGCGAACGATTCCTCCTTAGATGAGCGATCGAACCTTCGGTCCGAGCTCTGCTTTGGCGATCAGCCGGCCTGCCGAATCGATTGCGTCGGGCAGCCGGCGAATGATCCTTCGTATCGGTGCGGGGGTGAGCCGCCGCACCTGATCTATGTCCCGACGGAAAGCCTCGCGGTCGATGGCGAGCTCTCCGAGCTTTTCCTCGAGGATCTCGTCGGGAATGCCGTCGAAGAATACTTCTACTGCGAGGATAACCACAGCCAGATCGTCGAGCCCGCCCAGGACTGGAATGTCGTCCGGGATCAGGTCTCGACCAACCAGCACGTAGCCGGCGGCTCCTACGAGAATGACCTTGCGGCTGGTCGGGATCCGCGAGTCCAGGACGAGTGCCCAGATGAGGCGCGCGTACATCGGCGTGCGGCTGGCGAGCGGCATGAAGGCGAGCCAGTTGAGGGCGCGCATCAGTCCGCCCTTGCGGTCGCGCCGCCTCCTCGTCGCTGGGACTCGACTCGTTCTCGACATCAGTCCTCGGCCCGCCGGGCAACCCAACTCGCGGGTCCGCTCCGGGGAATCGTGAGTCTATCAGGCGCGACCGTGGACAACGAGATCTGCCGTCGACGACGGTTCTCGTGGCACCGCCAGGCCCAACGCGAAAACCGAGTTCCGCGGCTGTCTTCCCGTTCGAATGGGCGACCGATGGCCGCTCGCGGCACGCGTGCGCGAAGTCCTCGACAGTCGGGATTGAGGGGCGGAGGGGGAGGGCCGGCGGCGCGTGAAGCGGTCGATCTCCCGACGAGCCGGCCGACCCGGGATAGTAGTCAGCCCGAGCCTGTCGGTTCGAACGTCCTGCGAGGCCTCGGCCCCGGCCGACTCCCCGACTCGCTCGCACGCCTGCCTCCCTGCGCAACCTCGTCGACCCCAGGACGACGGACCGAA
>PMIQ01000089.1 GCA_003157175.1 Chloroflexota bacterium
GGCGCAGACACCGCCCTGGGCGGTGCCGGTATGGGAACGGGTGGGATAGAGCTTCGTGAGGACGGCGGTGTTGACGCCTTCGCGGGCAAGCTCCAGAGCGGCCCATAGGCCCGCGCCGCCGGCCCCGACGACGATCGCATCGAATGGGTGGTCCATCGGTCAGCCCGGCATCGTGAGAGGGACGGACATGACCACGATCGTGCCCATGGCAAAGACCACGACGCCGACCAGATAGAGCGTGGCCAAGGCCAGCGTTCGGCGGCCGCCTTTGAGGTAGTCCATGGTCACGGTGCGCATTCCAAGGAAAGCATGCAGCACCACCATCATCAGCAGCAGCCAGTCGAAGCTGCGCCAGAAGAGGCTGTTCCAACGCTGGTTGAAGATCCAGGTGGCGCTCTCTTCACTGGGATCGAACAGGAAGTGCTCGAGGCTGAAATGGGCGAACGCAAGGACGAAGAGGGCCACGCCCGATACTCGCATGAAGTACCAGGAGGCCAGCTCGAAGCCGCCGCTCTGGGGCTTGGGCCGGCCGGAGCGCGAATACAGAGCCATCTCGCCGCTCCTCCTACAGGCCCAGGGCCGGCTTGATGATCAACCACGCCCCCGGCAAGCCGACGGCGACGAAGATGATCCAGTTCGCGTACCAGATCTGCTTGTGGTAGACGGTCAGCCGCGGCCAGAAGTCCATGGCCATGATCCGCAGACCGTTGAGGCCGTGGTACAGGAGTGCCGCTCCAAGGAGTATCTCCATGATCCGGCCGGGCGTGCTGGCGTAGAACTTGAGGATGTCGTCGTACACATTCGGGTTGCCGCCGGCGAGGTAGATGTCCAGCACGTGGAGCAGGACGAAGAGCCAGATGGCGATCCCCGAGATGCGATGGAAAGCCCAGGCCAGCATCCCCTCGGAGCCGCGATAGCGAAGCAGGAGCATTGCGCCTCCCGAACCTTGTGCGACCGGACCTCGACCGATCCGGATTTGGGCGATCAGGCCGCGGTGGCCGGCGACTCCAAGCGGGCGACGATCGCATCGGCGAACTCGCTCGTTCCGGCCGAGCCGCCGAGATCGACCGTGACTGTGCGGCCCTCGGCGATCACCGCCCGAATGGCGGCCTCGACGCGCTCGGCGGCGGCCTGCTCGCCGATGTGACGGAGCATCAGCACGCCGGACAGCATGAGCGCGGTGGGATTGGCCCGATTCTGGCCCGCGTATTTGGGGGCGGAGCCGTGGACGGCCTCGAAGACCGCCGCCTCCGTCCCGATATTTGCCCCCGGAGCCACGCCCAGCCCGCCGACGAGACCGGCGCACAGGTCGCTGACGATGNNCATGCACATGTTGTCGACGATGCGATCCTCGAAGGCGATAAGGCCTTCGTAAAGGGCGGCGATCGTCCGGCAGCTCTCCAGAAAGAGGCCGTCTGAGAGCTTCATGATGTTGGCTTTGTGGACGGCCGTGACTTTGCGTCGGCCGTTTGCGACGGCGTACTCGAAGGCGTAGCGGGCGATCCTCTCCGAGGCGGCGCGAGTGATTATCTTGATGCTCTCGGCGGCGTCCGGTCCGACCATGTGCTCGATGCCGGCGTAGAGGTCCTCGGTGTTCTCACGGACGATGACCAGATCCACGCTCTCGTAGCGCGTCTTCAGGCCAGGGATGGAGCGGACCGGCCGAAGGTTCGCGTACAGGTTGAGCGACTGGCGCAGAGCCACGTTGACGGAACGAAATCCAACCCCGACCGGCGTCGTGATGGGTCCCTTGATCGCGACTTTGTTACGAATGATCGAGTCGAGGACGGACTGCGGCAGCGGCGTCCCCTCCTTCTCCATCACGGCCTCGCCGGCCTCGACGACCTCCCAATCGAACTTCACGCCCGAGGCGTCGAGGACTCGCCTTGTTGCCTCGGCGAGCTCGGGACCGATGCCGTCTCCCGGAATGAGCGTCACTGTTTGGGTCATGGGCCGAATTCTAGCCACAAGCCGGAGGCGCGGCTGCCTACCCAGGATCGCCGGTTCGGCCGCTTGAGCCTCTCGAGCGGGCGGGCGGTTCGCCGGTCTCGACTCGGGCCGGCCGCCGCCTGAACACCGACGCAAGGAGTGGGGTTCCGGAGCGCCGCCCGACCCCTCCGCGTGGCCTCCTGCTAGGATCGGTTAATTGCACCGGGGGCCACCGCGGATCCGGTACCGCCCCTCGTCTGCCAGATATCGGGAGTGGCCGGCGTGAAGATCCAGGAAGCCGACGCGAAGTCGCTCTTGCTCGCCCAGGGACTGCCCGTGCCGCCCTGGGAAGTGGCCCGCAACCCGGATGAGGTGAAGATGGCGGCCCAGCGCTTCTTCGCCTCCGGCGCGAGTCGCGTGGTCGTCAAGGCCCAGGTTCTCGTGGGCGGCCGCGGCAAGGCCGGCGGAGTGAAGCTGGCCTCGAGCCCCGCTGAGGCCCGGGAGGTCGGCGCACGGATTCTGGGGATGGACATCAAGGGGATCACCGTCCGCAAGGTGCTGGTCGGTGCCGCTGCCGAGATCGTCAAGGAGTACTACCTCGGTGCCATCATCGACCGAGCCAGCCGCCGGATCGTGCTGATGGCTTCGGCGGAGGGCGGCGTCGAGATCGAGGAAGTGGCGCGCCAGAACCCGGGCGCGATCCACCGTGTCTCGGCCGACCCAGAGCTGGGCCTGCTGGCCTTCCAGGCGCGCAGCCTCGGGCTGGCCATCGGCCTGCGAGATCCCCTCCTCAATCCGTTCGTCGCCATCGCCCAGGGCTTGTACGCCACGATGAGGGCCAACGACGCGGATCTGGTCGAAGTGAACCCCCTGGCGATCGTCGCCGAGACGGGCCCGGACGGAAAGCCGCTCCAGCGTCTGGTCTGCCTGGACGCGAAGATCACGCTCGATGACTCCGGCCTGGCCCGGCATGCGGGGCTCGAGGCCCTGCGAGACCTCGATGAAGAGGACCCGACGGACGCCCAGGCCCGCAAGCTCGGCATCAACTTCATCCACCTNNGTCAACGGCGCCGGCCTGGCGATGACGACGATGGACCTCGTCAAGAACTTCGGCGGTGAGCCGGCCAACTTCCTGGACGTCGGCGGAGGCGCCCGCCACGAAACGGTTTGCGGCGCCATGGAGCTGATCCTGGCGGACCCCAAGGTCAAGGCGATCCTGGTCAACATCTTCGGTGGGATCACGCGCGGCGACGAAGTCGCGGCCGGGCTGATCGAGGCTCGCGCCCAGCAGTCGCGCGAGGTGCCGATGGTCGTGCGGATCGTCGGCACGAACGCGGCCGAGGCGGCTCGCCTGCTCGAGGAGGCGAAGTTCGAGACGGCGGCCTCGCTCGATGAGGCAGCCGAGAAGGCGGTAGCGATGGCCAAGGGGGCAGCACGATGAGCATCCTCGTGGGGCGCGAGACGCGTCTGGTCGTCCAGGGCATCACCGGTCGGGAGGGCGAGTTCCACACCCGCGCTGCGATCGCCTACGGCACGAAGGTCGTCGCCGGCACTCGACCCGGCAAGGGCGGCCAGACCGCCATCGACGGCACCGTCCCGATCTTCGATACCGTGGCCGAGGCCGTGAAGCAGGCCGGCGCCAACACTTCGGTCATCTACATCCCCGCCTCCGGCGCTCCGGACGCGATCCTCGAGGCGATCGATGCCGGCATCAAGACGATCGTCTGCATCACCGAAGGCATCCCCGCGCTCGACATGATCCCTGTCGTAGAGGCGGCCCGGCGCGCCGGAGCTCGGCTCATCGGGCCCAACTGCCCCGGCGTCACGTCGCCCGGCCAGGCGAAGGTGGGCATAATCCCGGCTTCGATCCACAAGCCAGGTCGCGTGGGTGTAGTTTCGCGCTCAGGCACTCTGACCTATGAAGCCGTGCAGGCGATGACCGATGCCGGGCTCGGTCAGTCGACATGCGTGGGCATCGGCGGCGACCCAATCATCGGCACGACGTTCCTCGACGTGCTCAAGCTCTTCCGCGACGACCCGGAGACGGACGCCATAGTGATGATCGGCGAGATCGGCGGGTCTGCGGAGGAGGAGGCGGCCGCGTTCGCCGCCGAGCACCTCAAGGGCGTCCCGATGGCCGCCTTCATCGCCGGGCGGACGGCGCCCCCGGGCCGGCGCATGGGCCATGCCGGGGCAATCATCTCGGGTGGCTCGGGCACCGCGGCGGAGAAGATCGCCGCTCTCAAGGCCGCGGGTGTGCGCGTGGCGGAATCCCCCACCCAGCTACCCAGGCTGCTGCTCGAGGCCGGCTACCGGGCGTAGGCGGTTCGGAACCTCGCCGATCGTCTGGCCTGCAATCTCGTTGACTTGCGCCGTCGCGTCGAGGGTGCCGAGGACGTCCTCTTCGCCCGGGCGACATAGCCAGCCCAGGCGCGGACGAGCTGGCGACCCGTCCACGGGGCCGACCTGCCGACGATTTGCCCGCCGCACCACTTGGCCGATACTCAGCATGGCCCATGGCCCTTGGCTTAAGGGGCCAACACAATGCCCTGGCAGTTGGCGACCACTCTGGGCTCGCGCGCGGACGCACGAGAGTGGTGTGCGGCGAGCGAGTCCGCCCGGCTGGTTGCCCCAGGCCGATAGCTCGTTTCGTTGAGTCCACCTGCCGGGAGGAAACCATGCGCAGGAGCATCTCGTGTTCTGGGTGGTTGCGGACAGGCAGGAAGTTAACCGCATCGCTCGGGTTGGCGGCCGTGGCAGTCATGGCTCTGTCTGGCACCGCACTCGGAACCCAGGTGAACGGTCCGACGCCGATAGGGGCCTCTGGGCTAACCGCGGGCCACTCGTACACCTACACATTCGACCCGAGTTTCAACGGCACTGACACAACCAAGACGGCCCTGAGGAACGCCATAACGCAAGAGATAGCGACCCTCGCTCTGTCCAATGCCGGTCGCCCGGACTGGATCGGAGCCAATCTGCCCAGGTTCACCTACACGACTGCGACGAGCGCGACGCTGAAGCTGGGGTACTCCCACGCCCAGGCCGTCGCCTGCAACATCAAAGATCCAAAGTCGGCCTCCACGATCGCCTGTACGACCGCTGGTGCCATCTGGTTCAGTGAGCAAGGGACGCCGACATGGATGAAGTACTGCGAGGTCGCCGCCGTTTCCGGCTGCTACACGGCAAAGACCATCCTGTTGCATGAGATGGGCCACTTCCTTGGCCTGGGACACTACCCCTGGACGACCGACGTCGGACCGGGCGCGACGTACACGGTCATGCAACCGCAGGCCAAGACCCTCGGCACGGCGGGCTACAACCAGACCTACTACGGGACGTGCGACGTGGCGGCGTTCCAGGAGAAGTACGGCGTCCTGAGCACGGCCAGCACCTACTCACCGTGTCTCCCGAACGTCAAGGTTTCCTTGACGCTCGCGCCGGCGAGCACGACCGTCTCCTGGGACAGTTCAGTCACCTTCACTGCAACTCTCAAGGTCGCCACCGGCCAGGCGGTTGCAGTCAACCTGATCGCCAACCGGAGGGTGTACCTGATCACCTCTACAGACGGCGGGACGACGTGGACCAAGCCTGGAATCGTCCTGACGCAGAATTCCCCGGGCGTCTACTCCGCTATTGCCAGCGGGCTGATCACGACGTCGCTCTGGAGGGCCGTCTACGATGACCCGGGCGCCGGAGAGGCTCTGTTAGGGGCGACGTCCGCCAGCAGCACGGTCACGGTCAAGCCCCTGTTCTGAGCCGCGTCATCGAGCGCGCAACCCCGATATGGCGACTCATGCCCTGGGCGCTCTAACGGTCAAGCCCTGCGCCGACAGCGGCTGTCCGATTTGACATCAGCCCAAGTCAAGTCGCCAGGAAGTGGGCCTCGGCGCTGGCAACAGCCGGCGTCGGGGCTCTTACGTTACATCGCCCTCCGACCCACCAGCGTGCCTCGGGGTCAGTAGCCGAGCTTCGTCCATGCCGGGCCGCCGGGCGCCTCGATCAACTCGACCAGTACGCCGTGGCAGCTCTTGGGGTGGACGAACGCGACCGGGCCTTCGGCCCCCTTGCGAGCCGTCCTGTCGATGAGCTGGAGACCGTCCTCAGCGAGCCGGTCGAGCGCGGCCTGGATGTCCGGCACCTCGAAGCAGACGTGGTGGAAACCTTCGCCTTTCGATTCGAGGAACTTGGCCGCCCCCGTCGTGTCGTCGTCGGGTTGCACGAGCTCGATCTTGACCTCGCCCACCGGCAGGAAGCCGATCGTTACGCGGTCGTACGGGATCGACATGACCGTCTCCACCGTGAGCCCAAGCTTGTCCCGGTAGAGATCGAGAACGGCTTCGAGATCGCGCACGATGATGGCGACGTGGTGGATCTTGCCGATCCTCAGGCCCTCAGGCAGAGCGGACTTGAGCTGATCCATGACGACTCCTGCGATTATCGAGACGGGTGGCGGACCGGACAGGCGTTCGATCTGCGCTGAGGGGCGGCGTGCCGGTCGGCGCCAGGCCAATAGTACGAAAACGGCGGATGCGCTCGCCGGGGCGTCCGCCTCACGCTCTGAAAACGGCGTTCTTCTCGAAGCCCGGCGCGCTCAAGCCGGCCTGCTGTATTGATCCTGGCAGCTGCTGACAGCTGCCAGGGCTTCCAGATGTGGCAGCTGCTCGCAGCTACCCTTGGCCTCCGGGTCAGACCCGTACCCTCCCCTGCCTCAAACCGTGATCAACTCACGGTGCTCGCCCCAAACGCCCCGCAATCGATCGCAGATCTCGCCGACCGTGGCGTAGGCCTGGACCGCCTCGATGATCGGCGGCATCAGGTTCTCGTCTCCCCGCGCGCAGTCCTCGAGTCGGCGGAGAGCGGACTCCCAGGCCGCCGCGTCACGCTCCGCCCGGACCTTCTGGACGCGATCGCACTGGCGCCGTTCACCCTCGGGGTCGATGCGCTGCAGCGGCGGAGTCGAGGTCTCCTCATCGCGGAACTTGTTGACGCCGACGACGATCTTCTGGCCGCTCTCCACGGCTCTCTGAACCTGGTAGGACGACTCCTGAATCTGACGCTGCTGGTAGCCGGCCTCGATTGCGGCCAGGGTGCCACCGAGCGCGTCGATCTCGGCCAGGTAGTCGTTGGCCGCAGCTTCCAGTTCGTTCGTCAGCGACTCGACGTAGTAGCTGCCGGCGAGCGGATCGGGCGTCTCGGTCACGCCCGACTCGTACGCCAGGATCTGCTGAGTGCGTAGCGCCAGACGCGCGGCCTCCGCAGTCGGCAGGGCCAGGGCTTCGTCGCGGGAGTTGGTGTGCAGGCTCTGAGCCCCGCCCAAAACGGCCGCCAGGGCCTGGACCGTCGTCCGGACCACNNTGGTGGCGCCGAACCGTTCTTTTACGATCCGTGCCCACATCCGGCGGGCGGCGCGGAACTTGGCCACTTCCTCGAACAGCTCGCTCCACGAGGCGAAGAAGAAGCTGAGGCGATCCGCGAAGTCATCGATGTCCAGGCCCCGGCTTATGGCGGCCTCGACGTAGGCGATGCCGTCGGCGAGGGTGAAAGCCAGCTCCTGCGCCGCCGTGGCTCCGGCCTCGCGCATGTGGTAGCCGCTGATGCTGATGGTGTTCCAGCGCGGCAACTCGTTGGAACAGAACTCGAAGATGTCGGTCACCAACCGCATCGAAGGTCGCGGCGGGAAGATGTAGGTCCCCCTGGCGATGTACTCCTTGAGGATGTCGTTCTGGGTCGTGCCGCTGACCTGACCACGGGCGACGCCCTGCTTCTCGGCCGCGGCCACATACAGGGCCAGGAGAACGGCGGCGGAGGAATTGATCGTCATAGAGGTGCTCACCGTTCCGAGCGGCAGTCCGTCGAGAAGCACGTCCATGTCGGCCAGGGAACTGATCGGCACGCCAACACGCCCGACCTCACCCTCGGCCTGGGGAGCGTCGGAGTCGTAGCCCATCTGGGTCGGCAGGTCGAATGCGACCGAGAGCCCAGTCTGGCCTTGCTCGAGGAGATACCGGAAGCGGCGGTTGGTATCCTCGGCGGTCGAGAATCCGGCGTACTGGCGCATCGTCCACAGGCGGCCGCGGTACATCGTGGGCTGGACGCCCCGGGTGTACGGGTACTCGCCAGGCCGTCCCAGGTCGCGGTCTTCGTCCAAACCGGCGATGTCGGCACGCGTGTAGAGGTCCTTGATCTCGATCCCGGACGTGGTCAGGAACCGCTCCTGGCGCTCGGGAGAGCGGGACACCGCTTTGGCCCGCGTGGTGGCCCGCCAGCGATCCCGGCCGGGATCGGGCGCCGATTCGTCTTTCGGTTCGCCCTGGTTGACTCCCTGATCGTCGGACACCTGCCGCTTCCTCCAGCATCTCCGCCTGCCGACCGGGCGGGCGCGCTGGTGGATGATGGCACGGACTTGGGCTTACGTGTAAGCCGCTTGCGCCGCTAAGGCTCAGACGGCGGGCCGGCGCTTCGAACGACCCCTCGTCGCCCAGGGATCTCCGCTAGGGACCCGGCCCTACGCCCGGCCGTCTTTGCGCAAAGACGGCCGGCCGGCGATTGCGGCTTGGATTCGAGCTCGAGCGTCCCGCGCATTCCCATAACACCTTCGGGGGTGGATTGATTGCTGTGGATATCCACAGAATCGGTGAACAACTTCGAACTCCTGTGGATAAGCTCGGCCGCTCGATGCGGGCTGCGGTAGCATCTCGACACCACTCCGCCTTCCCGGCCCGTCAGAATCGAACCGTCACGCGACCGAGCATTCAGAGCGAGGTGATCCTCCTTGGCCATTGTCATCGCGATCGCAAACCAGAAAGGTGGCGTCGGGAAGACGACCACCGCGATCAATCTGGCGGGCGCGCTCGCGGAGCGGGGTCTGCGGGTGTTGTGCGTCGACATGGATGCCCAGGCGAACCTGAGCGTTGGCCTCGGTATCAACCTCGCCACGGTCCAGCACTCGATGGCTAACGTTCTCGGCGACTCGCGGATTCACCTCAGGGACATCGTGATCACGACCGGGACGGCCAACATCGACGTCGCCCCGGCCACGCTCGACCTGGCCTCCACCGAGGTCGACCTTCTCAGCGCGATCGGGCGCGAGTATGCCCTGGCCGAGGCTATCGACGACTGGGCTCAAGGCCACTACGACTACATCCTGATCGACTGCCCGCCGACGCTGGGCCTGCTCACGATCAACGGCCTCGTCGCTGCCAACGGCGTGATCATCCCCGTTCAGACCCAGTACTACGCCCTCAAGGGCCTGACCGCCCTGGTCAAGGTCATCAACACGATCCGGTCCAAGCTGAACAAGAACCTGCGGGTCCTGGGCTTGCTCCCCACCTTCTACGACCCCCGGACCGTCCTGGGCCGCGAGATGCTCGATGAGATGAGGGAGCACGGCGAGAACCACGTCTTCAACACGATCATCCGCAACGCCGTCAAACTCGGCGAGGCCCCGCTGGCCGGCCGCCCCATCACGGAGTACGCCAGCTCTTCGGACGCCGCCAACAACTACCGAGAGCTCGCCAGGGAGGTAATCGCACTTGGCTAGGCCAGATTTCCGGGCCACTGCCACCGCTCGCCTCAACGAGGAGCGAGGCCAGGAGCTCTCTCAAAACGTCCTCAGCCTTCTCGCCGCCGACGACACGACGGTCATTCGGCCGTCCGCGGTCCGCAACATCCCCGTCGACAGGGTCGACCCGAACCCAAATCAGCCGCGTCTCGCAATGGACAAGGCGGGCTTGGACGATCTCACGGCCTCAGTCAGGGAGCACGGCGTCCTGCAGCCGATATTGGTCCGGCCTCTCCCCGGCGGCCGCTACCAACTCGTGGCCGGCGAACGTCGCTGGCGTGCCGCAACGGCTGCCGGCCTGGGCGCGATTCCGGCTTTGATCGAGGACATCGACGACGACACGGCCCTCGAGATCGCTGTCATCGAAAACCTGCAGCGCGAGGATCTATCGCCGCTGGACGAGGCCTTGATCTACGACAAGATGATCCGCCAGCACGGCTACAGCATCCGCAAGCTGGCCCAGAAGCTCGGCAAGGACAAGGGCTATCTGGAGAACCGTCTCCGCCTGGCGGACGCTCCTGCCGAGATTCGCGAGCTGGTGTCTCTGCGCAAAGACACCCTCTCCCACGCCTACGAACTGCTCAAGGTCACCGACGCCAAGAAGCGCAAGAAGTTGGCCGACATGGTCGCTCGCGGCGAGCTTTCACTGGTGAAGCTTCGCGAGCGGATCGATGCAGCTCCGCGGACGAAGCCCGCTTCCAAGGTAGCCGCCACGACGACCGGCTCGGCCGGCACCGTCGAGGACGATATCGAGGCCGAGGCCGAGGCCAACTGGATGGGGAGAGGCGCGCGACGCCCGCTGACAGACGACTCGCTGATCGCCGTCCGATCGCAGCTCGCCGATGCCATCACGGAACTGATCTCGGTCATCCAGTCGGACGTGATGAAAACGATCGACGACACCGACCGCGCAAACCTGGCGAAGCACCTCATGATCGCCCGGGTCCGGCTCGAGAATGCAATCGTGCTCGTGCGCCGGGGCGCGGACCGCTAGCGTCCCGTTCCGCCGGCCAATCCAAGAACGCCCGCCAAACCCCGATGACAGCCCCTGGCTGACGCCCCTGGACCGATCCTTGCATCACCCGACCGCCCCTGGCTGACATGCACAGGCTCGGTCGCCCCGAAAGCTAGAGGAGTCCGGCCGAAACCAGCACTGCCAGCCAGCCGGCACCCATCGCGGCGATCCCGAGCGCCTGAACCTCCCAGCCCAGGCGTCCGACCTGCTCGTTCGGGGAGGCGCTGAGCCTGAGCCCGACCAGGCTAACCGCGACTCCCGCGAGTTCAGCCGGCAGCGCCGCGCCGGCCATCCCGGCCGCCGCAGACGAGAGAACGACGGTCAGCTGCAGGAACACGAGGCCCGCGGCGGTCGCCGCCAGGGCACGGGGCCGACCCAGGATGGTCGCGACCGAAGCGACTCCCGCTTGTCGATCGCGATCGATGTCGGCCAGAGCGTTCGCAACGGCCAGCACAGCCCCCGCCAGCAACGCCATCGGCACGATCCCCCAGAACGCGCCCGGCAGGCGGCCGGTGGCCCCCAGCCACGCGTACACCGGCAGGAGGGCAACTCCAGCCGCGAAGGGCACCCATGAGAACGCGGTCCCTTTGAGCCGGAGGTCGTACGCGAGCCCATCCGCGAGCCCCAGGATCCCTGCGGCCAGGGGCGCAAGGCCCACCGTGGCCGCGGACCACAGGCCCGTGACGGCGGCGATCAGGAAGACGGCCGTGGCCTGGCGCGGCTCGACCAGACCGGCCGGGAGCGGCTTGTGAGGACGGCTGAGGCGGTCGCGGGGAGCGTCGGCCAGATCGTTGGCCGCGCCGATTGCGAACTGCAAGCCCAGCATCCCAAGGGCCAGCCGGGCCGCCACCCACGCATCCACCCCCGCTATCAGAGCGATGGCGCCCGCGGCAACCGCGTCGAGGGTCGACGGAAAGGGATGGACGAGGCGGCAGAAGCCAACCCCGCGGGCCACGATGCCAGGCGGCGGGACCACGGTCCTGCGAGACTCCGAATCAAACGTAGACGATCTCGTCGAAGTTGGCTACGAGGTAGTCGATCAGGCGCCCCCTGGCATCCGCGACGTCCGCGCGCAGGCCACTCACCAGGCAGTGAAGCGAGATTGCCGGGACCATCAGGTTGCCCTGAGCATCGAAGCCGACGGTGTGCGGGGCGCCGCCACCGCGGGCGTAGACGCGCCGCAGGCCGACCTCGTCCAGGCTTGCAGTCCGACGCACGTCCGTAACGACCTTGATCACGCCTCTCCGGATCGCCACGTCCCTCATCAACTCTTTGGCCCAGGAATCGAGTTGCTCGTCGGTCTGCTCCCCGAGTCTCTTACGGTACTCGGTCGGGTTGGCGGCAAGGCCCGTTGCGCCCACTTCTCCTCCTTCTGCGTGTCGGCCGCAGTATCGCAGACTCGGAGCCGGAGGCCGCGTCCATGCGAAGCCCACGCCCCGTTCGAAGTCGTGGCTGAAGCCATCGGGACGCTCGAACCGGTCGATCGCGCTACATGTCCGCGCCCGCCGTACCTCCTCGCGGCGGAACTGGCGGACGGGCTCCTTCGGGCCAGTCATTGAATAGTTCGGTCAGGCGACCCCCGATCCAGCGCGACCGAGGCGGATCTGGGAAATCCGCCACGAGCTCGAGCAGCGCCGCCTCAACCTCGGCCGTCATGGTTCGCACCGCTTCGCTGGTCGGACGGCTGGGGTCGCCCCCCGCTGAAGCGATCGGCGGCCCGATCCTCACCCTCACGCGTCGCCGGAAAGCCAGCCAGCTGGTCCCGTTGATCGCCACCGGAACAAGAAGCACGCCCGATCGGAGGGACATGTAGGCCGGTCCCTCCAGAAGCGGCAGGATCACGCCCTCCCCGGCGTGAATTCGGCCCTCCCCGGCGATCGCAACCCGATTGCCGTCCGCCAGGAGTTCCTCGACGCGAGCCGTGGCCGCGACCAGGCCGCGACCGCCGGGCCGATACGGCACCGCCACGCCGCCCCAGCGCATCAGCCCGTTCCGGAAGCCGCGGGTCATGTCCTCCTGCTCGGGCCCAAAGAAGTAGGTCCGCGGGCTTGCGGGAAGAGCCGAGATCAGGAAGAGAGGGTCGATCCAGTTCTGGTGGCTGAAGCAAACGACCGAAGGCTCGGCTGGCAGCAGCTCGGCGCCCTCGAGTCGGAGGCTCGCGTAGGACCTCATCAAGATCCGGATCGCCGACCGGATCAACCGGTACCGCCATAACGACCGCGGCGGGGCCTGTTCGTCGAGCCGACCGGACCGAGAACCCGGATTCGGGCCCGCTCCGCCGGCATCCGGGAAGTCTGAGGGTCGCCCGCCAGGAAGCCGCGTG
This sequence comes from Chloroflexota bacterium, assembly GCA_003157175.1. Classification (GTDB taxonomy): domain Bacteria; phylum Chloroflexota; class Limnocylindria; order Limnocylindrales; family CSP1-4; genus Fen-1039. Next base: position 12,832 of record PMIQ01000089.1, read on the forward strand.
GTCATGACGTGAGTATGCCAACCTTCACCCGACGCCGCCCCGGCGCTCCGGCGCTCCGGCGTGGATGCTCAGGGAGCTCCGGCGAGGCGCCATGACCGCTCTCGCCGTAACTCTCGCCGGGACTTTTCACCTGTTCTCGGTTTCGAGTACGCTTGTTCCATGTGTGAGAACGGTCGTTCTCGTGCTTGAGAACACCATTGCCACCGAACTGACCCTCGGAAGGTCCGCGGTCCGGCGCCGGATACTGGCTCTCCTGATGACCGAACCGGACCAGCGCCTCCACCTGCGCGAGATTCAGCGCCGCGTCCGGACAAGCCCGGGCACGGCCAGCCGCGAGCTCGCGCGTCTCGTGGCCGCAGGCCTTGCGGAGCGACAGACCGAAGGAAACCAGGTCTACTTCCGGGCCGGTTCCTCCCCCTTCGCGACAATGATCCGGACTTTGCTCGTCGCGCCTGCCGTGGCGGACCCAGATGCCTCGCCAATCCAGCCGGCCCCGGTCGCAACAACACCGGAACCCACCAGACCGCCCCGCACCATACGCCCCGCCGGCGCTGCGCCAAAGGGCATTCCTCGTCCGGACGCCGTGGGGCTCGAAGTCGCGGGCCGCCTGGCGCAGACGCTCCGGCCGCTATACGCCGATCGACTCGCCGGCATCTTCCTGCATGGCGCGCGCTGCCGGGGCGAGGCCAGGCCGGACTCGGACGTGGAGGTCGTCGTGGTTCTGGACACGATCGTCCGCTACGGTGAAGAGCTCGAGCGGACCAGCTCCGCGTGCGCCGCCCTGGCTCTCGAGTTCGGGCTGATCGTCAGCCGCGTATTCGTGGCCGAGAGTACATGGGAGGGCCGAACAGACGGCCATCTCCTGGCCATCCGATCCGAGGCGGTGGCCGTGTGAAGGAGCGAGCCGCCCAGCTGGTCGACGGCGCAGATCGGGCCATCGTCTCAGCCCATCGCGAGCTGGAGGCAGGCGATGCGGAGACCGCCTCGGAGCGCGCCTGCGTGGCGATGCTTCGCCTGGCGAAGGCGTGTCTGGACATGGACGGCCTCGCCCCGGGCCCCACCCAGGCCGTGTGCCTCGCCTACGGAAACCAGTTCGCCCGAACGGGGCGGTTGTACTCGGCCTACTACCGCTGGTTGCTCGACGCCGCGGACATGCGCAAGGCCGCCGGCGGCGACCTGAACCTCCCCGTCGACCTCGGGTCGGTCGCGCTCGTCGTAGAGCGGGCCGAGATCTTCCGCGATGCGGTCATCCGCTTCCTGGAACGCACCGCCTGATGAGCGAACCGATCCATCCGTCACCTCGCCTACCGACGCCTGGAGGACGCCCGGCTCGCGCCGACCAGGTCGACGAGTCAGGGCCGGCCGGAGACTCTCGAGTGAGGTGCTGGTGGCCGGACGGCCTGCGCGGCGCCGACCCACTGATGGTCGCCTATCACGACGAGGAGTGGGGCGTGCCGGTCTCGGACGATCGCGCCCTCTTCGAACGGCTGGCCCTGGAGGGCTTTCAGGCGGGGCTGTCGTGGGCGACGATCCTGCGCAAACGCGGCGCCTTCCGTCTGGCCTTCGCCGACTTCGCACCCGAGGTCGTGGCCGCGTTCGGCGAGGCCGACCGCGAACGACTGCTGGCGGATGCCGGCATCGTGCGCAACCGGGCCAAGATCGACGCCACGATCGACAACGCCGCCATCCTGCTCACGCTGGCCGAGGAGCATGGCTCGTTCGACGCCTACCTTGCAGCCAGGCTGCCCCGCCCGGCCCCAACGTTGAAACACGGTAGCGGCAGCCAGGACGTGCCCGCCACCACGCCGGAATCGGACTCGCTCTCGACCGACCTGCGCAAGCGCGGCTTCCGTTTCGCCGGTTCGACGATCGTCTACAGCTTCATGCAGAGTGTCGGCCTGGTGGACGACCACCTTCCAGGCTGCTTTCGCTACCTCGGCTGACCGGCCTCGCCCGCGGTGGCGCGCGAACGCGGTGGCGCTGTGGCGGCGAGGCGCAGCATAGATGGTTCCCCCGAAGCGGCGATTGTCGCCCGATGCTCCTACGACCGGTTCAGCAGCGTCTCGATGGACCGGGTAGGCATCCGGGTCCGTCTCGAGACGTAGCTGGCAATTCGAGCCGAGTCACAGCCGCATCTTGCGAGAGCGCGCCGGTCCAGTCGCGGCCAGATGACCATCGCGCGCAGCGCAGCCTGACACAGGTCGGGCGCGCGCGCCGTCGTCGGGCGGACCGGAGGCTCGGCGGCCACCGAGATCGCCATGGATCGCCTTTCCTTGTTCTTGGCGGTACGTCCGGCTCGTCCGCCGGACGGGCTTTGGGTACGCAATCCTAAGCAGATGACTCGGGTATTTCAATGCCTTGCTTGCTGAAGATTCGGCAACCCTGAAAGGCCGCCTCGACGCCACCGAGCGCCCGGCCGGCGGGTACAGCTCAGAGCTCACACGCCGGCGCCGAGGCGAAAGCGGCGTTCCACGCAGGAGTCGCGACGGGCAGCACCAGACCCCGCGACGCCGAACCTGCTTCGCGGCAACTAAACCCCGCGCCAGAGCTCGCGGGACGCCGGGCAGCGCGAACCGAGGACGGCCGAAAAGGGGTTCGCGGCGGTGATGCCGCCAGTCAGCCTGCGCCGCCGCTGATAGCAGCATTGCACAATTCTGAAACGCCTGCCTGCGCCGACCGCACGAGCTCGGTCGCGAAGTCAGGGCCGGCTCCGAGCGTCACGCGCCGCGCAAGTCGTTCCGACCGCCGAGCAAAGGCAAGGACGACGACGGAAGATGGCTCGAGCGCACTCAAAGGTTCGTTTGAAGGAGGCGCAGGGACGAACGCAGGGCCAGGCCGGCTGACCGGGCGAGGTGAGAGCCGCGACCGGCGGACTCGGGTCAGGGCTCGATCAGCCTGCGCTTGGCGGCGGAGAATTCCTCTTCGGTCAGCGCACCGGATGCGGCAAATCGGCGAGGTTCCGCAGCTCAGCGGCCAACTCGGCCGATGGCTCTCGAACCTGCGGACCGGCCGGCCGGCTGGCCCGCCCCGCAGCGAAGCCGAGACCTCCGAGCAGTGCCGCCCCAAGCAGACGGCGCCGAACAAAGAACAGCCGGCCGACAATGCCTCGACGTCGGAACACGACTGGCCTCCTTCCGGATCGCCTCCGGATCGCCTCNNGCCTCCGGATCGCCTCCGGATCGCTTCGACGAAACCTTTGGGAGCACTTTTCAGGCGCCGCAACATCGTCGCAGGCGCCGCACCATCTTTTCAGGCGCCGCACCATAATGCTGCCATGACCGCGGGCCGAGAGCAGATCGAGCGGCTGGCGCCGCAGGCCGGGACCGTCCCCCTTTTCGGGTTGCGACGAGTCGAGCAGATCATGGGCACGGCAATCAGCGTCGATGTCCGCGACCCGGAGGTCCCACCGGCGGCGCTCGACGAAGCCTTCGACCATCTGCGCGACATCGACCGGCGCTTCAGCACATACAAGCCCGACAGCGAGGTCAGCCGCCTCAGCCGCGGCGAGTTATCCGAGGACGACTGCAGCGCCGATCTTCGCCAGGTCCTTCTGCTCTGTGAGCAGGTGCGGGAGACGAGCCAGGGCTACTTCGACATTCGGGCTCACCGCCGAGACGGCGGCCTCGACCCATCCGGACTGGTCAAGGGCTGGGCCCTGGAGGATGCCGGTCTGATCCTGGAGGCCGCCGGGGCGTGCAACTACTGCATCAACGGCGGCGGCGACATAGTCATCCGTGGCGAGGCGGCGCCGTTGACGCCCTGGCGGATCGGCATCAGACATCCGCTGCAGGCCGACAAGGTGGCCACTGTGGTCAGTGTCCACAACGGCGCGATTGCCACGTCCGGCGCGTATGAGCGCGGCGACCATGTGCGGGATCCGTTCACAGGCAAGGCGCCCCAGGGCGTGTTGAGCATCACGATCGTCGGGCCAAGCCTGACCTACGCCGACGCCTACGCGACCGCGGCGTTCGCCATGGGACCGACCGGACTGGCCTGGGTCGCGGGGCTGGCCGGCTACGCGGGCTGCGCGATCACGGCCGACCCGGACGGCTCGAACGGGCGCCTGACCTGGACCCCGGGCTTCGAGCGCTGCTTCGCCGATCCTCACTGACGCGTCACCGAGCGCAGTCGCCAACAACGCGATNNGCCGGCCTCCTGCTGCTCCCTCGTTATCAGGTGGCGCCGATCCACTGTGCTGTTGTGAGCGTACTCAGCGAGCGTCTTCTGCAGCGCCTCGAGACGGCCGAGCTGGGCGGCAAGGATTCCGGTCCAGCGCGCCTGCACGTCCCGGGGGCCGGCCGCGGCCGCCGCCCACAGGGTGTAAAGATCGCTCAGGCACAGCTCGCCGGCGCCAAGGGCGCCCGCCCAGGCAGGATCGGCCGAAAGCGCCAGGAGCCGATCGACGGCCGTGCGCGAGGCTTCGGACGTCCGAACGCAAACCGGGCATCTTGGGTCGGCCAGGTCCGTCAGCCCGCGCCCTTGGGCCGCGGCATCCGCGCCCGAAAGCTTCTTGAGCGCCACCAGGCGGCGCCGCAGGACCGCGTCTAAGAGCACCGCCGTCGCCAGCTGGCTGCTCGTCTGGAGGAGCTCCATCTTCGACAGGCCGACGCTGTGGGGCTGGCAGAAACCGAGGCCTTTGTCCATCTCGGCCCGAAGCCCCCGGTCCGTGGCACCCTCTCGGGCCAGACCGCGGAGAGCGGCGAAGGAGGACTCCTGGCGAGCGTCGCAGACGGGGCAGCGGCCGCGCTCGAGCGCCTCCGCCAGGCGGATCTCCTCGAAATCGCGGGCGGGCAGCTTGCCCGGCTGCCCGCTCACCGGACGAATGTCTTTTCGTTACGCCGCGTCATCGGCCAAGCCTAACGCCCCGCCGCGCTCCCATCAGGCACGCCGCGTCATCGCCCCGTATGTCACCAGGAACCCGAGCACGCACCACACGGCCAGTGTCAGGAAAGCTCCGGGCGGCAGCGGGAACACGTTCGGAGCGATCGTGCCGCGGGTCACCTCGCCCATGGCCTGGATCGGCAGCAGCCGGTGGATCGTCTCCAGCCAGGCCGGCAGCTTGTCGGGCAGGAAGGTCAGCGGCGAGAACATGAAGACGAAGACCACGATCGCCTGAGTGATGATGACCGTGAGCATGTATGGCAGAACCGACGCCAGGGCGTAGCCAACACACGTCGCGGTGAGAGCCACCATCAGAACCGCCGGAACAACGAGGGGGCTGACCTGCAGATCCAGGCCGAACCGCCAGGCGCCGACGAGCACGCCCAGGACGACACCCGGCACGACGATGGCAAGCCAGACGGTGAGGTCTGCCACCAGGTAGGCCAGGCGCGGCACGGGCAGCGAGCGCATGTACGCCAGGCTGCCTTCGCTCTTCGCCTCGCCGACGGTTTGCGGCAGGGCGACGAGTCCGACCGAGAGCATCGAGATGGCAGGCGCGCCCGTGGCGATCAGATAGATCGTCGTCCTGTCCAGCGTAGGGAACAGAAGAGGGTAACCGAGCACGATGCCGAGCGAGAACAGCGTCTGTACCGCCATCATCAGCGGCAGGTAAGCCTTCTTGCGCAGGGCCTGCCAGGTCACGAGCAACCGATAGCTACGCAGCGCTTGCATCGAAGCCCTCCTCCATCTCGGCGGATCGGGCCCCCAAGCCATCGACCATCGCCACGTAAACGTCCTCCAGGGTTGCCGGTCCGAGGGTGAACTCCTCCACCGTGCCGGCCCGTTGTAGAAACTCGGCCCAGGCGACGGCCGGGCCCGCGGCGTCCATCGGAACGCCGACCATGAGCCGGTTGCCGACAGGCACGACCGAGCGACCGAACGGTGAGACGGGCAGCTCCGTCGCCCTCGGGTCGATGACCAGCTCCAGCCGGAGCTCCGCGCCCAGCCCCGCCTTCAGTTCGGCCGGAGTTCCCTCGGCGATGACCCGCCCGGCGTTGAGAATGGCGAGGCGGTCCATCGATCGCTCTGCCTCAACGACGTTGTGCGTCACGAGCAGAACGGCCGCGCCCTCATCCGCGAGCGACCGGATCTGCTGCCACAGCAACCGGCGCCGTACTGGGTCGACGTTGTTTGTCGGTTCGTCGAGCATGACGACGCGCCCGGGCGCGACCGCAGCCATGGCGAAGGCCACGAGGCGCTTCACGCCTCCGGAGAGCCGGGCCGCGTCGACGTCGAGCCACTCCCCGAGGTCCAGGGCGTCGACCAGGTTCTCGCGCCGGCGCCGGGCGTCTGCCTTCGATGCGCCACGCAGCTGGCCGAGCAGGTCGATTGCCTGGCGCGGCGTGAGGCCGTCGATCGGAACTTGCGATTGAGCCTGGAACGAGCAAAGCCGGCGAGCCAGGCCCGGGTCGGCGATCATGTCGGCGCCGTCGATCCGGATGGAGCCCGCGGTCGGCTTCAGCAAGCCGACGACCTGGTTGACGAGCGTCGTCTTGCCGGCGCCGTTGTGGCCGAGCAGGCCGGATATTTGGCCCGAGTCGATCGAAAGGTCGATTCCGTCATTGGCCCGAACCCCGGTCCGGTAGACCTTGGTCAGATTCTCGATTTCCAGCAACATCGCCTTCCCTTTGCGGCACCTACGCGCCGCCTCCACTCCTGTTTTGGCAACACCTGTCCAGGCCCGGGCCGGCGAGCGGTCCGGGATCTCCTGTTGAGCTGGGTTTGTGTGCGGGCCCGCCTGGCTAGTCGATGACTATGCGGACCTCGTCGCCGTCGTCGGAGACCTCCAGGATCGGGCCCGTCATGCCGCTCTGGATGGCCTCGGCGATGCGCGACCGGTGGTCCGGCGACAGACCGGGCACCTGATCGATCGCGAACCCCGCCGCCGCCAGCGGGATCTGAATGTTGATCACCTGGCGCCCGTCCTCGGCCACGTAGACGCGCAGCCTTCGATCCGCGAGGAGCTCCTGTGCGGCGCCCGGCCGGCGGCCTGTGTCGGGCCCGCCTTCGCGAGCCGCGGCCCCGCCGGTACTCGCGCCCGCTCCCGAGCCAGATCCCGCTCCGGCGCCTCGGGCGTCGGCTCGGGCCTTTTCCTCCAGAGCGGCAACGATCGGAGCCGCTTCCTCGGCCGTGATGCGACCCTCCGAGACGAGGCGGAGGAGCGCCTCCAGCTCACCGGACATGGTGGCTGCCTCCCGTCCGCTCGAGCCGGGCCGCGGCCTCATCGACGCCGATCTCGCCTCGCTCGAGAGCCTGGAGAACCGCCAGCTCCTCTTCGTCCGCCTGGTCGTCGCGCTCCTGCTCGGCCGTCTCCTCGGCCGTCTCGTTGGGATTCCAGCTCTCGGCCAACTCTTCTGGGGCCGCCGCTTCCCCAGTCGCCGCAGGTGCATCCGCCCGGACGGTCCCGGCCGCGGTGCCCGGGGCGGCCGGACTCGCCGATGGGGCCGTCTGGACAACCGTGTCGGAGGGCCGCGGCGCCAGCAGTCGAAGTGAGCCGGACGTCGAGTTGACCCGCAGCTGCGCCCGGCCGTCACCCACGATCGCCCGCCAGAACCCTCGAGCGCCCTCCACGCGATGTTCCGATTCGGAATGGACCATGCCGGAGACAGTCTTGAGCTCAGCCGTCACGCCCGATAGTGGCGTCAGATCCACGCCCCCGGAGATGGACTCGGCGCGGAAATCGCCGGCAGGGTCCAGGGCTCCAACGACTGCCATGCTGCCACTGGTCGTGGACAGGCTCAAGCTGTGGAAAAGGCCGGCGCGGGCCCTTATCCCGCCGGAAATGGTGCTGGCCCGCAGGCGCAGGGCCGTCCCACCGTCGAGGGTGATCCCGCCGGAGATCGTGGCCGCCTCGACGAGCCCAGCCAGGTACCACAGCCGGATGTCGCCGGAGACGGTGCTGTACCTCTGGTCACCGACAAGATTCATCGCCTCGACCGAGCCGGTCATCGTCTCGAAACGGACCTTCGAGCCCCAGGGCACCTCGACGGCGATCTCCGCGCTGACCCGGGCGCCTCCAAAGAGCCAGGCCAGGCCCGTTGCCAGGCGCCGCTCGGGCGTCTCGATTTCGAGCGAATTGGGGCCACGATCGATGGCCACCCGGCCGCTCTCCAGAGCCCTCTCCGCTGAGGCTTGATCCGCCGCGCGGATGCGGTAGGTCACGGTGACCTGGACGTCTTCACCCTCGATGCCGCGGACGCGAAGCGGGCCGGTGACCATCTTCACCGAAAGCCGTCCCGCGTTTCCCAAATGATGGGTGAGCGTCTCCCGGCGCTCCAGCGTGCCCATCTCCTACTCCTTCCGCGAGCGGATCAGGGCTGCCGCCTCGTCCGCCGTGATCTCATGTCGAGCCAGCCGCTCCAGAACATCGCGCCGCAGCGCGCTCATCTCATCCCGGCCCGAACCGTCTTCGGAGCCGTCCTCGACGAAGGCGCCGTCCGCCAGACCTAGCGCCCGAACGAGGGCGTCGATCCGGGCGCGGACCGTCGGATACGAGAGCTTCAGCTCGCGCTCGAGCTCCTTGAGGTTGCCGCGAGCCCGCAGGAAGCTCTCCAGAAGAGCCAGCTGCTCGCGGCTGAGGCGTCCGAAGCGGCCGACGCTGAAGTCGCCCTCGATGGCGGTGCCGCAGCTCCGGCATTGCAGCCGGGTCACGAACAGCTCGCTCGAGCAGACGGGACAGGTCGAGATTACGTCGCGTGCCATCGTTTCCTTCATTCCCGCGGTCTGGTCGGTACCATGTCTGACCTGGACCTCATCAGTTGCCACTATGGCATCTGGCCTTTATAGTTGTCAAGGCGGACTTTCCAGATTGATATTCGTGGCGTGACTCTGGCTCTGAACCAGGATGACATCGCCTCGAGGGACCGCAGGGTCGAACGATCTCGGAGCGCGAGCGATCCGTTCGCGGCCAGCGAGCCGTCTGGCCCGGGGGTATAGATTCGACATGGCGGCGCGGAGTGCGCCTTCGATCGCCTGGAGGCTGAATGGCTCGTCGGTTGTTCGTGTTCGAGAACCCGGATCGATTCGTCGCAGGGGCCGTCGGCCAGCCGGGCAGCCGCACGTTCTACCTGCAGGCTCGAGAGGGCACTCGCGTGATCACGGTCGCGCTCGAGAAGGTCCAGGTCGCGCTTCTGGCCGAACGACTGACGGAACTGCTGGCGGAGGTGCGCAGCCGCGGCGCGGACGTGCCCGAGGATCCACCCGCCGACGAGATCGATCGCGGCGCCCTGGAGGAACCTGTGGCCGAGACGTTCCGGGTGGGCACGATGGCGATCGTCTGGGACGGCGACGACGAGAGCGTCGTCGTGGAGGCTCGGGAGATCACCGAGGACGCGGACGAGGCCGAGGAGGAGGCGCCCGAGGCGGAAGAGGTCGCGGCCGATGACACGGACGAAGACGGCGACCTGATGCGAGTCCGGCTGGAGCCGCGCCAGGCCTTCGCCTTCGCCGCCCGGGCCCTCGAGGTCGTCTCCGCCGGCCGTCCACCGTGCCCCTTCTGCGGCCAGCCGTTGAACCCCGAAGGCCACATCTGCGTCCGGCGCAACGGCTACATGCACTAGAGACCAAGATGGCCGAGCCGAGAGCGGACGAAAATGCCCAGTCCGGGGCAGTGCGACTGACGCGCGAAGAGATGGAGGCGGCGGCCCTCGACGGCCGCCAGGTCGCCGGCGCGCTCGATCGGGCGACTGCTCTTCGTGTCCTGCGCAACGGCGAGCTCACCCTCGTCGGCCGGCTGCTCTCGGCCTCCAACGCCACTTTCTTCGCGTTGGTCGAGGAGCCCGGGCAGGCAGGCAGGCCCGGGATCGCGGCCAGCTGCGTCTACAAGCCCATCCGCGGCGAGAGACCGCTGACGGATTTTCCGGACGGAACCCTGGCGTGCCGCGAGGTCGCCGCTCACGCCGTCTCGGAAGCAAGTGGCTGGAGCCTCATTCCACCGACGGTCATGCGCGACGGTCCCTTCGGCCGGGGCATGGCTCAGCTCTGGATGGAGGTCGACGAGTCGGTCGAGGTGACGGAAATCGTCGGCGACGACGTGCCGGCCCTGCGCCGGATCGCACTCCTGGACGCGGTCCTGAACAACGCCGATCGCAAGGGCGGGCACCTGCTGCCACTCCCCGACGGGCGGATCCTGGGCGTGGACAACGGCCTGTGCTTCGCCGTCGAGCCGAAGCTTCGGACGGTCCTGTGGCGCTGGCGCGGTCAGCCGCTCGACGACGACGAGGTGGCGGTCCTTGCGCGCCTGCGCGAGGGCCTGGGGTCGGACCTGGGCGAGCAGCTCCGCGAACTTCTGGAGCCTGCCGAGATTCGGGCGACGGTGCGCCGCCTCGACGCCCTGCTGGCGCAGCGGCGCTTCCCCCTGCCCGACCCCAACCGGCCCGTCGTCCCCTGGCCCCCGTTCTGAAGTCCGGATCCATCGGTGACGCGCCACAGATGGCCGGGCCGCTCGACTTCGACCTCAGCCTTCGATCGGCGCCTCGCCGAGCCACGGATGCGTATCGGGCGGGCGGCCGTAGACCTCCTGCAGCAGAGACTGGAACGTCACGTAGTAGTCGGCACCGCTCAGGCTGGACGGCGTGCCCTGCGCCTGCCAGTCCTCGATCCTGATCTGGGCGGCATCGTCGAGCAGCCAGGCGATGCGCTGGGCTTGCGCCGGATCCAGGCTCGGCAGGTCCAGGAAATGGGCCCAGGCTCCCGCCTCGAGCGCGCGCTTGTCTTCCTGCAGATCGGTCCGCTCAGACGCGATCTCCATCAGGACTCGATAGCCAGCGTTCTCGAGCATGAAATCGCAGTCGGCCGAGATCCCGACGATCACGCTCACGGCATTCCTCCTGGGGCACGCGGGTGGCCATCTGTCGTCCCAGAGCATCGCACGAGTCGAGGTCGCCGTGGCGGCCGCGGCCGCAGGGACGGCGCTCCAGGCCGCACGCTGAACGCTCGCGTTCGGCACAATCGCATCAGGAGGGCAATGCCTTGCTGAGCTACCTCGAAACCCGAACGCGCATCATCACAATCGTCGCCATTTCGGCAACCCTGGCGGCGTTGGCGGGGCGCGCCTTCGCCATCTCGCCGGTGGCGGTCTTCGCCCTCTCGGGCCTGGCGCTGGCCGGCCTGGCGGCCTTGGTCGGCGAGGGCACAGATCAGCTCAGCCAGCGATTCGGGCCCGGTGCCACCGGCGTGCTCCAGTCGGCGCTCGGCAACCTGCCCGAGTTCTTCATCGGCGTCTTCGCCCTGCGGGCGGGTCTGGTCGACGTCGTCCGGGCGGCGCTGATCGGGTCGATCCTGGCCAACACGCTCCTGGTCCTGGGCCTCGCCTTCATCGCCGGCGGTTTGCGCCACGGGGCCCAGAAGTTCGGGGGCGGCCAGACCCGCACGATGTCCACGCTGCTGCTGCTGGCGGTCGCGGCCATGGCGATCCCGACGATCGCATCCGCGCCGGGCGGGCCGGACCGCGGCCACGAAACGGAGATCTCGGTGGTCGTGTCGGTCGTCCTGCTGGTCGTCTTCGTGGCCAGCATCCCGTTCTCGATCGGCAAGAGAGGGACGGTCGCCGCGGCCGAGGAGAGCGCCGTCCTGCCGGGCAGGCTGTGGCCACTCGGCCTGGCTGTGGTGGTCCTGACCGCGGCCGGCATCGGAGCGGCCTTCGTCTCGGACTGGTTCGTCGATGCTCTCCAGCCGGCCATGAACACCCTCGGGATGTCCCAGGCATTCGCCGGTCTGGTGGTCGTGGCGATCGCGGGCAATGCCGTCGAGAACGTCGTCGGGGTGCAAGCCATGCTCGCC
>PMIQ01000077.1:0-4256 GCA_003157175.1 Chloroflexota bacterium
GTCTGCTTCCCAAGTCTGAGCCTCCCGGAGCCATCGCTCCCCTCGTGACGGTCCCTCCTGTTCAACCCACTTATCCGCTCTGCGGTGTCGCGTGTTCCGCCGCGCAGCGGGGCGGGCTCGCTCACCAGCGCGTGCGCAGGCGTTGGGTCGGCCGATCCGCCCTAAGCTCGACTCGGGCTCCTCAGGCCGTCCACGAGTTGGACCACCCAGCGGTCGAAGGCGCACGAGAATTCGTCACCGAATGCGGCGACGTTCGGCTGGGGGAGCCCCTCGCTCAGGATCCTCGTCCGCAAGCCTTCGACTAGCCGACGGGCCTCGATCGCCCGCGCCGACGTTGGCAGGCCTGCCTGTCCAGTGAAACGAAGCACTTCCAGGGCCACGCCGAATCGGGTGACCCAGTCTGGCTGGGCGATGGGTGGTCGTAGCCCCGGGAGGATCTGGTCGGCGCGGGTCAGGGTCAGGCGTCGCTCGTTGCCCACCGTCCGCGCCTCCAGCAATCCCGCGAGCACCAGAGCGTCGACGGCCGATGCGACGTTCGGCTTGGTGAAGCGCGTCGTCCGGGTCAGGTCGGCGACGCTGAGGCCGATCGCGGGTGCCGCCAGCAGGGCTGCAAGCACGTCGGCGCGGGCATTCACCCCGAAGGCTGCGCGCAAGCGGATCCGCAGCAGCGGCGGCGCCACGGCCGAGTCGAGGCGAGCCTTGCCACGCCTGACGTAGTCCGGGCGCGGCCGGGTCGCCATTGGCCAGGTGGGGCCGGCGGCAGCCGCGACCGTGGCCACATACTCACCGATTGCCTCGGGCGAGGTCCTGAGCTCATGGGCCACCTGCTTGAGGCGAGATCCGTTGACATACCGACCGTAGGCGACGCACCAGTCGGTGCTCGCATCGCGCAGGCGCGCGTCCGCGTCACCCAGTTCCGCCGTGAGCGCGATGAGCGCCTCAGGATCGACCACGGCGTCGTCACGCTCACCGACGGCGTCGACGCCCAGCGCGATCCACTGGGTCCACGCTCGGTTGAGCAAGGCGCTCTGGAGCGCGCTAGCCGAGCCGGACATCGGCATCCCCCACTCCGAGGCGGCGGAGCGTTTCGACGAGCGCCGATCGGTACCCGGGCGACGGGTCGTGGGTGAGGCTCCAGCGCGCGGCGGTCAGGAGCTCATCCGGATCCGGAGCGAGTTCCTCCAGATCCTGCAGATGCCGGCTCCGCGGTCCTTGGTCGGCGGCGGCGTAGAGCTTGAAGCAGATCATGTCGAAGCGGCCCGCCAGCCAGGTGACGAGCCCGCCGTAGTCGCGCCGTTCAAGGCGTCCAAGGAAGCCCGCTGGCAGGCCAAGATCGAGCAGCGCCTCGGGGCCGAAGTTGATCCAGTCGTTCGCGAGTCCGTAGGCGAGCGCGACATCAAGAACTGCTGTGTGAAGCTGTTCGGGCATCGGCCGCATCGGCTCGACCCCGGTGGCCGTCCACGAGCCGAGAAGGTCGAGATCCTTGGTGGTCGGTCGTGTGACCAGCTCACGCAGGATGAGGTTGCCATCCCCGATGAGGACGACGTCATAGTGGAGGCCCCGGGTCGCCAGGAGCTCTCCGAGCGCACGGAGGGCTGTCTCGAGTTGGGTCCGTCCGATCGATGTCACCGGCCGACTGTAGACCGCTCAGAGATGAGAGTCAATCTATCGAATCGCCAAAGTAAGACTGCACGGTCCCGGCCCTGGCCTGCGTCTACAGCATGTCCCCCGGGCTCATCCGCTTGGCGACCTCGGTTGCGCGCTAAGCGGCCGCCGACGCGGCGTGTCCCGTCTGAATCGATGCGTCTTTCGTCGTCACCCCTCGCGCGGCGCCAAACCTGCCGGGCGGTACCACCTTCAAGACAACCAATCGAGGCGGACCGCTATCATTGACGTGCCCCCAGCTTGAGGTGAGTGCAGGCCGGATCAGGCCGTGCGCTGAGGGCGAAAGATGAGATCGAACCAGCCTCTCCCGGACCCGCCCCGTCGCGTTCGCCGGCTGATTCGCCCGCAAGCCGAGCTCGAAGCGCCGATTCTCGCAGAACTCTTCAGTGTGGAGCGGCTGGAGCAGCACGCGCAGACNNCTTGAGTCGTACGGCGTCCTGGCCCGGGCGATCAAGGACGAGCAGTCGATCACGCCGGCGGCCGAATGGCTTCTCGATAACTTCCACATCGTCGACGAGCAACTCCGCGAGATCCGCGACGACCTTCCTCCGGACTACTACCGCGAGCTCCCCAAGCTTGCCGAGGGCCATCTCGAGGGCTACCCGCGCGTCCTGGGCATTACTTGGGCATACATCGCGCATACCGACAGCCGCTTCGAGCCGGAGAGTCTGCGACGCATGGTGCGCGCCTACCAGGGCGTAGAGCCTTTGACGATAGGCGAGCTTTGGGCGATCGCGATCAGCCTCCGGATCCTCCTGGTCGATAACCTCCGCCGTATCGCGGAGGTTATCGTGCGCGGCCGGGCCGATCGGCAGAAGGCGGACGAGCTCGCCGACAGCCTCCTCGGCCTCGGCAAGGACAGCCCGGATGTTGCGGCGGCGGCCCTGCGTCGGCTGTCGCCTGAGTCGCTCTCCGCGGCGGCCGGCGTCCAACTCTTCCAGCGCCTGCGCGATCAAGACCCGGCGGTCACGCCCGCACTCGGCTGGGTGGAGGAGCTTCTTGCGGCCCAAGGGGCCACGGCCGAAGAGATTGTCCGCCTGGAGCACCAGCGCCAGGCGACGATGAACGTGACGGTCCGAAACGTGATCACGAGCATGCGACTTATCTCGTGGTTCGACTGGGCCGAGTTCGTCGAGAGCGTCGGTTTGGTCGACGAAGTCCTTCGGGCGCGTAGTTCGTTCGCGCAGATGGACTTCGCGACTCGAGATCGCTACCGGCACGCCGTTGAAGAGCTGTCGCGGGGTTCGGGCCTGACCGAGATCGAGGTCGCCAGGAGGGCCGTGGCGATGTCGGATGCCGCGCCGTCGACCGACGACATCGAACCCTCGGCGGAAGCTCGACGGCGAGATCCCGGCTACTACCTAGTCTCCGAAGGTCGCCCCGCGTTCGAGCGGGTCCTGCACGTTCAGGCGCCGCTGGCCGACCGACTTCGGCGCGTTTATCTCCGGGCGGCAGGGCGTGGATACCTCGGGACACTCGCGCTGGTCACAGCGCCCATCCTCGCCGTGCCGCTTCTTCTGGCCGGGTGGCCGCCGACGGGCGCCACCGTCCTCATAGCGATCCTCGCGTTTCTGCCGGCCTCCGACCTGGCGATCGCCCTCGTCAATTGGGAAGTCACTCACGTGCTGGGCCCGAGAGCGCTGCCTCGGCTCGACCTGGACGATGGCGTGCCGTCTCGGCTGCGAACGCTCGTCGTGGTGCCGATGCTCCTCACCAGCGAGGCCGACGTCGAAGCCCGGGTCGCGGGTCTGGAGATTCATTACCTGGCGAACCGCGAGGGCGATATTCGGTTCGCCCTGCTGTCTGACTGGCTCGACGCCCCGAGCGAGCACATGCCCGGCGACGACGAGCTTCTCTCGACGGCAGCGGCGGCAATCGACCGGCTCAACGAGCGCCACGGCGAGGCTCCAGGGGGAGGTGCCCGGTTCCTGATCCTCCACCGGAAGCGACGCTGGAACGAGGCTGAGGGCTGTTGGATGGGCTGGGAGCGGAAGCGGGGAAAGCTCGAGGAACTGAATGCCCTCCTGCGCGGCTCGACCACGACCGGGATCCTGACAACGGCNNCCGCGTGACCCAGGGGTACGGCGTGCTGCAGCCGCGGATCACCTCGACGCTCCCGGCCGAGCATGGAGGATCGATCTTCCAACGGATCTTCTCCGGATCGGCAGGGATCGACCCTTACGCATCCGCAGTGTCCGACGTCTACCAGGACCTGCTCCGGGAGGGAAGTTTCACCGGCAAGGGGATCTACGACGTCGACGCCTTCGGCGCGGCGATGGCGGATCGGGTGCCCGAGAACGCGCTCCTGAGCCACGACCTGTTCGAGGGCGTCTTCGCCCGGGCCGGGCTGGTGACCGATATCGAGCTCTTCGACGAATTCCCTTCGAACTACCTGGTCTCGACGGCCCGACAGCACCGCTGGGCTCGGGGCGACTGGCAGCTCCTGCCCTGGATCCTCGGCCGGGCCAGCGACGCGACGGGTCGGCGGAGGCGGGATCCCATGCCCCGCATCGCCCGCTGGAAGATGGTCGACAACCTGCGCCGTACCCTGTCGGCTCCGCTCACGCTGGCCACACTCGTCGCGGCCTGGA
>PMIQ01000077.1:4292-7894 GCA_003157175.1 Chloroflexota bacterium
TGGCACACCAGGCGTGGCTGATGATCGACGCGATTCTGCGAACGCTGGTGCGGGTTTACGTCACCCGACGGAACCTCCTCGAGTGGACGACGGCCGCGCAGGCGAAGGCCCGGCCCGACGTCGACCTCCTCGGGTTCTACCGCCAGATGGCCGGCGGCGTCGCTATGGCGGCCATCGCAGCGGTCCTCGTTCTGGCGGTGAAGCCGAACTCGGTCTGGATCGCCGCACCGTTCATCGTCCTGTGGCTGGTATCGCCGGTCGTGGCCCGATTGGTCAGCCTGCCCCCGCCCGAGTCGGCGGCAGAGCAGCTTTCGCCGGCCGACGTCAGGTCGCTTCGCCTGATCGCCCGCCGAACCTGGCGATTCTTCGACACGTTCGTCGGCCCGGAGGACCACGGGCTTCCGCCCGACAACTTCCAGGACGACCCGACGCCAACCGTCGCGCATCGCACCTCGCCGACGAACATCGGGATGTACCTGCTTGCGACCGTGACGGCTCGCGACTTCGGTTGGATCGGGACGCTCGAGATGGTGGAGCGCCTGGAGGCGACGCTCGCGACGATCGCCGGCCTGGAGCGGTTNNTGGTACGACACGCGCGACCTGCGCCGGCTCGATCCGGCGTACGTGTCGTCGGTCGACAGTGGCAATCTCGCCGGCCACCTGCTCGCCCTGTCCAACGCCTGCCGCCAGATGATCGACCAACCGCTTCCGGTCGCGGCCGCGCTGGCCGGGATCGATGACGGAATCGCGCTGGCCCGGGAGGCCGCGGGCGCTATCGGAGACGACCGCAGAAGTCAGACGCTCACCCGGCGACACCTCGCGGAAGCTCTCGAACTGCCCACGGATGTCGGCGCCGGCGTGCCCACAACGCCCGCGGCCTGGGCGGCTCGCCTGGAGGAGCTGTCCGCGTTCGGCCGGACGCTGTCGGACATTGCCGCGGCCTTCACGGCAGAGCGCGGAGAAGCTCCTGGCGGCGACCTCTTGACCTGGGCTGAAGCGACTCGGCTGGCCGTGGCCAGCCATGTCAGCGACCTCGCGCTGCTCCAACCCGCTCGACGCGTGACGGTCTTCCCGACGATCGCCGAGATGTCCGATCCGCCGGTCGGCGAAGCCGGCGGCGGATCGCCGGCCGCGGCAATGCTCGTTCGACGACTCCAGGCCATCTCCGACCAGGCCCAGCAGCTCTTTCATGAGATGGACTTCACTTTCCTGTTCGACTCGACGCACAAGCTCTTCTCTATCGGATTTCGGGTCCCGGACGGCACATTGGATCCGAGCTACTACGACCTCCTCGCCTCCGAGGCTCGCCTGGCCAGCTTCATCGCGATCGCCAAGGGCGATGTCGCCCCGGACCATTGGTTCCGGCTCGGCCGTGCGATGACACCGGTCGGTCGTGGATCCGCCCTCATCTCGTGGTCCGGATCCATGTTCGAGTACCTGATGCCCGCCCTCGTGATGCGCGCCCCGGTCCTCAGCTTGCTCGACCAGACGCATCGACTCGTCGTGGCCCGCCAGATGAGCTACGCGGCCGGACTCGGCGTGCCCTGGGGCATTTCCGAATCGGCGTTCAACGCGCGCGACCTCGCGCTGACATATCAATACTCGAGCTTCGGCGTGCCCGGCCTCGGCCTGAAGCGAGGCCTGAGCGAGGACGTCGTCGTGGCGCCGTACGCGACGGCCCTCGCAGCCATGATCCAGCCCGAGGCTGCCGTCCGGAACTTCGCTCGGCTCAGCAATGCCGGAGCGAGCGGCCAGTACGGCTTCCGGGAGGCGCTTGACTACACGGCCCGCCGGCTACCCGAAGGGGCGTCGGTTGCGGTCGTGAAGAGCTACATGGCGCATCACCAGGGCATGGCGCTGGTGGCTCTCGGCAACGTCATCAACGACCGCGCGATGGTGGAGCGCTTCCATGCGGACCCGATCGTCGAGGCGACGGAGCTGCTGCTCCAGGAGCGTATGCCGCGTGACGTTCTGGTGGCTCGGCCGCGTGCCGAAGAGGTGAAGAGCGCCGCCGACGTGCGCGATCTCGTGCCGCCAGTCCTCCGTCGCTTCACCTCGCCGCACGGCTCAACCCCTCGGACGCACCTCCTGTCCAATGGGCGGTACGCGGTCATGGTGACGGCCGCCGGATCCGGCTACAGCCGCTGGCGCGATGTGGCGGTGACCCGCTGGCGCGAGGACGTGACTCGTGACTCGTGGGGCAGCTATCTCTTCCTGCGCGACATGGACACCGGTGCGGTGTGGTCGGCTGGGCACCAGCCCAGCGGCAAGGAAGCGGACAGCTACGAGGTCGAATACTCGGAGGATCGCGCCCAGTTCTCCCGCCGTGACGGACCGATCGCGACGCGCTTGATCGTTGTGGTGTCGGGGGAGCACGACGCCGAGATTCGCCGTGTGTCGCTGACCAATCTCGGCTCGCACTATCGTCAGATCGAGCTGACGTCATACGCGGAGATCGCGCTCGCGCCGCAGGCGGCCGATGCTGCTCACCCGGCCTTCCAAAACCTGTTCGTTCAGACGGAGTTTGTCCCCGAAATTGGCGCCCTACTGGCGACCCGCCGGCCGAGATCCAAGGACGAGAAGCCGATCTGGGCCGCACATGTTGCGGCGGTCGAGGACGAGACCGGCGGGGTCATCCAGTACGAAACGGATCGCGCCCGCTTCCTCGGTCGGGGCCGGTCGGTCCGCGCGCCGGTCTCAGTCATCGACGGCCGTCCCCTCTCGAACACGGTCGGACCGGTGCTAGATCCGATCTTCAGCCTCCGGTGCCAGGTCGGGCTCGCCCCCGGCGCAACCGCCCACGCCATCTTCTCGACCGTCGTCGCCGGGTCACGCGAGGACGTCCTGGACCTGGCCGACAAGTACCGCGAGTCGGCGACCTTCGAACGGGCAGCGACGCTGGCCTGGACGCAGGCCCAGGTCCAGCTGCATCACCTGGGGATCGAGGCCGACGAGGCTCTCCTGTTCCAGCGCCTGGCCAACCGGATCATCTACTCGGACCCGTCACTTCGCCCCGCGGCGAGCCTGCTGGCGCGCAACGAGCGAGGGGCACCGGGCCTATGGGCTCACGGCATCTCGGGCGACCTGCCGATCGTCATGGTCCGGATCGACGAAGTCGAAGACCTCGACATCGTTCGGCAGCTGCTCCGCGCACTCGAGTACTGGCGGCTGAAGCTCCTCGACGTCGATCTCGTGATCCTCAACGAGCATGGCGCCACATACGCCCAGACCCTCCAGGAGTCGCTCGAGGCCCTCGTCCGGATGAGCCAGTCCAGCCTGGTTCCGGAAGGCCATCCTGGGCATGGCGGGGTATACATCCTGCGCGGTGACCACATCTCCACCGAGGACCGAACCCTTCTCCAGTCGGCCGCCCGGGCCGTCCTGCTGAGCCGCCGGGGCAGTCTTGCCGATCAGGTCAGCCGCCTGGAACGCCCCGCTGAGAAGACCGCCGCGCCCGCGGCACCGCCCGTTTCAAGGCAGACCAGGAGCGAGGTGCCCGTACCGCGTCCTGAGCTGGAGTTCCCCAATGGGCTCGGTGGCTTTGCCAAGAAGGGGCGCGAGTACGTAACCACCCTGGGTCCCGGACAATCCACCCCGGCGCC
>PMIQ01000077.1:7957-11049 GCA_003157175.1 Chloroflexota bacterium
CCTACGGCACAGCCGATCCGCTGCGAGGAATCGACGTATGTCGCCCGTCACGGCGCCGGATACAGCCGGTTCGAGCATCTGCACGACGGCATCGGGCTTGACCTCGTCCAGTTCGTCCCGCTCGACGACGCAGTCAAGGTTTCCGTTCTGACTGTGGGGAATCGATCGGGGCGTTCCAGGCGACTCTCGGTAACCGCCTACGTCGAGTGGGTCCTGGGTACATCCCGGGGAGAAAGCAGCCCTCGGATCGTGACGTCATTGGAGCCGGAGACTAACGCGATCCTCGCGCGCAACCCCTGGAACACGGAGTTCGGCGGTCGCGTGGCATTCCTCGACCTCGGCGGGCGGCAGACAGCGTGGACGGCGGACCGGACCGAGTTCCTGGGCCGCAACGGTGCACCTGAGCGTCCCGCCGGCCTGGACAGGGGGCACCGCCTCACAGGTGTGACCGGGGCTGGTATTGACCCATGCGCCGCTCTCCAGACGAGCTTCGAGCTGGCCAACGGGGCGCGGACCCAGGTGCTCGTGCTGCTCGGCGAGGCGGCCGGGGCACCGGCAGCGGCCGACCTCGTTCGTCGCTGGCGACAGGCGGACCCCGAGGCGACGCTGCGCGACGTGGCGAGCTTCTGGGACGACGTGCAGGGCACGATCCAGGTGCGAACACCAGACCGGTCGATGGACATCCTGCTCAACGGCTGGCTGATCTATCAGACGCTCGCCTGCCGACTCTGGGCGCGGACGGCGTTCTACCAGGCAGGTGGCGCATATGGCTTCCGCGACCAGCTGCAGGACGTTGTCGCCCTGATGGCCTCAAAGCCGGCGCTGGCCCGCGAGCATCTTCTGAGAGCCGCGGGACGCCAGTTCGTAGAGGGCGACGCCCAGCACTGGTGGCATCCACCGTCCGGTCGGGGCGTCCGGACCAGGATCTCGGACGATCGCCTCTGGCTGCCCTACGTGGTCGCTCGATACATCTCGATCACGGGTGACACGGGAGTCCTGGACGAGGCCGTCCAGTACATCGAAGGTCCGGCGCTGCGACCCGATCAGACGGACGCGTACTTCCAGCCGGAACCCTCGCGCGAGTCGGCATCACTCTTCGACCACTGCGTGGCCGCAATAGAGCGGAGCCTCTCCGTTGGCGTACATGGCCTGCCGCTCATCGGTTCGGGCGATTGGAACGACGGCATGAACCGGGTCGGATTCGAAGGTAAGGGCGAGAGTGTCTGGCTCGGCTGGTTCCTGCACACGGTCCTGGATGCTTTCGCGCCGATCGCGCTGACCCGCGGCCGGCGTCCCGAGGCGGAGCGCTGGCGAGCTCAGATGGGAACTCTCGAGCAGGCTCTCGAGGGCGACGGCTGGGACGGCGACTGGTACCGGCGGGCATTTTTCGACGATGGAACTCCGCTCGGCTCCGCGGCCAACGCCGAGTGCCGGATCGATTCGATCGCCCAATCCTGGGCCGTCCTGTCGGGAGCTGCCGATCCGGTCCACGCGGAGCGGGCGATGGCCGCCGTGGAGGAGTACCTCGTCCGTCGCGGTGACGGGCTCGTCCTGTTGTTTACGCCGCCGTTCGACCACTCCAACGTCGATCCGGGCTACGTCAAGGGGTATCTGCCGGGCATCCGTGAGAATGGCGGCCAGTACACCCACGGCGCCATCTGGTCGGCGCTCGCCTTCGCGGCGCTGGGCGACGGCGACAAGGCCGGCGAACTCTTCTCCATTCTGAACCCGATCAACCATGCGAGCACCCGGGCCGGGGTCCAACGCTACAAGGTCGAGCCTTACGTCATGGCCGCGGACCTCTACTCGGAGCCGCCGCATGTCGGCCGCGGCGGGTGGACGTGGTACACCGCGTCGTCGGGCTGGATGTACCAGGCCGGCGTCGAGTGGATCCTCGGATTCCGGCTGCGCGGTGCCAATCTCGTCCTCGACCCCTGCATACCTCGCGCCTGGCCGAAGTACGAGATCGACTTCCGGTATCACTCCGCCAGATACGAGATCGTCGTCGAGAACCCCCAGGGGATCAACCGAGGCGTGTCCTCGACGGAGTTGGATGGACAGGCATTAGCCGGCGGCGCCGGGGTCCCGCTCGCCGACGACGGCGCCACTCACCATGTCCGGGTCATTCTCGGCTAGGCCTCGCGCCGCCTGCGGATCGGCTCGCCGGGGCGCACGCGCCAGGCGCTCGCCGACCTGAGTCGCTGGTCGTGGGAAGACCCCGCTTCCTGATGTGGCACGTGCGGGCTCGAAACGGAGACCGGCAACCGGGAGTGGCGTCGTCCGGGTGCCCGCGGCCGACGTCGCCCCGGCGTGCTTCAGACGCGGATCGGCAGGGATTGCCCGAGGATCGCCCCTGAGCCGTCGAGAGCCCGGACGGCAACCAGCAGCGGCTGGCCGGCAACCTCGATCGCCGTTTCGAAGCCGGAGCGGGGCTGCGAACCAAGTGGCACGAGGGCATCCGCGGCGTCGCCGCCGAGAACGACCCACACGGCCACTTCCGTGGCCCCGTTCCAGCTGGCGGACACGATCGTGTCCGTGCCATCGCCAGGTTCCGTGACGACGACCGGGCTCTCCGTCGGGTGGCCGTGCCATGGGAATCGGAGCGCTCGATACGAGGTCGAACCATCGGCCAGCCGTGCGTCGAGGACGACGCTGCCGTCGGCAGCGAACTCCGTGTAATACGGCTGGTCGCCCCACCCGACCAGGACGTTCCCGTTCGGCTGGGTCTGCATGCTGCCCTGGCTCGCCGCCAGGATGCCGGCGTGGCTGTACTCGCGGCTCAAAGTCGCCGTGTGAGCCAGCTCGTCGATCTCGAGGACGATACCGCGCGAATGATCTTCCGTCGGCGGATGCGCTCCGTTACTGCCGTCGTCGAAGAGCGTGATCGAGCCATCCGGCCGGCGCCTGGCATCGTGCTGCCAGGAGAACTGCGTTCCCGAGCCCATCGCGAAGTCGCTCCGCCTGCCGCCCAGCCGCCACACCAGTGCACCGGTCTGCCTGTCGATCTTGTAGACGCCCCAAGTGTTGCGACCCGAGATGAGGAGATTGCCGTCCGGCTCGATGTCTATCGAGTTGATGTGGAAGTAGTCGAA
>PMIQ01000016.1 GCA_003157175.1 Chloroflexota bacterium
GGTCTCGTTTGGATGGTCCGATTGTCGGATACCCGCGGCTCCCGGGGGTCGACTACCCTCCGGTGTCATCTGCACGCGCCGCAGGCTCGATCCGATGACCCGGCGCCCGGGCCCGAACTACTCCGCCCCGGTCACGCTCCTGCCCTCGCAGCCGAACCTTCAACTCCCCTGAATCCGAAGGCCCCTCGTTCGAGGGGTCTTCCGGGTAGCTACGTGCCGATTGCCGCGGATTATGCGATGGTGATCGTCGTGGTGGCCGTCGCGGTGAACCCGTTCAGCGTGCAACTGGCAGTGACGGTGTAGTTGCCAGCAGCCCACTGCGCGGCGTGCGGGACCCATTCGGCGGAGCCAGTCGTCTGCGAGCTCGCGCCGCTGACCGTCAGCGTTCCCGAGGTAGCCCCGTTTGCAGACAGGGTGCAACTCGAGGTTCCTCGAGACTTGATGATCACCTCGAGGTGACCGACAACGTTGTAATGCGTTCCTTTAGCCATCGTGTAGTTGGCCGTGTTCGTGCCGTCACTTGCGCCCTGAGCGTAGAAGGTCACGAAGTCGACGGGCGTCGGCTTCGGGGTCGGCTTCGGCTTCGGCTTTGCGGTCGGCTTTGCGGTCGGCTTTGCGGTCGGCTTCGGGGCCGGCTTGACCGTCGGTTTGGCACTCGGAGACGCCGAAGGCGTTGGATTCGCGGCCGTGCCGGTCGAGTTCACGGTGCCGCCGGGCGTCACGGTCACCGCCTCGGTGGCCGTCGGGTCGCCGCCGGCGATGACCGGGGTCGCGGTGCCGCCGGCGGACGGGTCGCTGCTGGAGGACGCCATCGAGGGGAGGACCCACCCGCCCAGGACGGCGGCGCAGTACAGGACGACGAAGAAGCCGGCGAAGAAGAGCCAGAATACCGGGACCCTGCGGCGCCTGCGCTCGGTGGGGTAGTCGCCGGCCTCGACCGGGACGAGCTGGGCGGCAGGTCCGCGACCGCCGATCCTGCGGACCGACGACTTGACGGCCCCGGCAACGGCGCCGGCGGTCAGAGCCAGACCCGCCCGAAGCGCGACCAGCGCGGAGGTGAGACCGGCAGCCGCCGAAGACCCGCCGAGTCGACCGGAGGCGACTCCCGAGGAGCCGGCCTTCGGGCCGGACGGCGGCAAGTCGACCACCGATGCTCCGCCGAGGTTCTCGGGCGCGGCAGTAACGGCCGATCGACCGGTCGGCAGATGCGCGACGACGCTGTGGCCGAGGGCCGTGCCGGCCGCTGCCAGTGCTGCGACGATGGCGCCGACGATCGCGATGACGCGCTGGAAGATGTTCCGATAGTTCGCGCTCGACCGCCGGACGATGCCCTCGTTGGAGAAGAGGGGCTCGCTCNNCTCGATGTCTTCGAATCGGGTCAGGCCGGCGTGTATCGGCAGGTCGGGGTGCTTGCCACCGACGAATCCGGGACAGCTCGGCTGTAGCGTCTCCGCGGCGGCGGGGGCGACCGCCAGCGGGGCGGGCGCCGGAACGGGCGCGGGGGCGGGGCTAAAGGCGGCAGGGACGTGGCCGGCGCGGGTCGCGGGGAACGACGGGGCGGCGAAGACCGGGAACGCGTGGGCGGCCTTCGGCTCGACGGTTGGCGCGACCACGGCGGCGACTTCGGCCGCGGCAAGCTTGAGCTCCGGCTTGGGCGCGGATCCTGGCGCTGGCTTCGGCGCGGCTGCCCCGGCGGCGGCCACCTGCCTCTTCCTGGCCGCCGGCGCGGGCCTGGCGGTGGTGGTGGCCGCGTCCGTTGCCCTGGTTGCTGCCGTGGCAGCGATCGCGGCGCTGACCGCGGCGACGGCGGCGGCCGCGGCGGCTGAGGCGGCAGCGACGGCGGCGTCGCTTTCGACGCGGGCAGACGAGGTGGCTCGCGCTGATTTGCTCGTGGCGGATCCGGAGGCGGCCGCTCCTGCCGCGGTACCGGCGGCGGTCACTCGACGGTGGGAGTCGCCGCTCGAATTCAGGTGGCGGCTCTCGTCGGCGCTACCCGCAGGCTCGACCGAACTCTCGCCCGGCTGGTCCGAGACGGCAGCGCCATCGCTCGTAGCATTGCTACCGGACTCGGCCGCGGGACCCGGCTGCCGGTCGCGGGGAGTCTTGCCGCTCTTCATCTCGCCGCACCTCGACCGCTGCTTGGCTGCGCGTAGAAGTCTCCCGCTGTGCTCACAGCTCGCAATAAGACAATGGTCATGAAGGCCGAAGCCCCTTCGTTAGGTTTGGTACCTTCGGGTACGGTCAGGTGCGGAGCCGGGGTAGGCCAACCCACACGGGAGACACCTACATAACGCAAGCCGGCTCGAATCCTTACATCGAGAGTCTGCCGATACCCTCAGATTCGGGAACTGGCCGTCCAGAGCAGGCCGCGATATGGGCGGCTTCGGACGAGACGCGTCGCCAAACGCGCCTGCGACCGCCGCTGGTGCGCTGGCGGTCGCAGGAACGCAGACCCATTTCACGGCGCCGCGCGAGTTGCGCCGCGCGAGCCGAACCGAACGTGGCCGTTCGGGGCTTCGCAGCTTCAGCTGGTCGTGGTCTGGGGCGTCACGGAGCCGTAGTCGTCCGTGTAGATCTCCGCCGAAGCGAGGTCCACGGTGCCGTCATCACCCCCGACGATGAGGACGCTGCCGTCCGCCAGCAGGACCGCCGCACCGAATTCGCGGGCGTCGTTCAACGGCGCCGTGGGAGCGAAGACGGCGGTGGTCGGATCGAACGTCTCCGCCGAGTCCAGGATGGTGTCGCCTGTGGCGCCCCCGGCGATGAGGACCGAGCCATTCGACAAGAGCGTCATCGTGCCGTAGGCACGCGGAGTGGTCATCGACCCAATCTTGCTGAAGGTGCCGGTGGCCGAGGAGAATATCTCGGCCGAGTCCAACGCGACCAGGTCCGTGTCGACGCCGCCGGCCACGAGGACACGGCCATCGTTCAGCAGCACGGCCGTCGTGTACTGGCGTGCGTCCGACATCGAGCCGGTCTTGGTGAACTTGCCGGTCTTGGGGTCGTAAACATCGGCCGCGCCCAGCGCCTTTGCGTTGTTGTTGCCGCCCATGACCAGGACCCGGCCGTCGGAAAGCAGCACCGCGGCCCCCTCGCCTCGCCCGGTCGACATGGAACCGGTTTTCGTGAACTTGCCGGTCTTGGGGTTGTACAGCTCGGCCGTGGCGAGATGCGCGCCCTTGTTGTAGCCGCCCGCGATCAAGACGCGGCCGTCGGCAAGCAGCGTCGCCGTGTGCTCGACCCGCGAAGCCGCCATCGAGCCGGTCACGGTGAAGTGACCCGTCTTAGGGTCGTAGATCTCGGCCGAGGCCACGCGGTAGTGGCCGTCGGAGCCNNGGATCGTAGATCTCCGCCGTGTTGGTAGCTTTGTCGGTGGCGATCCAGCCTCCGGCGACGAGAACTCGGCCGTCCTGGAGCACGGTTGCGCTCTCGCTGGCGCGGGGATTCGCCATCGCGCCAGCAGCGGCGAACCTCGGGGGAAGCGTCGCGGC
This sequence comes from Chloroflexota bacterium, assembly GCA_003157175.1. Taxonomy (GTDB): domain Bacteria; phylum Chloroflexota; class Limnocylindria; order Limnocylindrales; family CSP1-4; genus Fen-1039. The sequence continues at coordinate 3,492 of PMIQ01000016.1, forward strand.
CGGCGTCGGCGTAGCGGTGGGGAGCGGCTTGAGCGTGCCGATCGCGCCGGGCATATGGCTCGCGGCCGAGACCGGGTTTGACGACGACTTGGCGGATGGCGCCAGAACGCCGGTGGCCGCCAGGCCGGCGACGATCACGACGACCAGGCCGATGCCGAGGACGACCAGGAGCGGGAACCGATTAGAGCGGCCGGTAGTCGGCGCGGCGGGCGGGACACCGCCGGCCAGCCAGGGCGAGGCGTTAGTGGGAGGCTGGGCCGGTGCCCACGGCGGTGTGCCGGCGGGCTGGCCGGTCGGGGGCCAGGCGGATGCGACGGGGGTGGCAGCCGGCGGCTAGGCTGGGGCCGCGGGCGGAGCGGGCGGCATCCAGGCGGGCGGCGGCGCGGGCGGAGCGGGCGGCATCCAGGCGGGCGGCGGCGCGGGCGGAG
>PMIQ01000109.1 GCA_003157175.1 Chloroflexota bacterium
GTGGTCGACGGCGAGTCGACCTGGCTCGAGGGACTCGCCCTGGTTGGGCTCTATGTCATCATCGCCGCCAGCGTCTGGTGGGGCGCGCCGATCGCCGGCTGATCGGATGCCGAGGTGTCCGCGCGGCGGCATGGTCGGCAGGTCGCTCGGGTCGGCAGGTCGCTCGGGTAGACTCTTTCGCCGTGAGCTCCCCTGGCAAGTCATCGGATCGAGGCGCGCCGCGCGCCGTTTGGTCCTGGCGTTGTCCGTTCCAGCCGCTGCCCGGCCGGGCCACCTATGAGACCCTCTGGCAAGTCTTTGCCGTCAGCCTCTTGCTTGTCGTTGGGGTTCAGGTCGCCGCGTACCTGCTGTCGGCGGTCCTGGACGGCTGGTGGCCTGCCTACGACACCAACGCGTACTGGCTCGCGGCAAGACACATTCTGGACGGCCAGTCTCTGTACCAGCAGTCCACGATCCAGGGCAGTGGCATCTACAAGTACCCGCCGATCTTCGCGCAGCTCGCGCTGCCCATCGGGCTGGTTCCCGAGACTTACGTGGACTGGGCCTGGCGGATAGTCGGCACAATGTTCCTGCGCTACCTGTGCGGGTCGTGGCGCCTGACCCTGATTGCGTCATTGCAGTGGCCCGTCTGGACCGAACTCGGCCTCGGCAACGTGACCCTGGCGCTGGGGGCGGCCTGCCTCTTCGCCCTGCGGGATCGGCGCGGCGCGTACCTGCTGCCGTGGTTCGGCGCCCTCAAGTTCGGGCCGGGGTTGCTCATCCCCTATCTGTGGCTGACGCGGCCGGACTATCGCCGGACTCTGGCGATCGGGTGCGCGGTCTTTGCCGCGGCCTGCGCCGCCTCGTTCGTGGTGGCGCCGGGGTTGTGGGTCGACTATCTGGGCACGTTCGGCTGGGAGGCCGCGTCGGAGATGCAGGCCATGAACGTCGTCGCCATCTTCCCCGACCACGGTGGCCTGGATTTCGCGATCCGACTGGCGATAGCGGCCGTCGCCGTGGTGGCGGCGATCCGCTGGCGGGCCGACTGGCTGGCCTTCGTCGCCGCCGTCGTCACGATGCCGATCCTCTCGATCACCCGCCTGGCGGTCCTGGTCGGCCTGTGGCCGCTCTGGCTGCGCGACAAGGCGGCGGCGTGGCGCAAGGACGGTGGACGGCTCAGCCAGGCAGCCTCGGAGGCGTTCGTGCATCTGGGAATGCTGTCGCGACTCGACGCCGCGGGGCAGGTCGAAGGTTCAGTCGGTCCGGGCGGCAGGGACGGCGCCGTCGGCTGAGGCGCCCTGGCTGCCGGGGTCCTTTCCGGGTGAGTGACCGGGCCGTTTCTCGCGCCAGGTCGGGTCGCCGCGGCGCTGCGCGACGAGCGGCCACGCCCCGACCAGACCCACGTCATCGCCCAGCTGCGCGGGCACGATCCTCACCCGCGCGGCGGGCGCTCGGAAGGCGGAGCTTTCGACGGCCGCGCGCGCCGTGCCCAGCCAGCGCTCGCCCTGGCGTTCAGCCAGCGTGCCGCCGACCACTATGAGCACGGGGTTGAAGGCGTTGACCCAACCGACGCAGGCCACGGCGAAGGCCTGTCTGGCGCGCTCCATCAGCATCCCGCAGGCCCGGTCGCCAGCCACCTCGCCCTCGGCCACGTCCCTGGCGGTCAGTGGCGCGAGATCGGCGCGAGCACGCAGAAAGGCGGAGCCGCCGCGCGCCACCTCGTCCTGAGCCTGGGTGGCCAGCCCAGCCCCGGCGGAGATGCCCTCCAGGTGCCCAGACCCGCCGCAGCCGCAGCGCGGCCCGCCATCCATCATCAAGGTCACGTGGCCCAACTCCCCGGCCGTGCCGTCGGGGCCGAGCATCAGGCACCCGTGGTGGACGACGGCCCCGCCCAGGCCGGTCGAGACGGTCACGTAGAGGAAGTCGCGGCAGCCGCGGGCGGCCCCGAGCCAGCTCTCCGCGAGAGCGGCGACATTGGTGTCGCGGTCGAGGAACGCGGGCAGGCCCAGGCGCGCCTCCATCTCGTCGGCGAGCGGCGCATCGTGGAGGGCTCGCACGTTGGGCGGGTCCAAGACCAGGCCGCGCCATGGGTCGACGGGTCCCATCGAAGAGATGCCTATCGCCGCAACTCGCCGGCGCACTTCCGCGGGCAAGTCATCGGCAACGCCGCGAAGAAGCCCGGCACAGACTCGATAGATCGCCTCGGCCCCCTCGGCCAGAGGCGTCGGGGCCGCGCACCGGCCGAGGCGCGTCCCGTCGGGAAGAATGGCCGCCGCCCGAATCTGGGTGCCGCCGATATCGAGAGCCAGGACGACCATCTCGGCCAGATCCGACGCCAAGGCCGTGGCGGCCGTGGCGGGCGTGCTGGATGCCGGTCCGAAGTCCACGTCTCAGCCCTGGCTTTCGGGCTCTGGCGCCTGCGGCTCCGGCATATCGGTCGCCGTGCCGACTTCGGCCGGGCGACTGCCGCGCCGCCACCGGCCTCTTATGCGGGCCGAAATCGGAGCCAGACTTTCGGGCGCATCCGGGCCGGGCCCGGCCCCTTCGGGGTACAGCTCGTGCAGCGTAACGTTGAGAGCCGCCGCCACCGGGACGCCCAGCAGCCCGCCCAGAATGCCCCCGGCGCTCAGGCCGACCAGGACGGCGAAGATCGTGACGACCGGGTGAAGGTGCACGGCCCGCCCGATGACCAGCGGCATCACGACCTGGTCCTCGATCTGGCGCAGGACCACGTACACGACCAGCACCGCGACCATGGTGTCCGTGCCGCGCGTGCCGAAGGCGACCGTTCCTGCCAGGGCTGCGGCGATGATCGGCCCGACCAGCGGAATGATCTCCAGCACGCCGCTCACGATCGCGAGCGCCAGGGCGTAGGGCACGTGGAGGATCGGTCCCAGGATGAGGTAGAGGACCGTCGCCACGAGCGCGATCAGGAGCAGCTGGCCGCGCAGCCAGCGGCCCAGGACGACATGGATGCGATGGCCGAGCCGAAGTGCGTCGGCCCGCTGCGGGCGGTCCAGGAAGCGCAGAGCGAAACGTCCGAAACGCTGGCCATCGAGCAGGAAGTAGAAGGTCACGATCAGCGCGAGGACCGTCTGCAGAGCGATGGCGACGGCCTGCTCCGCCAAATGGAAGGCGTTGGTCGGAGTCTGGATCATGCCGAACAGCGAACTCCTGATCTGCGCCGCGATGTAGTTCACGTTGAACGTCGTGCCGGCGACCACGACCTGATCGCCGAAAACCTTGCGCAGCGCCGTGGCGATAACGTCCGGGCCGCCCGAGGACAGATCCCGGATCTCGGCGCCAGCCCGCTCGGCGGCAACCACCGCCACGAGTGCGATCACGCCCAGCACCAGCACGTAGCCGACGCCGATGATCAGGACGCGAGGCGCGCGGGTCTTCTCCTCAATGGCCGAGACGACCGGCGAGAAGGCGTAGGCCAGGACGGCGGCGACCACGAACGGTCCGATGATGCCGCGGGCCAGCCACACCACGACCAGGACGGCGATTCCCAGCGCCAGCAGACGCCCACGCCCGCCGAACCAGCTGATCGTGGGCCCGGACGAGGCGATGACGGGCTCGCCTTCGAGACCGGCCGGAGAGGTCATGTCGCGCATCACCTGTGGTCGTTTGGTCGGCGCAGGCCGACCCACGTAGCCTACAGCGCGCCAGCGCTGGCCACTTCGCCGACCGAATGCTCCTTCGAGCGCGACCTTCCTACGGGAAGGCGAGCTGGTGCCAGGTGCGGCCGCCGCCGTCGGTCGGGAAGATGCCGCCCGACGAGCTGCCGACCGGATCGCAGGTCTGTCCCGACGGGCAGATCCGCGGGGGCCGATCGGGTCGGTGCCGGCAGGCCCCGGGAAGACGTCCGGCCGAAGGCGCACCGAGGCCGAGGTGCGACCCCAACAGGCCAGCCGGGGCGGCTGCGGCCGGTTCGATGCTACCCTCAGGGCATGGAAGAAGAGCACGCTGCGCCCATCGCCGGCAGCGATGCCGGCCCCGAGATCGAGGGCGCGCCAGGTCCGAAAGAGCCGGCCCAACCCGAATCGGAAAGCTTCGCCAGCTCCATCGTCAGCCATCTGCAGGCCGTCGCGGAGCCGGTCGCGAATGCCGTCAGCACGGTCATCGAGGCGGCCGGCCAGGCCATGTCCGGCCCGGCCGAGATCGCCGGACGAATCCACCGGGCCGTCTCCCCGGACCCGCTGGCAAACCTGTACGAGATTCACCCGGAAGCGCGCATGGCCTCACCCCGGGAGCTGGGTCTGCGCTTCGTTCCGGTCGAGGAGATCCTCGGCACGGCCGTCGCCGGCGCCGCCCAACGAGGCAGCGATTTCCTCCCGCTGCGACAGTTCCGCGGCGAGAACTGGCAGACGCGATGGCAGCGGATTCTGCTGGCGAACCAGCGTCTCGCGCCCCTGCCGCCGGTCGATCTCGTGAAGTTCGACGGCGGGTACTGGGTCCTGGACGGCCACAACCGTGTGGGGGCGGCGCTGCGGGATAACGGCGCGGGCGTAGACGCGATGGTCACGGAGCTGGTGCCGCTCGACGGCCAGGCCAGCGAACGGCCGGAACACTTGCTCTCCTTCATAGGCGAGGCCCAGGAAATGCGCGCCGCGGCCCAGGGTCGAAGACCCGCCATCGGAATGCGCTACTCGGAGCAGGCCTCCTCCAACGAGCCCGCGCAGACTGCCGGACCAGCCGACCGAGGCGGGGCGCGGACGTGACCAGGCATTTGTCTATCGAATGGTCGGACGGCGCCCCTTTTCGGGATCGTGGCGGCGCTCCAATCAGGCTCCTGGCCGTCTCGGATCAGGTCGATCCTGCCCTCGAAGATGAACGCAGCCGCCGCGCCGTGGGTCCGATAGACCTCATCGTCGGCTGTGGCGACCTGGACTGCGAGCAACTCGCGTTCCTGGCGGACGGCTTCAACGCGCCGCTGGTCTACGTCGTCGGAAACCACGATTCGGCCGCCCGGTGGGAGGCCAGCCGGGCTTATTGCCCCGACGCGATCCGGTCGGCGGCCGTGCGCCACGAGGCCGGGCTGTCGATCGCCGGGCTGTCCTGGCCGGGACAACGCGGACCGGGGGCTCACCGAAGCGAAGGTGGGGCGTGGCGGCAGGCGCTCCGGCTGGCATGGCGCAGATTCGGCCGGCCCGGGCCGGTGATCGTCCTGAGCCACGTTCCGCCGCGCGGCGCCGGCGACCTCCCCAGCCGGGCTGGATACCACTGCGGGTTTCGGGGCTACTCGTGGCTGATGCGCCGCCTCGAACCGCCACTGTGGCTCCACGGGCACACGCCCCTCGCCGCCGCCTCGGAGTGGCACATCCAGCGCGGCTCGACGACCTTAGTCAACGTGACCGGCGCTGTGGTCATCGAGATCTGGCCGCCCGGCTCGTGGGACGCGTCGAAGCCAAAGCCGGCCGATCCAACGCCGGCGTGATCCGAGGATCGGAGCGAGCGCACTTGAACGTGCGTGAGACCGGCAGCGGGTGTTGGTTAGTAGTGGCGGGAAGATTCACCGTTCGCGCGACGGCCACGCCGGTCGGACGGGCGCTACAGTTCGCTGTGAATGAACGCTCCGGCAGAGGTAGCGCCATGACGACCGCATCGAAGGACAAGTTAGGGCGCGAGTCTCCCCGGAGTGTCTTCCTTGAGGGTTGTCGCGTCCTCGCCGAGCGGTTTGCTGCCCTCGGGTTCCAGCCGCGCCGTCAAGGGCAGATGCTTGTCCGGTCCATAGGCCCCTGGTCTCATGAGATCGCCATAGCCTCGAGTCACTACAACCAGGCGGGGGTTTCGGTGGCCGTCTCGCCCACGGTCGTTGTCAGGAACAAGGATCTTGCGAGTTGGCGAGCCCAGCACGAGCTTTGGAGAACGGACGATCTTGTGGCGAGCCGGATGCTGTATCGGTTCGCCGGCTCCTGGACGACTTGGAACCTGGCCGACCCCGCCACGCGTAGTCATGTGCTCGAAGAAGTCACTGCGCTTCTCGAACAAACTGCGCTCCCGTGGCTTGACCTATTCGGTGACCGCCTTGCCTTCCTCGAACGGTGGCAGTTCGACGATGAGGTGCTGGAACTGGACGCGATGGCCGAGTTGTTGGCCTACTTTGGCCGTGCCGAAGAGATTGCCCCGCTCGTGCGCGAGGCCTTGTCCCGCGAGCCTTGGTCGAAATTCAGCCCGCGAGCCGATTCCTTCGACAAACTCCGACGGCTTGGAGAGAAGCTTTCCTTGGGTCTGTCGCTGCCATCCTTGCCGGAGCAACCTCGTATCTCGGTGCCCAACTGGTTCGGAAGGTAGTTCAGGCGACTGGTGAGAACCAAGCTCATCGGGACGGTCGATCACAGTCGTCACCACGACTAACCGACACCCGCTGCCGTCTCGAACATGCGTGAGCGAGAAGCACAGAATCCAACGACGGCCTGAGCCGCCCGGCGCCGAGTCAGAGAGCGCGCGGGTCCTGTGCGTCCGGGTCTACACCCAGCTCGCGCATCGCCGCCGCGGCCTCTGAGCCCGAGAGCCGCCCGGCGCGAGCCAGACCCACGATCGCCGCAGCGGCGATATGCGGGGGATCGATCTCGAAAAGCCGTCGCAATGCCTCGCGCGCGTCCGAGCGGCCGAAGCCGTCG
>PMIQ01000232.1:0-2063 GCA_003157175.1 Chloroflexota bacterium
TTGGTCGCCATGCCGACGGCGATCCCCGACGAGCCGTTGACGAGCAGGTTCGGGAGCTTGGCCGGCAGGACTGTCGGCTCCTTCTGGGTGCCGTCGTAGTTCTCGACGAAGTCGACGGTGTTCTTGTCGATGTCGGCCAGCATCTCCGCCGCGATCCCGGTCAGGCGGGCCTCGGTGTAGCGCATCGCCGCCGCGCTGTCGCCGTCGATCGATCCGAAGTTGCCCTGGCCGTCGACCAGCGGATAGCGCATCGAGAAGTCCTGGGCCAGGCGGACCAGGGTGTCGTAGATGGCCGCGTCGCCGTGCGGGTGGTACTTGCCCANNTTGCCCATCACGTCGCCGACGATGGCCGCGCACTTGCGATACGACGATGTGGCCGACAGGCCCATCTCGCCCATGGTGAAGAGGATGCGGCGATGGACCGGCTTCAGGCCGTCGCGGACATCGGGCAGCGCNNCGGACCCGGCCCAGGTCGTCGGTCACGGTGCGCTAGTCCTCCGGAGTTGGGCGGCACCCGGCGTGGTGCCGGGAGCGAGGAAGGCGGCCGCGGTGGCGGCAGCGCGGGATGTAGAGGGGGCGCCGGGTCCGCGGCGAATGCCTTCCAGGCTGGCTCGCAGATATGCGGCGGCATCGTCGGGAAGCTTCGCCAACGAATCCCGGACGACCCAGGCGCGATGGCCGTCGCCGGTCGCTCGGGCCCGCTGCGTCTCCGATTCCAGGAACCGGGTCGTGGCCTCGGGATCCAGCTGGGCGAACGTTCGCAATGCCCAAGAGAGGGCCTTCTGCACGTCGGGCTCTTTGTCGCCGATCAGCTGACCTGTGAGGGCGAGGCCTCGCTCGATGACGATCGGGCTCTCGCCGCCTGGGATACCGCGGACGTGCGGGATCGCTGCCAGCGTGGAGCCGACCAGACGGCGCTCCCAGCGTGACGGCGAATAGACGAGCTGCTCGATCTCGGCCCAACGGCGGGCGTCGCGCAGGATCCCCTCGCCGTAGGGATGCGCCAGCGTGTCGACGGTGATCCACTCGTCGGCCTCGCGGGCGGCGCGGCGCAGGAGCTGCCACGTCCGTTCCGGGTCCGTGGGCAGCAGGCGTCCGAGGTTCCAGATGCCGAACCAGCGGATCTCGCGCAGCTCCTGGCGCAGGAGGCGGTCCATCGCGTCGAGCAGGAGTGAGGTCGAGGTCTGGCGCGTGCCGCGCTTGAAGGTTTTGTGGGCGGCCTCCATCAGGGGCAGGCGCACGCCGAGAATCGGCCCCAGGCCGGGAGCGACCGAGCGCGAACCGTCGGCGTAGACCGGATCCGCGAGATCCTCGAAGCCTTGCTCGATGGCGGCGACGAAGGCGTCCGGGTCGCGAACGAGATCCGCCAGCTGCTCGCCGAGCGTGGTTGCCCGGGCTAGGTGCTCCGCCACGAAGCGGTTCGAGGCGGCAGTGATGGCGGAGGTCGCGGCAGGGCTCATTCCGACCCACCCTCGCCAAAGCCGTAGCGCTCCTTGAGCTCGCGCTTGCGGGCGTCGGTGGCGGCCACGTACGTCGCCTGCGCCGTCGCGAGCTCGGCGCCGGTGGCGGCATCGAGGATGCGTCCGGCCGTGGTCTGAATGCGGCGTCGCGACTCGGCGATCCAACCTTCGGCGCGGATTGCCTGGCCCACCGTCACGGGCTTCCGGAAGTCGACGCTCATCCGGGCAGTAACGCCCCAGCTGTCCTGCGACACCAGAGCCCAGGCCATGACCTCGTCCAGGATGGTGCAGAGGATGCCGCCGTGGATGATGCCTTCCCAGCCTTCGAAACGGCGCGGCATCTCCAGCTCGGTCCAGCACCGGCCCGGCTCCAGGCTGAGCTTCAGATGCAGGCCGACCTCGCTGAGCTCGCCGCAGGCAAAGCAGTTGTGGGGCCTGATCCGGAAGTCCTCGTACCGAAGCACCGCAGGCTGGATGGTCGGCTGAGTGGCTCCCGCCGGCGCGCCGACCGCGGTTTCCCCCGCCGGCGCCGGGGACTGCGCCGAAACCCGATCAGACATCGAGGTTCTGTACCTTTCGGGCCTCGGTCTTGATGAAGTCCTT
>PMIQ01000232.1:2073-2281 GCA_003157175.1 Chloroflexota bacterium
GTGATGTTCTTGACGGCCAGCTTCTTGACGATCGCGTCTCGCTCCGGCTCCGATTGGGCGTACTGGGTTTGCTTGCCGGTGCTTACCCGGAAGAGCGGCGGCTGGGCGATGAAAAGGTAGCCGTTCTCGATGACCTGCGGCATGTGCCGGTAGAAGAAGGTCAGGAGGAGGGTTCTGATGTGGGCTCCGTCCACGTCGGCGTCGGTCA
>PMIQ01000232.1:2315-15842 GCA_003157175.1 Chloroflexota bacterium
GGCCGAGTCGCCCTCGACGAGGTACAGCTCGCTCTTGGCGGGGTCGCGCTCCTGACAGTCGGCAAGCTTGCCCGGCAGGGACATGCCCTCGAGGGCGCCCTTGCGGATGACCAGGTCCCGGGCCTTGCGCGCGGCCTCGCGGGCTCGGGCCGCGATGAGCGATTTCTCGACGATGCGCCGGCCGTCGCCGGGGTTTTCGTCGAGGTACTGGTTGATCCCGTCCGCCACGGCGGCGTCGACCTGGCCGCGGACCTCGGCATTGTTGAGCTTGACCTTAGTCTGGCTCTCGAACTGCGGCCGGGTCAGCTTGACGCTCACGACCGCGGTCAGACCCTCGCGCACGTCGTCGCCGCTCAGGTTGGCGTCGGCCTCCTTGAGGATGCCAGCCCGCCGGGCATAGTCATTCAAGGAACGAGTTAGGGCGGTCCGGAAGCCGCTGAGGTGGGTACCGCCGTCCGCCGTGTTGATGTTGTTGGCGAAGGCGAAGACGTTCTCGGCGTACGAGTCGTTGTACTGGAGCGCGACCTCGATGACGGTCGAATCCTCGCGCCGCTCGATGTAGATCGGGCGCGCATTAAGCGTTTCCTTGTTCTTGTTCAGGTGGCGGACGAAGGAAACGACCCCTCCCTCAAAATAGAACGCGCGTTCCCTATCGGCACGATCGTCGATCAGGCGGATCCACAGACCCTTGTTCAGGTAGGCCGACTCGCGCAGGCGCTGGGCGATCGTGTCGAAGGAGAACTCGATCGTCTCGAACACAGTCGCGTCCGGCTTGAACAGCGTTTTGGTGCCCGTCCGGTCGCCCTGGGGCCCGAGTCGGCGAACCGGCGTTGTGGCAGCGCCGCGCGAGTACTCCTGAGTCCAGATGTAACCGTCTCTCGCCGACTCGACCCGCAGCCATTCGGACAGCGCATTTACAACGCTGACGCCGACGCCGTGCAGTCCGCTCGAGACCTTATAGCCGCCGCCGCCGAACTTCCCGCCGGCGTGGAGAACGGTGTGCACGATTTCTAGTGCATCCTTGCCGCTTGTGTGCTTGCCGACGGGAACGCCTCTGCCGTTGTCCTCGACTTCGACCGACCCGTCCTCGAGAACCCGAACTTCGATTCGGGTCGCATGGCCAGCCATGGCCTCGTCGATCGAGTTGTCGACAACCTCCCACACGAGATGGTGCAGGCCGTGCGTGTCGGTCGAACCAATGAACATGCCGGGGGTTTGGCGAACTGGAGCGAGGCCCTCCAGAACCTGGATGCTCTCAGCGTTGTAGTCGCTGGTCGCCTTCTTGGCGCGGCGACCGCTGGCCGTCTGCGGCGCGGCCGGTTGTCCGTTGGATGTGCGCCGCGGGAGTTCCTGGGTCAAGCGTTTCCTCCGGTCAGACGGTCGAAGAGGCGGGAGAATTCCTCGTCGCTGTAGTACTCGATGACGATACGTCCGCCCTTGCGGGACCTTGCCACGGAGACCTTAGTTCCGAGGGCGCGGCGCAGATGCTCCTCCAGGCCTTCCATCTCTCCGTCGACGGGAGCAGGGGAGGCGGTGCTCGTGGCCGGGCGGTCGCGCAGTCTCCGGACCAGTTCCTCGGTCTGACGAACGGACAAGCCGCGAGCGACGATCGCGTCCACGAGTTGACGCTGGACGGCGGGCGTCGTGCCCACGAGAGTTCGGGCGTGTCCCTCAGTTATGTCGCCGGCGGCCAGTGCGTCCTGGACGACCTGCTCGAGTTCGAGCAGGCGAAGCGTGTTGGCGATCGTCGGCCTGGCCTTGCCGACCCTGGTTGCGATCTCGTCCTGGGTCAGCTTGAACTCGTCGGCCAGCTGGCGATAGGCATGGGCCTCCTCCATGGCGTTCAGGTCGGCGCGCTGAACGTTTTCGACGATGGCGATGGCAAGCTGATCTTTCGCGGCCATCTGTCGGACGATCGCCGGGACGCGGTCAAGGCCAGCGAGCTGAGCGGCGCGGACACGTCGCTCACCGGCCACGAGCTGGTACCCGTCGAGAGTTTCGGTCACGAGCACCGGCTGGAGGACGCCGTGGATGGCGATGCTGGCCGCGAGCTGCTCAAGGGCATGCTGCTCGACGCGCTGCCGCGGCTGGTAGGGATTGCCACGGATGTGCGAGATCGGGATCTCGACGGGAGCCGCTCCGGCCGGGCTGGTTTGCGGGATAAGCGCGCCCAGTCCCTTGCCCAGGCCGATATGGCGCTCCGCGGGAGGAGCCATCACCTCTCGCCTCCAAGCGGGGCGCGGGTTTCCGGGTCATCGGCGCGAGCCGTGCCGTCGACGACGAGGCGAGCAAGTTCCGGACGGACGGGCCGCCCGTCGCGCGCTCGCATCTCCGCCGCGAGAGCGGCGTAGGCCTCGGCGCCCTTGGAGTCGGGTCGGTAGAGCGCGATCGGGAGACCGTAGCTCGGTGCCTCCGAGAGGCGGACGCTGCGCGGGATGATCGTGTCGAAGACCGTCGGACCGAGGTATTTGCGGACTTCGGCGTCGACTTCCGCAGACAAGTTCGTCCGCGGGTCGTACATGGTCAGCACCACGCCTTTGATCGCGAGGTCCGGATTGAGATGATTCCGGACGAGATTGATAGTCGCAATCAGCTGCGAAAGCCCTTCGAGCGCGTAGTACTCGCACTGGATTGGGATCACCACGGCGTCGGCGGCGGTCAGGGCGTTGACGGTCAGTAACCCCAGTGAGGGCGGGCAGTCCAGCACGATGTAGTCATAGGTAGAGACGAGCTCGGTGAGAATGCGGGCAAGACGGCGCTCGCGCTGAGGGAGCGGCGCCAGCTCGACCTCGGCTCCGGCCAGCGAGATCGACGAAGGCACGATCGATAGGTTCGGAACGCTCGTCGAAACGACCAGGTCCGTGACCCTGGCGTCCTCGATTATCGCCTCGTAGACGGAGTGTCCGATCTCGCCGCGATCCAGCCCGAAGCCGCTTGTGGCATTGCCCTGGGGGTCAAGATCGATTACGAGAACGGAGTCTCCGGCGAGGGCCAGGTACGTAGCCAGATTGACTACAGTGGTGGTCTTGCCGACGCCACCCTTCTGGTTGGCGCAGGCGATGATCTGACCCACTAAGGTCCCCATTTCGCTGCTCGGAATGCTCGAATTCTAGCATTTTGGGCCGGTTTCCGAATTCCGGAGGGCCCTCCAACACCGAGCCGGGCACCGCGTCTGTCTGACAGCCGGCTGCCTATCGGTGTTGGCCGACACGGTACTGGCGCGGTCTTTGCGCGGCCTTACTTCCCGCTTTACCGCAGCCGATCGGCGGCCCTCCCTAAGGCCAGCCGCTGGCGCCATAACGGGACTGCCGACCGCGTAAGCTGTCAGCCGGCGTTTCACGTGAAACAGCGCTTTGCCGAGAGTCCCAGATGCGGGCCAGTCCGCTAACGCCGTCGTTCCCCTCGCCCTCGGGCCCGTTCTCGGTCGTGGCCCCCGCTGGACGAATCAGCCGCTCGTCGCGGAACTCTCGCTCCCTCGTGATACGGCTCAGAGCCGGCCGGCCGAACGAGCGGCCGGCTTGACGAACGGTAAGGGTCCCCTCGGCGGGGCCGGTCCCGCGCAGCCGGACATGGGTGCCTGACCGCGTCCGAAAGGCAATCCCTCGGCTCCGTGGCCGGGCGAGGGCATCACTTGAACGGAACGACCTTGGTTGGTCGCGGGCGAGTCCCCGACGCGCCCGGCAAGCACTGGCTTCGGCGGAGAGCCGAACACGGGCTGTTGCCTTCGGGCAACACGACGACTGGCAGAACGTTGCCCCTCCCTGCGCCTGACGCCCGACGCGCGACTAGGTGGGCTCCCCGACCGACCAATGAACCATCCCCTGCGCGTCGGAGCCAGGCGTGGAGGCTCGACGGCGGACCTTGCCGGGCCGTTTGTTCAGGATTGTCTCTCGGCCTATACTCCGCAAGTTGTTCCGCCACCCGGCCCCTCTTCTGGCCGGAACGCCCCCCACGTCAACCTCAAGACAGGCCTAAATGGGTCCCGTACTCGCCGCGGTCGGCGCTGCAATAGCGGCCCTCATGGAAGTGACGGTCGCCTCGCGGATCCACCTTGCCGACGCACAACCTCAAATCGTCTTCGTAATCGCCATCCTCCTCACGCTGATCATCGGCTTTGAGGAAGGAATGACCTGGGCATTCGTCGGCGGGCTGTTCGTCGATCTTCTGACCCTCCGACCGCTTGGGTCGACCGTTTTCGGCCTGCTCGTGGTCGTCGGATTGGCGGCGGCGGTCAGCCCAATTCTGGCTCGCATTCGATTCGCCAGCCCGCTGGTTGGCATCATCGTGTTCACCCCCGTGTTCATCGTCCTTTCGACCGTGACGATTGGCCTGCTTCGGCCTCCGCCTCCCGCCCTGCGCGTGTCCAACGTCGCAGCGGCAATGTTGATAAACGTCACCTTCGGAGCATTGGTGGCCCCTCTGTTCATAGCCGTCCGCAGGCGGTGGGAGCAGAAGGAGCGCCTGAGCTGGTGAGGAGGCGCCCGTGAGCGTCCGAATTGATCAACTGCCCGTTACCGCCAAGAACGTTTACAGGTTCGGCTCGTTCGGGCTGGCGATCATCGTCGCCGTCGCAGCCCTGAGCGTGCGGATGTTCGACTTGCAAGTCATCCAGCGCCAGCCGAACTACGTGATCCCCGCGGGGCAGTCGGCCGAGACGATTCCGGTGCCGTCCAGTCGCGGACTGATCTACGACGCGACCAATACCGCTCTGGTTCTTAATCTCCCGAACTTCGTCGTCCAGATTGTTCCCGGACTCCTCCCGGTCGATCAGAAAGCCGTCGTCGTACGAAGGCTGGCGTCCTTGCTGACCATGGATCCCGTGGCGATCGACCAGGAGCTCGACAGCGCAACCGGCTCCCTTTACGACCCAATCGAGATCGCTTCGAAAGTCGATACGAATGTGGCGCGCGTCATCGACGAGAACAGTGATCTCTTGCCGGGCGTGCGGGTCGTGTCGCAGCCGTTGCGCCAGTACACCAACGGGAACCGCCCGCAGCCGCTCTTCAGCGGGATTCTGGGCTACACCGGTACGATCAACGGGGAGCCCAGTGCCCTCCAAAAGGACGCCGGGTACTCGGAGGGCGACGTAGTCGGGTCGGCCGGCCTCGAGAGCTCGTATGAACCGGAGTTGCGAGGCACACCCGGCAAGGAGACAGTAGCCCTCGACAGCAGCGGCCTGGCGATCCCGGGGTTGACGACGTCAGTCACACCTCCCATTCCCGGGGATTCGCTGACTCTGAGCATCAGCGCCCAGGAGCAGTACTGGGCTTACAACGCCCTCCTGTGGGGGATCGAGAGGACTAAGGTGAAGCTGGGCGGCGTGATCATCGTCGAGAACCCACAGAACGGCGAGATCCTGGCCATGGTCAGCCTGCCGAGCTACGACAACAACATGTTCGCCGAGGGGATCAGCCAGGCCGACTACCAGAAGATGCTCAGCGACCCGGCCATGCCGCTGATCAACAAGGGCATCAGCGAGCAGTACCCGCCCGGCTCCACCTACAAGCTGGTCACCGGGACGGCTGGGCTCCAGGGAGACCCGCTAACTGGTCAAGCGCCCTCAATCACGGCCAACTCCACGATCCTGTCGCAGCCCTACATTCAGATCGGCACCGAGCAGTTCAAGGAATGGAACGGAACGGGCTGGGGACCTTTGAACATCATCATGGGTCTGGCGCACTCGAGCGACACCTTCTTCTACCAGCTGGCAGAGAAAGTCGGCCTGACGTCTCTCACGGACTGGGCGAAGCTATACGGGTTCGGAGCCCCGACCGGAATCGATCTACCGGGCGAGGTGAGCGGCATCGTCCCGGACAACCAGTGGAAGCAAGCCGCGTACGGGCCCGGCCAGACGATGTACACAGGCGAGATCCTCCAGGCGGGCATCGGGCAGGGCTTCGATGCCACCACGCCTTTGCAGCTCTTGAACGCGTACTGCGCTCTGGCCAATGGCGGGAATCTGTGGCAGCCGACCGTGGTCAAGTCCATCACGTCTCCGGACGGCACCGTGACACCTGTGACACCGACCCTGATACGCAAGATACCGGCCTCGGCGCAGACGCTGGAGACGATGCGTCAAGGAACGCGGGCGGTCGTTACCAGTCAGCACACATACAACATGGTCGACCTCCCGATCATGGTCGCCGGCAAGACCGGCACAGCCGAGTTCGGCACAAGAGATAAGAAAGGGCGATTGCCCTACCACGAGTGGTTCGTGGGGTACACGCCAGCCGACGCGTTCCACGGCAACTTCAACGGCACCGACTCGCAGCTGGCTGTGGTCGCCTTCCTTTACGGCGCCGACTCGTGGGGTGACGTCTCCACCGAGATCGTGAAGTACTACCTCTGGGAGCACTATCACCTCAAGGGCAGCCCGCTAACCCAGAACCTGCCCGGCCACGTGAACCTGTGGGCCTCCAAGATTACGAACAACTACCTCGGCACGGCCAGCAACCACTGATCGAAAAGACCGATTGATGAACATCTTCCGCTCGGAGCCGATGAGGGTCCGGTCTTGGGCTCCCAGGGCCGCGTCACTGACGTGGCGCCTCTATGACTTCCAGCTGACCACGTACGCGATCCTTCTGCTGTTGTTCGGTCTCGCGATGGCCTACAGCAACAGCGTTGGGGCGACACACACGTCCCTTTCGCCAGACTCTACATTTGTGCGCTATTTGATGTGGTCCGTCATCGCCATCGTGGTGTTCCTGATCGCCACGATATTCGACTACAGGTGGCTCCGGACCTTCGCTTGGCCGATCTACGTCCTGAACGTCGGACTGCTCGTAATGACGCTGCGGTTCGGGTCCAGCACGGGCAGTGCGGGCACGTCGGCTCGCTGGATCGTGATCGCCGGATTCCAGCTGCAATTCAGCGAGCTGGCCAAGATCCTGATGATCATCGTGTTCGCGGCGTTCTTGGCAGGCCGTGAGAAACAGCTTAGGTCGGTCTGGACGGTGATCGGGGCGATCATCGTCCTAGTACCGCCGTGGATTCTGGTCATGCTCCAACCCGACCTCGGAACGTCGCTGGTGCTGGTGGGGACGCTTGCCGGCATGTTGTTCATGTCCGGTGTGAGCCTGCGCTGGCTCGGAACGCTGGCCGCCGCGGTGGTAGGCGCCATCCCCTTCGTCTGGCAGAGACTGGTCCCCTACCAACAAGCTCGGATTCTGGCCCTGCTCAATCAGGGTCAGGATCCGCGAGGCAGTGGCTACCAGCTCATCCAGGCCAAGACGGCGGTCAACGCCGGAGGGATCTTCGGCAAGGGCCTCACCAACGGAACCGTGAATTTGCCTGTGCAGACGACCGACTTCGTATGGGGCGTCCTGGCGGAGGAGCTCGGGTTCCTCGGCTCGATGGTCGTCCTGGCGCTCTTCGTCGCCTTGATGTGGCGGCTGCTCGTCTGCTCGTGGCGCTCGAACGACCAGTTTGCCATCCTCCTGGGTTGCGGCCTGGCGTCGATGATGCTGTTCCAGGTCTTTGTCAACGTCGGGATGGTGCTCGGCCTGGTGCCCATTACCGGCATCCCGCTGCCCTTCATCACATATGGTGGCGCGTCCCTGGTGAGCCTTATGGGCGGGCTCGGGGTCCTGCAAAGCACTAACTTGAGACGCGAGCCACCTGCCTGGTAGCGGGCGCAGCTGGAGTCTGGCAGGGAAGGAGATACGCCCGCCCGGGGGGACCGCTTGAGAACCGGGGAAGCGCGAACCCCTGGGGACCAGTGGGGCTTCGACCCGCCGTTGCCCGGCGAAGCCGCCGCGCGTAGACTCGGCCACTCCGCTCCGATACCTCGCTTTCGGCCGGAGCGATAGCCGCCCGCCCGTCCAACCCCGTCACGAGCGATGACCACGATCCTGCCCGCCGACCCGACGTTGCCCAGCCCCGACCACGGTGCGCCGCAGTACGCTCCGTTGCCGCTCCCCCCGCTTGGCGTGGAGCGGGTGCTCAGCCGCGTTCGCAAACCCGGCCGCTACGCCGGCGGGGAGTGGAATTCCGTCCAGAAAGACTGGGCGTCCGTGGCCCTGAAGTGGTGCTTCGCCTATCCCGATCTGTACGAGATCGGGATGAGCAACCTCGGTCTGCGGATCCTCTACGAAATCCTCAATGACCGTCCCGACCGACTGGCCGAACGCTGCTTCGCGCCCGACGTCGACCTCCAGACCCAGCTTCGATCGGCCCGAATCCCGCTCTGGAGCCTGGAGACCAGGCGGGCCCTGCGCGAATTCGACGTCATTGGCGTGAGCCTCGGCTACGAGCTGACCTACACGAACTTGCTGGACATGCTCGATTTGGGCGGCGTGCCTCTGACGACCGAGGGTCGGACGGAAGGCGACCCGCTCGTGATCGCCGGTGGCTCGAGCGTGCTCAATCCGGAGCCGATCGCCGACAGCCTCGACGCCGTCCTCCTGGGCGAGGGCGAGGATGCCGTGCTGGAGATCGGCGACGCCCTGGAGCGGGTGGGTTGGCCCCGCCGCCTGGGTCCCGACGGAGTGTGGCGCCGGGGTGCGGCCCGCGCCGACGCCCTCAAGGCCCTTGCCCGCATCCCCGGCGTCTACGTTCCTTCTCTCTATCGTCCGCACTACAACTCCGACGGAACCTTCGCGCGCCTTGAGCCGCTCGANNCGCTTCTGCCAGGCCGGCATGAATTACCGCCCGCTGCGTGAGCGCGCACCGGACGTGGCGGTCGCGGCCGCCCAGGCGATCCTGCAGGCGACCGGTTACGAGGAGATCGGCCTGGCCAGCCTTTCGACCGCCGACTACACGTACGTGAACGAGGTCGTCACGACCCTTCACCGCCTGCGCCCCCAGACGACCATCTCGCTGCCGAGCACCCGCGTGGACGCCTTTACCGTGGAGCTGGTCGACGCCATCGTTCCCAACGGGCGGCGCGGCGGGTTCACGTTCGCCCCGGAGGCGGGCAGCCAGCGGCTGCGAGACATGATCAACAAGGGCGTTACCGACGAGGAGATCGCTCGCTGCGCCGAGTTGGCTTTCCGTCGCGGCTGGAGCGCCCTCAAGCTCTACTTCATGATCGGTTTGCCGGGCGAAACGATGGACGACGTCCTGGCGATTGGGGACATCTGCCGGAAGACTCTCGAGGTCGGCCGTCGGTACCACGGCGGGAAAGCCCAGGTGAAGGCGAACGTTTCGACCTTCGTGCCCAAGGTGGCGACGCCGTTCATGTGGTCCGGCCAGGACACGACTTCCGAAATAGAGGCCAAGGTGGCCGCCCTCCGCAAGACGCTGCACGGTCGAGGTCTGGACCTGCGCTGGAGCGAGCCTCGAAGTTCGATCCTGGAGGCCGCGCTGGGTCGGGGCGATCGCCGGCTCAATGCCGTCGTGCGCCGGGCCTGGCGCAACGGCGCTCGCTTCGACGGCTGGGACGAGCACTTCAGCTACGAGCGCTGGCAGGCAGCCTTCCACGCCGAGGGGCTCGATCCGGCCTGGTATGCCCAGCGCGACATTCCCCTCGACGAGGCGCTGCCGTGGGATCACCTCAACTGTGGCGTGACCCGCGAGTTCCTGGCCCGTGACTACAGCCGGGCGCTCTCGGGCAAGAGCGTGGCTGACTGCCATTGGGGTCCGTGTTACAACTGTGGCGTGCCGGCGGCGACGAGTTTCGAATGCCAGACCGGTGAAGATGGTCCTCGGCAGCTGCTGGTGCGGCCCGGGACCGGCGAAACCGCGCCAGGCGACGGCGTGGCGGCCGAAACGAAGATGGGCCGCTGGCGCTACGTCGGGCCGCCGGGTGACCCGCGCCGGCAGGGTTCGGTGGACGGCGCGGTCGAACGCGGCAACGGGGCCGCCGGCCGGGCGACGCCGGAGGCCGCGGCCACTTCTTGGCCATACAACCTCATGGGGACGAAAGTGCAGTCGAAGAGCGCAGGACTCTCGGGTCTGGCGTCGCTGGTGGAGGCGGCCGGCGGCGAGTCCACGGGGTGAATCCGACAAGCCTCCTGTCGATCGCGACCACAGCGAACAGCCTGACCAATGCGACCGCCGCCACGGCCACAGCCGCCGATACCGGCGAAACGACCCTCGAGCTGATCCGCCTCTTCGTCCTGCTGGTCGGGGCGGCGGCGCTCGTGACGCTCCTGGCTCGCCGCATCAACCTGCCCTACACGGTGGCGCTCGTGGCTTTCGGGATGGTGGCCGGCGCCCTCTTCTCTCCGCTTCGAGTCGAGATCACGCCCCAGCTCGTTCTGGTCGTCCTGCTGCCGGCCCTGATCTTCGAGGCCTCTTACCAGATCGACTTCGGCAAGCTGCGGCCGTCGCTGCTGGGTGTCTCGCTGCTGGCGGGGCCGGGTGTTCTCGTGAGCGCCGGGCTTGTGGCGCTGTTCCTGCACCTGGGCGCCGGGCTGCCGGCCGATCAAGCCTTCGTAGTTGGCGCGATGCTCGCCGCCACCGACCCGGCGGCCGTCATAGCCACGTTCAAGAGGCTTGCGTCGCCCCGGCGGTTGTCCACTCTGGTTGAGGCGGAGAGCCTCTTCAACGACGGCACGGGCATCGTGGCCTTCACGATCGCCGTCGGTCTCGTGACCAGCACGACCGCGACCTCGCCACTGCAAACCGGCGTGACCTTCGTCTCGGTGGTGGTCGTCAGCGCCGCGATCGGCGCGGTGACCGGCTGGGTGGCCTCTCGGATTCTCCCCAACGTGGGCGACCACCTGATCGAGATCAGCCTCTCCGTCGTGCTGGCTTACGGCACTTACCTGGCCGCTGACGCGATCCATCAATCTGGCGTGATCGCCACTTCGGTGGCCGGGATCGTGCTGGGCAACTACGGCCGGCGGCTCGGGTTGTCGCAGCGGACCGAGGAGGCGCTCGACACGGTCTGGGAGTTCGTCGCCTTCCTGGCCACAGCCTTCGTGTTCCTGGTCGTCGGGTTCGCGATCTCGCTGCGCTCTCTGGCGGACGTCGCGGTCCCGATCGCGTGGGCGGTGGCGGCGGTCTTCGCCGGCCGAGCGATCATCGTCTACGGCTTCCTTGGGGCGCTCCGCCTGTTGCGGCGGCGGCGGTCGAACGACCGGCGAGGGACGGCCGACACGCCCGAGCTCGCCGACGACCGCCGCGGCGACGAGGGCGATCTCCCGGTCGGCTGGCTTCACGTCATCTACTGGTCGGGGCTGCGCGGGGCGGTTTCGACGGCGCTCGCCCTCTCGCTTCCGGCCGACCTGCCGAACCGGGCGATGCTCCAGGGGATCACCTTCGGGGTCGTCCTCTTCACCCTGCTCGTCCAGGCGACAACGGCCGAGCTCGTGGTCGACCGCTGGGGATCCAAGCCGCCCCGTCCGTCGAGGTCGAGGTCGAGGTCGAAGGCGAAGGCGAAGGCGAAGTCGAAGGCGGCCGAACCGGCAGTCGAGCCTGCGCTCGAACGGGAGCCCGAACCCGCGGTCGAAATGGCGGTCGAAATGGCGGTCGAACGCCAGCCCGAACCCGCGGCCGAACCCGCGGCCGGGCAGGCGCCTTCGGGGCAGTCGAGCCGATGAGCGAGTCGAAGCAGCGCTGGCGGATCGTCTTCGCCCGCGAGGACGACGCCAGGTTCCTCTCACACCTGGACGCCATCCATCTGTGGGAGCGGGCCTTCCGCCGAGGCGAGATTCCCGTCGCGACCAGCGAGGGGTTCAGCCCCCGGGCGCGGCTCATCTTCGCGGCCCCGCTGCCGCTGGGGATGCTGGCCGAGCACGAGCTGGCCGATCTCTTCCTGTCGGAGCGGCTGACCCGCCCCGATCTCCGCGTACGTCTGGCCGAAGGGATGCCGCGCGGTTATCGCCTCATCGACCTCCACGACGAATGGGTCGGCGGGCCGGCTGTAGCGACGCGGCTGGTCGCCGCCGACTATCGGATGACCCTGCTCGGCGTGGCAGCCGACCGGCTGGAGGGTGCGGCCCGGCGCCTCCTCGCGGCCTCGACGCTGCGCCGTGAGAAGCACCGCGAGAAGAAGGTCACCGCCTACGACCTGCGGCCGCTCCTGCTCGATCTCCAGGTTCGCCCGACCGATGCCACGGCCGGTGATCCTGATGCCGTCGGCCTCGCGTCCGCCGGGCTGTGGATGCGCCTGCGCAACAGCCAGGACCTGGGCAGCGGTCGCGCCGACGAGGTCGCCGCCGCCCTCGCCGACGAGCTCGGGATGGCCGCCATCGCGCCGCCGGGGTCGGGCGAGACCGAGGCCGAAGAGCTAAGCGCCCCGGGCCCGTCGATCGAGCTGTCTCCCGGGCAGCCGTCTCTCGAGATGGCTCGACCCGTTCGCGAACGTCTCTGGCTCGCGGACGAACTGGCGATCTGAGCGGCGCGGACGGAGTCGGCGGATTCGGTCGTGGCCGAACGGTCTACCCGCCGCCGACCCCATTTCGCGTTTGACGCGATGGGGCTCGGGCCGTAAACTCGCAATTCGCGCCCCGGCCTGTCCGGGGGCGTATTCGTGTCATGCACCGTGGGCGGACGCCCCGTCAACCTTCCCGAGGACCCATGTACGCAGTCATCGAGACCGGCGGCAAGCAGTACACAGTCGAGCTCGGCACCGAGCTCGAGGTGGAGCTGCTCGATGTCGAGCCGGGCCAGGAGATCAACCTCGAGCGCGTCCTGCTGGTCGCGGACGGCGAGTCGACGGCGGTCGGTCAGCCCATCGTGGCAGACGCGGCAGTCAGCGCTCGCGTCCTGCGCCAGGACCGCGGCGTGAAGACGATTTCGTTCAAGTACCGGCCCAAGGCTCGCCGGCGCGTCAAGAAGGGGCATCGCCAGGAGCTGACGATCCTCAAGATCACCGAGGTTCGGCTGGGCTCCAAGAGCGCCGCCGCGGAAGCCAAGGTCGTCGAAGCCAAGGCCGAGGCTGAGCGCGAGAAGGTCGCCAAGGCGGCCTCTCGCCAGGCGGCGGAAGACGCAATCCTCGCCGCCCAGCTCAAGGCGCGCGAGAAGGCCGCCGCAGCGGCCGCCCCCAAGAAGGAAACCCCGGCCAAGGCAGCCCCTAAGGCTGCCGCCGAGAAGCCCGCGAAGGCCGCACCCGCGAAGGCCGCACCCGCGAAGGCCGCACCCGCGAAGGCCGCACCCGCGAAGGCCGCACCCGCGAAGCCCGCCGCCGCGAAGCCCGCGAAGGCGGACGCGGCTACTCCGGCCAAGCGCCCCGCCCCGACGAAGAAGGACAAATAAGAGATGGCCCACAAGAAGGCAGGCTCGAGCTCCAAGAACGGCCGCGACAGCGTCGGCCAGCGTCTCGGCTGCAAGGCCGGAGACGGCCAGTTCGTGACCGCCGGGTCGATAATCGTCCGGCAGCGCGGCATGACCTTCAAGGCCGGCTCCAATGCCGGCCTGGCGCACGACTACAGCGTCTTCGCCAAGATCGATGGGACCGTGCACTACGAGCACGAGACCCGCACGAAGAAGCGAATCAGCATCGAGGCCCTGGCGGGCGAATAGCTCGCGGGACAAGTCCTGCGGCCGGCTCCCGCCGACCGCATATCGGACGACCACCGGCGGGAGACCGTTCGGAAGGCGCCCGGGAGAACACATGAAGCCGAAGATCCACCCGAA
>PMIQ01000048.1 GCA_003157175.1 Chloroflexota bacterium
GCTTCGGAACCCCATTCGGCTCCGGTCCTGCACCTGGTTCCGGCCGCGACTGCCGTTCCCGCCGCGAACGTCGCCATCCCCGCAGCGCCCACTGCCCGCATCCACTGGATCGGCAGCTTCGTGTACGACCGCCACCCGGCGGACCTCTACGCCGACATTGTCGCGGGCGCGCCCGATCTCGTGGTCGTCGACGCGCGGTACGCCGAGACCTACGCCCTCGAGCATCTGCCCGGTGCGATCAGCCTGCCCTGGCGTGACATCAACGAGACCACGACCGCGTACCTGTCGCGCGAAGCCGAGTACGTCGTCTACTGCTGGAACGCCAGCTGCCACGCTTCGACGAAGACGGCCCAGCGCCTGGAGGCGCTCGGATTCAGGGTCAAGGAATTGCACGGCGGCCTTCAGGACTGGAAGAAGCAGGGCTACCCGACCGAACGCGCGTAGCCCCGGCGCGTCCCGCATCTATCGTCAGCCGGTTAGGCGCGCTCTCGACTCGTAGCCGACGCAGCTCGAAGCCGGACCGGCTTGCGTTCGGGCGGCCTCTGGGCCCGCGTTTTTTCGGTCGGCGGATCGTTCGGTCGCAAGCTTGCCCCGCTAGAATCGACGCCGTCAGCCCGGGCCCACCGTTCACCCCCCGCAGATCGCCGGTCCCACGAACGCGGGCCAAGGTGGCGCCGGAATGCGCCGGCTGACCGAGCGATATGCAAGCGGCGACCGGTGGACGCGGGCTTGGGAGTGGAGGTCGGGATTGAGCGAAGGGCGCGTGGCGGATCCATCAGTCGCGGCCGGAGTGGACCTGGTCGTCGTCCTCGACTTCGGCAGCCAGTACAGCCAGCTCATCGCCCGTCGCGTCCGTGAGCTGAGCGTCTACTCGGAACTGCTGCCCTTCGACACGCCATGGCATGAGATCGCCGCCCGCAAACCGACGGCGGTGATCCTCTCCGGCGGACCGGCCAGCGTCTACGAAGCGGGCTCGCCCCATCCCGATCCGGCGCTCTGGACCGGCGGTGTGCCGATCCTGGGCATCTGCTACGGGCTGCATCTGATGGCCCAGGCGCTCGGCGGCAACGTCGTCTCCTTCAGCCGCAAGGAGTTCGGGCCGGCCGTCGTCACGGTCACCGGCAGCGATCGGCTCTTCGGCGGTCTCGAGCCCGAGCAATCGGTCTGGATGAGCCATGGCGATTCGATCGAGCGCCTGCCGGCCGGCTTCCGGGCAACTGCCAGCACCGCCTCCACGCCCTTTGCCGCGGTGGCCGATTCGGAGCGCCGCCTGTACGGCATNNCAGTTCCACCCGGAGGTCGTTCACACTCCGCACGGCCGCGAGATCCTGCGCAACTTCGTCGTCGAGATCGCCGGCGCCCGCCAGAGCTGGACCCCGGCGAACTTCATCGCCTCAACCGTCGAAGGGATACGCCGTCGCGTCGACGAGCACAGCCGCGCGGCCGGCACAGACGGCAAAGTGCTGTGCGCGCTTTCCGGCGGAGTGGATTCGGCCGTGGCCGCGACCCTCGTCCATCGTGCCGTCGGAGATCGCCTGATCTGTGTCCACGTCGACCACGGGATGATGCGCAAGAACGAGACTGAGTTGCTGCGGACGGCGTTCGAGCAGCTCGGCGTGCGGGTCATCGTCGTCAACGCCCGGGAGCGGTTCCTGCGCAAGCTCGAGGGCGTGACCGACCCGGAGCGGAAGCGCCACATCATCGGCAACGAGTTCATTCGCGTCTTCGAGGACGAGGCGGAGAAGCTCGGCCGCATCGACTTTCTCACCCAGGGCACGCTGTATCCCGATGTGATCGAGTCGGCCACCTCCGTCAATGAGAAGGCGGCCGCGAAGATCAAGACCCACCACAACGTCGGCGGCCTGCCCGACGACCTGAGCTTCCAGCTGATCGAGCCGCTGCGCTATCTCTTCAAGGATGAGGTCAGGGCCGTCGGGATGGAGTTGGGCCTGCCGGATTCGATGGTCCAGCGCCAGCCGTTCCCCGGACCGGGTCTGGCGATACGGATCATCGGCGAGGTCACGGCCGAACGGCTCGACACTCTGCGCGAGGCGGATTGGATCGTGATCGACGAGATCAAGGCCGCGGGCCTCTACCGGAGCGTGTGGCAGTCGTTCGCCATCCTGACCCCGGTGCGGTCGGTTGGCGTCATGGGCGATGGCCGAACCTATGCGAATCTCGTGGCCGTCCGCGCGGTCACGTCCGAGGACGCGATGACGGCCGACTGGGCTAAGCTCCCGTACGAGGTCCTGGCCCGGATCAGCGCCCGAATAGTGAACGAGGTTCCCGGAGTGAACAGGGTGGTTTACGACATCAGCTCCAAGCCACCGGCCACCATCGAATGGGAGTGACGGCGGACGGAATGGACGGCCACTAGCAGGAGGGTCCGAAGGTGGGCGACTGGTGGAATCAACCGATGCGGCGGGTGACGCCGGGACCGGAGCCGGCAGGCTCGGACCCAGAAGCAACCGGGCGAATTGGGGCCAGGTGCCCATGGTGTTCGGCGCCAGCCAATCCCGGTGACGGCTGCTGCCCCAATTGCGGCGCGACCATGGCCCAACGGGAGTCTCTCGGAGGCATGGTCATTCCAGGCGTCACCGACGTCGACCCGGGTCTGCGCCAGCCCTCGATGGCAGGCGCGGCGCTCGGGACGCAGGCACGCATGAACATGCTGAGTGCCGTCGGGCATGCGGCGGGCCCATCGGCCCAGATCGTTTCCGCGGCCGCAATGCTCGCCAAAGATTCGATCGGGGGCATGTTCAAACCAGGGACGAATCCGGAGGATATCGGCCGGCCGAGCCAAGCCGCGCTCGATATGGCCGGTCGCCTGGACGCCTCGGGGCGTGAGCGGATCGCTGCCGCCAGTGACGAATCCTCGGTCGATGCGGCATCGCCGGTCGAGCCGGCGTAGAGTCCGCGTCACAGGCGGGCGCCCGAGCTTGCTCCGCAGGCCCGCGTCCAGGCTGAGTCAAGGTCGGCGTCCGGGTCCGAGCCACAGAGGAAAGCGATGCCAAGAGTCTTCGGTGTGCTCGCCATCTTCGGCGGTTGGCTCTCCATCCTGGCGGGCGCGGTTTTCGGCCTAATCGCGACGCAGTTCCTGGACCTCGACCATATCGAGGGCGCGCTCCCTCCTTCCGGCGTCTACGGCGTGCCTTCAGTGGCGGTCCTCTGGATCGCGGTCGGCACAGCCGTAATCACGGCCGTCCCGGCCGGAGCGGCGATGTTCGCCAGGGACCCCAGCCGGCGCTTGTATGTCGCGGCCGCGGTCATGGCGGGCGTGGGCGTGGTCCTGCTGCCTGATGATCTCGGACGGGCTTATGCCGCGGCCCTCATCCCCGGAGCAATGCTGCTCGCCGCTGGTGGGTGGTGGACCCACAAGGCGGGCGAGATCGGCGACGCACTCGCCCCGGCGGGGTTCGCGGCCGCCCCGGCGATCGGGGCCGAGCCTGCGGCACTCGCCCCGGCCGCGGGACCGGCGCCCAGTCTGACCGTCGCGGCGCCGGTCGCGCCCTTCGCGGCGCCCGTCGCGGCCGTCCCGTCCGGCATCGAACCGACGGCCTCGGCGGCCGCACCGGGCACGCGTCCGACCACGCGGTCTGCGCGCGGCTCGGCCAAGCCTCAGAAGCCGGCCGATGCCGAGTGCCCGTGGTGTTCGGCCCGCATTCCCGCCGGGGCGGAACGATGCCCGAGTTGCGGGGCGGCACTGACCGAGGGTGTCGAATTGTCCGCAGTCCGCATTCCCGGAGTCACGGACGTCGCCCCGGAGCTGCGAGCGTACTCGGACAGAGTCGAGCGCCAGAAGACGCGCGTAGGGCTCCTTTCGATGATCCTCGGCGACCCCGATGATCGACTCTTCACCAGTCCCGGCGGACGTGTCGATCCGGGGGTCCTGGGGCCACCCAGCGCCGACATCCGAGCCGAGATGGAACGTTTCGACCGCGAGATCGCCGCCGGCAAGGACGCCGGAACCGCCGCCGCGCCCGACGTCGCCGCGGGAGAGGCCGAGGCCGACCCGCCGGCCGACTCTCGCCCGGCGTCCAACGCGTAGCCCATGGCCGCTCCCGGGGCGGGGCTCCCCGCGCCAGGCCCCTCCTATCTGCGCGAGCTGGAGCTCGGTCCGGGCGATCGACGCCGTGTTGGCATGAGCCAGCCCCAGGTCATCGCCGACGGCTGGTGGGTGGCTCTGCTCTGGTGCGATGAGGACGGCCGGCTCCTGGAGTTCCGTGATTTCAGCCCCAGTCCCGAGCCTCCCCCCGGCTCGCCCCTGATGCGCCTTGGGCCCGCGCTCGCGGGGACGCTCTCGGGCCTGATCCTCGAGGAGAGCGGACGCCAGCAGCTACGCCTTCGCCTGGGTCAGCTCCCTCTCGACGAGACGCGCCCCTGGGAAGCGCCTCTCACCGTGCTGGCCGGGTTCCGCTTCGAGCCGGCCCGCACCGCAACGATGCGCGACAACGACCTGGCCCAGACTGTCCTTCGAGCCTTCCGAGACGCGATTCTTCGGCTGGCCGCCTAAAGATCTGGCACGGAACGCGTGGCGGGCGATTGCCATTTGGCGGCTCGGCTAGACTCGTCGCATGCGCGACATGTTCGACGACTTTCTCGATGAGCTGCGCCGCCGCCAGGCCGAGCAGCGCCGCAAGAGCGGCGAGTCGGGGACCGAAGGCGAATCCGATCCCGCTGCCGGGACGGACGCCGGCGCGGACGATCAGTCATCGACCGAGGGCTCAAGGGAGGCCAAGCCAGTGAGTTCAAACGGGGCCGGTTCCGACAATGGCGCCGATCCGGGCGACGAGGACCAGGGGATCTTCCGCGGCGCCGGATACAGAGGTCCGCGCAGACCCCGATCGGTAGGCTCGGACGGCGACATGCCCGAGATCCACATCGGTCGCGGCTGGGTGATCCTGGGGGTCACCATCGTGGTCGTCCTGATTCTCCTGAGCCTCTTCTTCTCCGTGGGCGTAGGGCTGTGGACGGACGCCATCTGGTATCAGAGCGTCGGTTATGTGAACGTCTTCTGGACGCAGGTCGGCTCCGAAATCGGCCTCTTCGCCCTCGGCGCCATCGGCGGGTTCCTCTTCCTGTTGTTCAACCTCTGGCTGCCCGGCCGCGTCATTCCCAAGNNGTGCGCCGCGCCGCCCCAGCTCCGCGCCCGCCGACATCGAGATCCCCGACGTCGCCCGCCCGGTCTTCTGGGCCCTCATCGGTCTGAGTGCGCTCATCGCCCTCGGGCTGGGGGGCCTGATGGCCGCCAGCTGGCAGACGGTCCAGCTGTTCGCCCATCGCGTTCCGTTTGCCCAGAACGACCCTACCTTCGGCTTGAACATCGGCTTCTACGTCTTCGAGTTGCCGTTCTATCGGCTGCTGCAGTCGTTCGCCAACACCTTGCTTCTGCTCTCGATCGTCCTCGTCGGCGCTCGCTACGCGGTTGCCGTGATTTCCGGTGCTTCGATGTCGACCGCCGCCCGCGTCCATTTCGGCGTGATTGTGATGTTGTTCCTGGTGACGATAGCAATCGGATTCCAGCTCGACCGATACTCGCTCGTGTACAGCGACCAGAGCGGCATATTCCAGGGAGCCAGCTACACGGACGTCAACGCCAGGTTCCTGGCCATCAACGTAATGACCGTCCTGGCCGCCTTTGCCGGAACCCTTTTCCTGGTCTTCTGCTGCACTCGCTGGTGGGTCCCGCTCACTCTGACGATCGTTCTGTGGGTCGGCGCATATGTTGCGCTCGACTTCGCCTACCCGCTGATCACCCAGCGGATCGCGGTCGACCCGAACCAGCAGGGGCAGGAGACGCCCTACATTCAGAACAACATCGAGATGACCCGGCTCGGGTTCAACCTCAACGGTTGGACCAGCGTCCCGTACCAGCCGGGCACGTCGATCAGCCAGTCGTCACTCACGACCGAGCAGTCCACGATCCAGAACCTGCGCCTGTGGNNCGGCCCGACGCTCGACAACATGCAGCTCCTGCGGAACTACTACAGCTTCGGCCAGGTCGACACGGACCGATACACCTTCACCGACGCCGCGGCCTGCGCTCCCAATCCGGCTCCGTGCGTGCGCCAGGTGATGCTCGCCGGCCGTGAGCTCGACCCGACGAAGGTGGCCGACCTCAACAACGGCAACTCCAGCTGGGTCAACCAGCACCTGGTCTACACCCACGGCATCGGGCTGGCCATGCTGCCGGTCGATGAGGTCGTGCGCAGCAACACCGGCCAGAGCGCGAACCCGCTCCTGGTCATCCAGAACGTGCCGCCCGTTTCCTCGCCCGGCGCGCCGGTGGTCACTCAACCGCGCATCTACTTCGGCACTGAGACGAGCGACTACGTCATCGTCGGCGGCGGGACGCAGGAGTTCGACTATCCGTCGGCGTCGACTTTGGGCGACGCCACCAACAGCTGGACCGGCACGACCGGCATCAAGCTGGATACGCTGCTCACCAAGGTTCTGTTCGCCGCCCGCTTCGGCGACCTGAACCTACTCATCAGCAACCAGATCAACGGCAACAGCCAGCTGCTGATGAACCGCTCGATCCAGCAGCGCGTCCAGGCCATCGCGCCGTACCTGCGCTACGACAAGGACCCGTACATGGTCGTCACCGCAACCGGCCAGCTCGACTACATCCTCGACGCCTATACGACAACGGGCGCCTACCCGGACGCCAACACCTTCAACCCGGGCTCGGACCCGACAGTCACCGGCCTTGCCGGAGACCCGTTCAACTACGTCCGGAACAGCGTCAAGGTGGTCATGAACGCCTACGACGGCACGATGACCTTCTACGTCGCGGATCCGAACGATCCGATCATCAAGGCCTGGGAGGGCGTCTTCCCGAACGTCTACCACCCGTTGTCGGATATGTCGGCCGACCTTCAAGCGCATCTGCGCTACCCCGAAGACCTGTTCGACGCTCAGACCAGCCAGTACGAGAAGTACCACGTCACCGACCCCGGCGTCTTCTACCAGGGCAACAACGTCTGGCAGGTGGCGCGCAATGCCGGCACGAGCGGCAGCAACGGCCCGCAGCAGCTCGGGCTCGAGGCCTACTACGTCGAAATGCAGGACCCGGGCCAGGCGAGCTCGACCAACTCCGAGTTCCTGTTGCTGCAGCCGATGGTTCCGAACGGCCGTCCAAACATGATCTCCTGGGTGGCGGCGCACAACGACCCGGCGTCTTATGGCCAGGTGACCGTGTACGACTTCCCGAGCAGCTCCACGATCTACGGGCCGGCGCAGATGAGCGCACTGATTCTCCAGAACCCCGTGATCAGCCAACAGGTAACGCTCTGGTCGCAACAGGGCAGCACCGTGATCATGGGTAACCTGCTCGTCGTGCCGCTGCAGGATTCGATCCTCTACGTGCAACCGGTCTACATGTCGTCGAACAGCAACCCGCTGCCGGTGCTGCAGAAAGTGATCGTCGCCACGCCGAGTCAGATCGTCTGGGGCGACACGCTCCAGGGAGCGCTCACGGCGCTGGTCAGCGGCAACGGCCAATCCCCGGGCAGCTCTCCCTCGCCGGGAACCTCGTCGGGGTCGTCGCCCAGCCCGAGCATCGCCCCAACGCCGAGCGGCGGCGCACCGACGGCAGGTCCGAGCATCGCCGTGGGCGGGTCGACCCAGCAGCTCATCGCGGAGGCCAACCAGCACTACGCCCTGGCCCAGCAGGCCCTTCGAAACGGCGATCTCGCGACCTATCAGTCGGAGATGAACATCGTCGGCCAGATCCTCTCGCAGCTTCAGACCGTGGTGGGCACGCCCGCGCCTTCAGGGAACTAGGTGAGTGACCGAGCCGGCCGAAGGGCTCGTGACTCGACGCTCCGGCCGCGCCGGCCGCCTGGCACGAGCCCTGACCTTCGGTCTAACTCACGGCGAGGCGTCGGCGGTGGCGCTGGCGGGTTTCCTGCTGCGAGGCGGGATCGTCCTGCTGGCGCTGCCGAGCGTCGTCCTGCCATCGGTCATCGGCATCGCCGGCGTGACGGGCGTGGACGCCATCTCGATCGCCGGACAGCCCACGCCCTGGCTCATCGAACTGATCGCGCTCGCCATCGTCGGCGCGGTCGTCTGGCTGGCGGCGGCCAGCCTGGTCGGCTCGCTCACCGATATCTGGCTCATTCAGATGACCCTGGATTCCGGCGGCGACGGGAGACAAGGAGGCATTCCGCTCCCGAAAATGCCGCTACTGCTGCGGCTCGCGGCGATCCGGATGATCTGCCTGGTGCCACTGGCGATCGCGCTCTCCTGGGCCGCGACTCGCATCTTCAACGCCACCTATGACGAGCTGACGACACCGAGCAACCTGGCGTCGCCGCTGCCCTTGAGGGTGGTTTTGGCCGCCGGCGATGCCGTGGCCGTCGTGACCGTCGTCTGGCTCGCGTCGGAGACGATTGCCGCGATCGCGGTCCGGCGCGAGCTCCTGGCCGGTGGCGGGGTCTGGCGGTCCGTCCTCGGAGCCGCGGGGCAGATGGTGCGCCGGCCGATCTCGACCCTGCTGACTGCGGCGATCTCGCATGCGACGAGCGCCGTGGCGATCGGACTGGCGCTGGTCGGGATCTCGACCGCCTTCAACTGGTGCCGGATCGCGGCCAGGAATCCGGTGCCGATCGCCATCAAGCTCGGCATCGGGGACTTCAGCACCACACGTGACTTCCGACCGGTCGCCTTCGCGCTGGCGACCGTGGCAATTGCCGTGGCGTGGTTTGCGGCGCTGGCAATCGCGGCGGTAACTTCAGCCTGGCGGAGCGCTGCCTTCACCAACGAGGTGGCAGATGCCCTGCCAGCAACCTCGTCGCGGGCCGGCGGGGCCACGGAGCGGAGCGGGTTGGGACTATCGGTCGCGCCGGGAGAGAGATCGGGGGATTGACCCGACCCGCAACGGCGCGGGAACCTCACCGTTGCGGGCATTCCCGCATCTGGCCCGAAGCGGAGGCCGGCGTGGTCGATCTCACGGTCTGCAAGAGCTGCTCAGCGCCGGTCGCACCCGGCCACGCCTTCTGTCCCCGTTGCGGTGCCGCCTTGGGCGTCACGGAATCGGCGAGCGGGCAGGTGGGGGCGGCCGGCGCCGGCGAGCCGTCGTCCGACGCGAAGGGAGCGTCGATCGGGCCGAACGACCCCCGGCCTGCAGCGCAGGGCGTGGCGCCCCCGCAGACCGATTCTCCGGCCGCCGGACCTGCTGCATCGGCCGCGCCGGAGACCATCGACGTCGGAGAAGTTCGACGGAGCACGGCTCGGGACAATGCCGTCAGGGCGGCCGCCGCAGCTCGAGAGGCGGCCGCCAAGGCCGCCGCAGCCCGGGAGGCGACCGCCAAGGCCGCCGCCGAAAAGGTCGCCGCCGTGAACGCGGCCCGCGACACGGAAGCCGAGATGGACTCCGATGAAGGGACCGGGCCGGCGCCTGAGCCGGTTGTGCCGGGCGGTGCCCGAGCCTCGGACCGGATTCTCATGCCCTCCGCCACCAACCGGACGCTCGGCTCGATCGGCGCCGGCAGGCCTGGCGGTCCGCTCGCGGCGCCGACCTCGGTACCGAGCTCGGCTCAGGCGCCAAACCTGGCTTCGGGCTCCAAGCCTACCCTCGTGCCGGCCCCCGACGCCGGGGCGGTTGCGGGCCGCTCGGGCGGGTTGGCCGCGGGCCGGACGCCGCCTGCGACGCCGGTCGTGCCGCTGACCATGTCGGACCGCATCAAGACCACTCTGGCATCCATCGCCGCGGAGCCCAAGGCCGAACTGACAGCCACCGGCCTGACCGCGCTCGGCGGTGCGCTCGCACTCGTCAGCTTCGCACTGCCCTGGGCGGGCGACAACGGCCTCGGAGTCGGCAC
>PMIQ01000153.1 GCA_003157175.1 Chloroflexota bacterium
AGCCTGGTCGAAAGCCTGCTTGAACTGCCCCGCGCTGGGGGCGGCCGTATGGGCGAACGGACTTCCGGGGGCGCTCATCTCGCTCCAGAAGTCCTCGGGCGCAAGCTCGTCGGGCGAGCGGTAGCTTCGCTCGCCGAACGAGACGGTCAGCGGCACCTGGCGGATATTGCCCCCGCGCAGCTGGGTCTGCGTGAGATCGGATCCGGAATCGGTCACGATAGCGACGGTCATCGTTCCTCCTTGGGCCCGGCGTCGGTCGGTGCAGCCGGCCGGCCGGCCGCGCCCGTCAGGGTATCGCGCAAGGCGCCCAACGAGGGCGTGGCCGCCCCGTCCGCGAGGGCCGCCTCCAGCCCGACGACGTCGTTCCGGCGCAGATTCGCGAGTGCCACGAGGCCGACGGCCAGCAGAATGGCCGTCGCCACCAGCAATCCATCGATGCCTCGCCAGGAGGCGAAGGCGCCGCCCAGCACGGCGCCGATCACCTGCCCCAGGCCGAGGAAGACCGAGTAGAGCCCCATGATCGCGCTCCGGTCCCCCTCGAAGCCCTCGCTGACGTCGGCCAGGAGCCCCAGAGCGGCGGGCGTGGCGCCCGACATCACGAAGAGAGCGGCGACTCCCACCCCCACGAGGGCGATGAGCAGGACGGTGGAGGTTCCGCCCAGGTGGTTGATGGCCAGCACGTCGAGAGCCATCACGACGAAGGCGCCGACGCCTACGAGAAGCATCGTCGTCCGCCGGAAGCGGGCGTAGACCGAGCCCCAGAACAGCAGCCCAAGCCCGAAGACGATCGCCAGGGCAGCCGAGCCGTCGCCGATCGAGCCGGCCGAGATGCCCTGCATGAGGAACTGGCCGGGGTCGTGGATGTTGCCCCGAAGAAGGAGCGGCGCCTGGAGCGCCCACAGGCCGAGGATGGCGTTGATCGCCAGCCAGGTGGGGGCGAACAGGAGAACGCTACGACTGGTGGCGAGGCGCCAGTAGCGTCCGAGTTCGACCCTGGCGGTGCCGCCCGATCGACCGGCCAGCTCGACATCGCGATCTCGGGGCACCTCTCGCACGCCGTAAGCGTAGAGGCACAGGGCCACGAGATAGAAGAAGCAGTTGAGGAAGAAGGCCGGCCGGCCGAAGGCCTCCCAGAGATGGCCCGCCAGCCACGGGCCGACGGCCAGCATCCCGCCGAGCGAGACGAGCTCGAACAGCGAGACGACGCGGCCTCGCAGCTGCTCGTCGTGAGAAGTCTCGGCGGCGATGAAGCCGAGCGTGGACGGGACCGAGGCGGCAGTCGAGCTGCCCTCCAGCAGCCGAGTCACGAAGAGCACGGGCAACTGCGTGGTGAGGCCGGTCATGAAGACCGCGGCCGACCCGAAGAGTGGGCCGAGCAGCATGATGACCTTGCGCCCGTAACGGTCCGCCAGGACTCCGAAGACGATCGCGCCGGTCAGCTCCGTGGTGTAGAAACCGCCGGTGAGCAGCGAGAGCGCGCCCGGGCCAGTGCCCCTATTCCTGGTCATTTCGTCCACCAGATAGACGAGCATCCCACCCGTGACCGCGGTGCTGACCCGCAGGACAAAGGTGGCCAGGAGCATCGAGGCGATCGAGCGATTCATGGGTCGATAGCCTAACGACCGCGACGCAAGCATGCGACCTCAGAAGGGAGGGGACCTCGTCGGGATCCCGCTCTGGGGGACGTCGTCGGACTTCTCCAGGCGGGGCGCAGATGCTGGTCCGGGGAGGGGCAGGTCTATACTCGGGCCACCGGTGGNNACGCGTGGCCGGCGCGCGAACGGCGCGGGACGCGGCCGGCACACTATTGCGTCAATGCGCACAGGACCGCATCATCGAGCCACGCATCTGGAGGAGGCGTCTTGGAGCCACCCGCCGTAGCGCCGTCCCTCGCCACCTGTGTCGTGGTGACGGAGATCGCAGCGCGCAGCCCGGGGGACCGCCGACCGACGCTCGGAGCGCGGCCTTGAGCGCCGACCCGGCGAGCGGCCGCGCCGCGAGCGATCGTTCCGCGAGCGAGCCGGCCGGCGTGGCTCCGAAACGGCAGTCGACCATCTCGGAGCGCGTGTTCGCGCTGCCGGGTCGGGGCAACCTGATCGACGCACCTACACGCCGCCGGGCCGGCGTCTTCCGCAGGGCCGTGCGCCAGGAGATCGGCCGCCTCCGGGATCCGCGTCGCCTGGTGCTCGTCATCCTGCTCGGGGTCACTTGCGGCCTCGTCCTGGCGGCCCTGTTCGCGCGCGGCGAAGCGGCCGGCGCCGACGCCCGAGCCTACTGGGCCGCGGGCCGATTGTGGGTGGGCGGCGGCGATCCGTACCACCCGACGGGGCCGTTCATGCCCTACGTGTACACACCGTGGATGCTGCCGATCTTCGTGCCCTGGTCGTTCCTGCCCTGGGACGTGGCTTGGTTCGTCTGGCGGGGCGCGACCGTTATCGCCCTGCTCTGGTCGGCGCATTGGGCCTACCGGCGGCGGCCGATGACGACGGCGGTCGTGCTGATCCTGCTCTCCTTCCCGATCGCCGCGAACCTGGACACGGGCAACATCAACCTGCCGCTCGCGCTTCTCCTCTTCGGCGCGCAGTTCGCCGGGCCCAGGCTGGCGGGTCTGCTGTGGATGATCGCCACGACCCTGAAGTGGCTGCCGGCGGTCTTCTGGCCGATTCTCACGCCACGCGGCCGCCTGTGGGGCATCATCTGGTTCATCCTGGCAGTCATCCTGACGGTCCTGACCCTGCCCGCCACCCTGGTCCAACTGCAGGTTCTCTTCGGGTTCCCGCGGCCGGCGAGAGTCGACTACTTCGTCTTCGCCTGGGCCCTCGTGCCGTGGGCCTACCTGCATCCTGAAGGCTTCCGCTGGCTGATGCCGTCGGAATGGCCCGGCATCGCCCGAACCGTCGTTTCGGGGGCGGCCGTCTGGCGGATCCACTGGCGACGCAGCCCCGAGCGAACGGCCGAGACTCTGGGACGGATGATGCGCTCTCGCGTTCGAATCTTCCTGGGCCTCGGCGGCGCATAGCCTCCCGGCTAGTACCGCGGCCGAGCCGCCCCGGCTGGTACCGCGGCCGTTCCGTTGCGCCTGGTTCAACCCGCCGCTTCGCGGCTGGTTCGGGCCCTACCCTGGACACCGTGTCTCCCCTCGATCAGCTGCATGCGAGCTGGCCCGCCACGATCCTCGTCGCCGACGACGAGGTCCTCGTGCGAAGCGTCCTCCGGCGTGCCCTGGAAGGGGCCGGCTACCGCGTCATCGAGGCCGCCACCGGGGCGCGAGCCGTCGATCTTGGAGAGAGGGAACGCCCGGACCTCTTCATCCTCGACATCTCTATGCCCGACGTTGACGGAGTAGAGATCTGCCGCGCCATCAAGAGCGACCCGCTGACTCATCTGACGCCAGTCATCCACATCACCGACCAGGCGCAGCGCCACGAGCGGCTGCGGGCCCTCGAAGCAGGCTCGGACGAATTCGTGGCCAAGCCCTTCGACATCGAGGAGCTGCTGATCCGAGTTCGCTCGCTGCTTCGGACGAAGCGACTGACCGACCACCTGGTCAGCGACGAAGCGGTCCTGCTCTCGCTGTCTCGAACGGTCGAGGCCCGCGACAACTACACCGAAAAGCACCTGTACCGGGTGGCCGACCGCTCCGTCGAGGTTGCCCGCCGCATGGGCATGACCGAGCGCGAGATCGAGAGCATCCGTCTCGGCGGCCTCTATCACGACCTCGGCAAGATCGCCGTCCCCGACAGGGTCCTGCACAAGCCCGCCTCCCTGGATCGGGCGGAGTATGCCCTCATCAAGCGCCATCCGGAGACCGGCGCCGAGATCGTGCGGCCCCTGCGGGCGTTCGGCGGTCCGGAGCCGGCCATCCTCCACCACCACGAACGATTCGATGGAACCGGCTACCCGTACGGGCTTCGGGGCGAAGAGATCCCCCTGGCGGCCCGGATCGTCGCTGTCGCCGACTCCTTCGACGCGATGACGACCGACCGTCCCTACCGCGCGGCCCTCCGCGCCGAGGACGCGTTGCAGCGGCTCGACGACGGCCGCGAGGAGCAGTGGGATCCGCTGGTCGTGGATGTCTTCGTGACCCAGTATGTCGGCAGCGGCGAGGGTCGCGAGATCCCCGAGGGCTTGTAGCCGCCCGTCTACCTGCGACGGATCTCGCGCTCGAACTCGGGGAAGTAGCGGGCTATCACCGACAGTCCGAACGAGCTCAGGATCGACTCCTTGGGTTCGCGCGTCAGCAGGAACTCGAAGGAGCGCTTGACCAGGTTCGTCGGATCGGTCGTCCCGGGCGCGAAGCGGGCCAGCTCGCCCACCGTCACGCCAACCTCGAACTCGCGGCTCGCGCCGTGGTCGGTGACGGTCACGGACGCGACCCAGCCGCCATCGACCGCCGAGCATTCGACCGAGATCGCGCTCATCGTGGTGTCTCCTCCGAAGTCCGGACCCACCGGTCACGCGCCGCGGACCGCCGGTCCGACGAGCGTAGTCCAAGGTGCGGCCGAGCATCGCAGCAAGCGCACCTCTAGGTGCGGCGACGGATTGCCTCCGCCACGCTTTCCTCGCCGAATTGCTCCGCCATCAAGTCCGGGCCCAGAGCGGCGAGCACCGGATGGGACGCCTCGGCCCGAACGTCGAACAGCTCGACCGTCGGGGCGTCGAAACAGACGGCAACCGCGCCCTCCACGCCAAGGGCGATGCGAGCGTGGCCGGCGGGACGCCGCCAGCGTTCGCCGGGAGCGTAGCGATGCCACGACCCGTGCATGCCCAGATGGGTGCGGAGCTCCAGCCCGGAATCGAAGCGGATCAGGAGTTGCTTGCGGCGCGACTCGACCGACTCCACCGTCGCACCGATGAGGCACTCCGCCCGGGGCCCGGGCTGACGCGCGGAGGCGGACACGATCCTGCGGCCGACGACGTGCGGGCGAAGAGCCGCCGCCGTCCGGTAGAGAGTGTCGCCTTCGGGCATCGGCGCAACGCCAGGCTAGCCGCGGGGTCCGGTGCCGCGCGATCCGGAAGGGCGACGCCAGTAGTTCTCGGCCAGGGCCGTCTCCGGCGGCAAGCCCCGTCCCGACGCAACCACCCGGCGGCCCGAGGGTCGAAGAACGAAGCCGCGGTACCCGGCGGCGAAGCCCGTCTCTTCGAGGAGCGGCCGCCAGGGCGACGAGGCCACGGGCTCGCCGTCGACGCGGGCGATCACCAGTTCCCGCGAACGCCCGCCCTCGACGAGCTCGCGCAGACCAACCAGGGCCGCCCGCGCCATCTCGCCGTCGTCGGACGCGGGCAGCGTCTGCAGGGAGTGCCCGCCCCGTTCCAGGTAGAGCACGGCGGCTCCGTCCACCAGGACCACGTAGGCGCCGGCCGCCCGCGCCAGTGGCCGCCGATCCGCCTCGCCGCGGCGTGGCCAGGCGAGCGCGGTGCCGTAAGGGTTCGCTGGATCCGCCGCTGCCAGCAGGTGGACGGCCAGACCGGCATCGGCGTCGTCGGGCGCCTCGCGCAGCGAACGCAACCGATCCACCGCCCCGGGCAGGGCGAACTGCGCGGCGCCGAGCCCATCGACGAAGTAGCCGCGGCGGATCCGCCCCGACTCCTCCATCGCCCGCAGCACCGGGTACACGGCGCTGAAGCCGCCGGCCACTTCCTCGGCGGAAACGGCCTCACGAGTGAGCACGCCGTGGCGATCGAGCAGGACCGTGGCGAGTGAATGCAACCGCGTCGTGGCCGCGCCGCTGCCGCGGGCCGCGGCGCCACTTCCGGCGCCGCTGCCGGCGCCGCTCCCGGCCGGGGCGGGCCCGTCGCTCCGCTCGACCAGCGACCACCGTCCGGCCGCCTCCGGCGGGCCCAGCTGCAGCCGCCCGGGCCGAGGCCGCCGCTCACCGGAAGGGCGCCGCCAGCGCAGCGCGCGCAGAGGGGCAAAGGTGTCGTTGGTGATCTCGCCAGCCCAGACCAGGTCCCACAACGCGTCGAGAACCGCGCGCTCCGCCACGGGGCCGGCCGCCGACGCCAGCTCGCGATAGAAGGAGGCGCCGCGTTGTCGGAGCCTCTCGCGCAGCCGCTCGTGGATGTCGTCGCCCGGCGGCTCCGCCTCGCCGGCCGCCAGATCGCGCAGCGCCTCGCGACCGGGACGGTACAGCACGATCCGACCGTCGTCGCGGCCGAGGCTGCCGCGCCCAACCCAGGCCACCTCGCCCATGGCGCCCAGCTCGTCCAGCAGGCGCGGCTGGTAGCCGGGGATTCGGACGGGCAGGACATCGCGCTCCAGGACGGAGGCGGGGATGGGCACCCCCGCAAGTTGATCGACCACCTCCGCCAGCCGCTCCAGAGCGGCCTCGGGACGGAGAACGGGGGCGGCATCCCCGACCGCCCGAATCCCTTGCCAGGCCGGCAGGAACCGCGCCAGCACGACCTGTTCGACCGGCTCGACCTCGCGCCGCAGCCGGGCCAGAGATCGGCGCCGGAGCTGGCGCAGAACCTCCGGATCGCACCATTCGCGCTCAGTGCCGCCGGGCCGGAACTCGCCGCGCAGGATCGTGCCCGCTTCCAGCAGCCGCTCGAGCGCCTCCTCGACTCGAGCCGCCGGAATCGCCCATCGCCGCGCCGGCTCCGGGGCGTGGAACGGTCCGTGCCCGCGAGCCCAGCGCGCGACCAGGCCGCCAAGAGCGTCTTGCACCGGCGCGAGGAACGCCGCCGGAACTCCGACCGGCAGCGCCACTCCGAGCGCGTCGCGATAACGGGCCGCGTCCTCGATGGCGATCCAGCGATCCTCGGCGGCGATGCGCAGGACGATGGCGCGGCGCGACCCTCCCAGCGCGCTGAGCCACTCTCCGGCGGCCGGCGGCTCCGCGATCCGCGCCGCGACCTCCTCCGCCGACAGATCGCCCAGGCGCCGAAGCAGGTCGTGCAGCGCGTCCGCGGTTCGGGCGGCTCGCTCCGGGACGAGCGCCTGGAGCGACAGCTCGAGGTCCGCCAGCGCCGCCGGGTCGATGAGATCGCGCAGCTCCTCCTGGCCGAGCAACTCGCGCAGCAGCTCGCGGTCCAGGGCAAGCGCGCCGGCCCGACGCTCCGCCAGCGGCGCGTCGCCCTCGTACATGTAGGCAGCGAGATAGTCGAACAGCAGCGAGCCGGCGAACGGCGACGCTGCCGCCGTCTCTACTTCCCGGACGTCGATCTCGCGCCGCGCAACTCCGCCGAGGATTTCGCGCAGGGCCGGCAGGTCGAAGAGATCGGCCAGGCATTCACGGTACGTCTCGACGATGATCGGAAACGAGCCGTACCGGCTGGCCACCGCGAGCAGCCCCGCCGAACGCTGCCGTTGCTGCCAGAGCGGCGTTCTCGAGCCGGGCCGGCGCCGCGGCAGCAACAGCGCCCGCGCCGCGTTCTCACGGAACCGCGCCGCGAACATCGCCGAGGTGCCGAGCCGGCCCACCACCAGGTCTTCGATTTCCTCGGCCGATGGGAAGAGCAGGTCGCGTATCGAGCCGTCGCGGCCGCCCACGGCGCCGGGGTCGCCCGAGCCGTCGCCCCAGCGGCCCCCGGCCACCTCACCCTCCGGCAGACGGATCGCGATGCCGTCGTCCGACCAGATGGTCTGCGCGCCCTGGCCGAGCCGCTCCTCCAGCCTCGATTCGATGGCCAGCGCCCACGGCGCGTGCACTCGCCCGCCGAACGGCGTCAGCACGACGATCCGCCAGTCGCCCAGCTCATCGCGGAACCGCTCCACGACGATGCGCCGATCGGTGGGCAGCGACCCG
This sequence comes from Chloroflexota bacterium, assembly GCA_003157175.1. Classification (GTDB taxonomy): domain Bacteria; phylum Chloroflexota; class Limnocylindria; order Limnocylindrales; family CSP1-4; genus Fen-1039. The sequence goes on from PMIQ01000153.1 coordinate 7,752, forward strand.
GCCGTCTCCTTCTCCTCGGTGAGATAGCCCAGCACGTTCTGGGCCGCCATCTCATCCAGGTCGTGGTGCTCCATCAGCCGCCGCATCGCCCTGCCGCGGCCCCGCTCACCGCCCCCCAGGTCGCCTTCGAGCTCACGCACGAACTCGCCGAGCGCCCGTCCCAACTCGATCGGCCGCCCCAACCCGTCGCCGTGCCAGAACGGAATCTTGCCGGGCACACCCGGCGCCGGCGACACGACCACCCTGTCCGGCTTGATCTCCTCCACCCGCCAGCTCGTGGCCCCCAGCGCGATGACCTCGCCGACGCGGCTCTCGTAGACCATCTCCTCGTCCAGCTCGCCAACCCGCCGCCCCGAAGTGCCCGCCTCGCCAACGAGGAACACGGGATAAAGTCCGCGGTCCGGAATCGTCCCACCGCTGGTGATCGCCACCGTCCGCGCGTCGCGCCGGCCCTCGACGCGGCCCGTCTCGCGGTCCCACACGACGCGCGCCTTGAGTTCGGCGAACTCGTCGCTCGGATACGACCCGGCCAGCATTCCCAGGACAGCTTCGAAGGCGTCGCGGGTCAGGCTCTCGTAAGGGGCCGCCCGCCGGACCGTCTCGAACAGTTCGTCGGCGGTCCAGGCCTCGCGCACCGTCATCGCCACGATCTGCTGGGCGAGCACGTCGAGCGGGTTGCGGGGCAGCTTGGTCTCCTCGATCGCCCCCTCGTGCATCCGCGCCGCCACGACGGCGGCCTCGAGGAGATCGCCGCGGTACTTGGGAAAGATGACGCCCCGGCTCGGCTCGCCGACCTGATGCCCCGCCCGACCGACACGCTGCAGGCCGCTGGCCACGGAGGTCGGGCTCTCGACCTGGATGACGAGATCCACGGCGCCCATGTCGATGCCGAGCTCGAGCGAGCTGGTGGCGACGATCGCCGGCAGTCGCCCGGCCTTGAGCGCTTCCTCGATCTGGACGCGCTGCTCGCGCGCCAGCGAGCCGTGGTGAGCCCGGACGAGCTCCTCGCCGGCGAGCTCGTTGAGCTTGTTGGCCAATCGCTCGGCCAGCCTGCGGGAGTTGACGAAGACGATCGTGGAGTGACGCGCGCGGATCAGCTCGAGGATCCGCGGGTGGATCGCCGGCCAGATGCTGTTGCGCGCCTCCGGAGCTGTGACGGGGCCGCCGGGCTGCTCCTCGGGCGGCAGCAGCTCGCCGAGCTTTCCCATGTCCTCGACCGGGACGCGGACCGACAGCTCGAGGATCTTGCGCGTGCCGGTGTCGACGATCGAAACCGCGCGGCTCTCCCCGGCCCTGCCCGGCCCTATGCCGCCGAGGAATCGGGCGATCGTCTCGACCGGGCGCTGGGTCGCCGAAAGGCCGATCCGTTGGGGCGGGCGCGCGGTCAGCTTCTCCAGCCGCTCCAGGCTGAGCGCGAGATGGGCTCCGCGCTTGGTGCCCGCGACGGCGTGGATCTCGTCGACGATGACGTGCTCGACCCCGCGCAGGATCTCGGCCGCCTGGCTGGTGAGGATCAGGTACAGCGACTCGGGCGTGGTGATCAGGATGTCCGGCGGATTACGGACCAGGTGGCGGCGTTCCTCGGCCGGTGTGTCGCCGGTCCGGACGCCGACCTCGATCTGGGGCACCGGCTCGCCCAGCCGCTCGGCGGCCAGCCGGATCCCGGCGAGCGGGGCCCGTAGATTGCGCTCGATGTCGTAGATCAGGGCTTTGAGCGGTGAGATGTAGAGGACGCGAACCGATCCGGGGGCGGCGGCCGTCCGCGGTCGCGGCTCGCGGGCCAGCCGATCCAGTGTCCACAGGAACGCGGCCAGGGTCTTGCCGCTGCCGGTCGGAGCGTGGATCAGGGTGTGGCGACCGGCCGCGATGCTCGCCCAACCCTGGGCCTGGGCCGGCGTCGGCGCCGCGAAGGCTGAACGGAACCAATCGGCGACCGCCGGGCTAAACGGAGCGAGCGGATCGTCGGCGGCGGGAATCGTCGTCTTCGGTTCGGGCGAGTCAGATGCGGCAGCCACGAGACGGCCAGTATAGGCGTGGGCCGGCCATTAGACCATCCGTTCTGATGACAGGATGGCAGCCGGCGGGCCGGACTTCTCTCCCTGCCAACTCACAGTGGAAAGGTGCTGACCCTGGGATACCTCGGCCGTCTTATGCGGCGCCGGCACTTGCTTAGCAGCTGAGGCCGCCACCGCTATTTCCACCGCTGATCCCGGCCGGCACGCTGTTCAGGCCGCCGGCCACGATGCTGTGGATCTTGTTGAGCGAGGCCTGGTCGAGCATGTCGGACGCCGCGCCGGTGGTGGTCGGGTCGAGACTGAAGTCGGCGGTGTTGCTCGTGCCAACCTTCGCCGCCAGAGCCGCAATCGTCGGCGCGTCGGACTCGGGCAGGTTGGTCCAGATCGACCCGCCCAGAGCGTTCAGGATGGCAGGGACCTGCGGAAGCAGAGCGCACGGGTCGATCTCATCCCGGACCGCCCGCAGGACCAGCTGCTGGCGCTTCATGCGGTAGTAGTCCGAGTCGTAGCCGATGACGTGCCGCAGGCGGGCGTACTCCAGCGCCACCGTTCCGTTCATGACCTGCTGGCCGGCCTTTATGTCGATGTTGTAGACGTCCCTGCCGCCGTTGGCAGGTTCGTAACCGAAACGCTTGTCCTGCTTGACTTCGTAGGGGACGTTGATGCTCAGGCCATGCGGGGCAAGGGCGTTGATGAGCGTGACGAAACCGGGCAGGTTGATGACGACCGCACCGTCGACCTGGACGTTGGCGAGCTCGCTCACCGCGCCCTGGAGAGCTCCCAGCCCACGCAGGAACTTGGCCGTGGTGCTGCTGCCTGTGCCGTATTGCGAGTACCAGGAAGGATGAACGTTCGCCGCCTCATTCCACAGATAGTCGATCAGGAAGTTGGCGTTGAGCTGGCCCGGGCCGGCGCCGAAGCAATGGCAGGCGTAGTGCTTCGCCGAAGCGGGTGGCAGCGGGACATTGATCAGGTTGCGCGGAATGCCGTACATGGCCGCCCGCCCGGTCGCCAGGTCGACCTGTAGCAGGATCATCGAGTCGGGGCGCAGGCCGTAGTAGCGGCTGCCGCCCGGACCGGCGTCGATGCCTATCAGGAGCACGTTGAGCTGGCCGTCGGCGGCCCAATCTGTGGCGGTCCCGGTGAAGTTGGGCAGGCCCCCGAGCGAGTAGACCACGGGCGCCTTGGTGGCGAGTGGCGAGCCGGAGGCCCCGACCGAGCCGGACGCGGTCGGATCGGGCGGCAGCGTGTCGATGGCGTTGTCGTCCGGCGGCATCGAGGAGCTGGGCGGAGGCGTGCCGTTGTCCCCGATGAAGACCGGCGCCGGCGCGAAGATGTCAGAAAGCGCGTTGACGCCCGAATATGTCACGGAGGCCGCTCCACCGTAGAAGACCGACGTCGCCAGCACCATGCCGATCATCACCGGTCCGGCGAATCGGGCGTGGGTTGGGGCCTTCACGATGCCGCGCAGCGACCCACCCGCCAGCCTGAAGGCGTCGACCACCACGAAGCCGTGACAAACGAGCAGGCCGAGCAGCACGAGCGTGAGGCTGGTCAGCCATGCGGTCGAGCCGGTCGCCGCGAACAGGAGACCGTGGTGGTCGAAGACGACAACCAGGAGGGCCGCCGCAATGACGGCGATCCAGGGAATCGCCACGATCAGGCCGCGTCTCGGGCACCCGACGTAGGCGTGGCCGAGGCCGGGTATCAGGCTCAGGATCGCCGCCACGGCTGGCGAATAGGAGCGCTCGGGCGGCTTGGGCTGCATCGTTTGGAGCCTCTCTTTGCCGGTCGAAAGGGGTGTCCGGGTCAAGTCAGCCCTCCGTGCCTGTCGATAATGCACGATTCCGTCGGCAGACGTCGTTCGGCCTGAGACGGCCGTGCCCACGGACGTGTTACAAAACGCGGTACTCGTCTCGAAGACACGCGGGACCCGGCCGCGGTGGTCGCTCGCCGGACCGGCTCAGCCAACCGCGGCCTCCCGCCCGATGGCCTGACAGCGCCGCCGAGCGGCCCGGCGAAAGAAGCCGGGCCGCGACCTCCCGCCCGAAGCGGCCCGACCTGGGCAAACAGAAACGGCGGGCCGCCGGGCCCGCCGTTCCAGATGCAGGGAGGAGAGTGCGACGGGTGCTCCCCGCGCTGAGTTTTCGGTGGAACAGTCCTCCGGGTCGATTACCCGAGGGCGTACTTGACGACCGGGATCCGTTGCGTGATGGCGAGCTTCTCGACCACGGAGTCGAGAGCGTAGGCACCCGCGCCGACGAAGGCGATCGTGCCGGCGATGACGCCGTACATGAACTGCTCGTTGAACGGGCCGGTCGCGAAGCTCCAGTTGGCCACGAAGAAGAGGGCCATCATCACGGCGCCGCAGATCCCGGCGAAGCGGGTCGCAAGGCCGAGGATCAGCGCGATGCCGACCGCGCACTCGCCGAAGACAACGAGTGTGTCTATGACGGACATCAGGCTCGCGTTACCGGCGAGAGAGGCCCAGAAGGGATGCGTCGGGTTGACGACGCCGGTGCTGCCCAGCCACGCTCCGCCCGTGGCGCCCTTCAGGAAGCCGGCCGCCGTGAATGGCGTGCCGCCTGCCAGCATGAAGAACTTGTCGAGGCCGGCAAACAGGAACCCGCCGCCCACGACGACCCGGAGAAAGAAGATCCCGCGACTGGTGCGATCCATCGCTGCTCCTTACACCTTTCGATGATGTCGGCCTGCCGCCCACCCTGGGCTGCCGGCCTGTTCGTTGTCGATAGATCGAATATAGAGGGCCTTACTGTTTGGCTAGGGTGCCGAATGTCCCAAAGAGCCAGTCCGGTCGGACCTTTCTAATACTGCGGTCGTCGGTATTGGTTAGGTTGCTAAATATAAGAGTGGGCGACTCAGCGTTTATCGGCAGACATGCTCCGTAATATAAGAGTCGGCCAGTTAGCGTTAATGGGGCCGGCCGGATGGGTCCGCGTTGCCCGGGTGCGGCGGCGGGCTTGTCCCCAAACGGGCCGCCGAGGCCGCTCGGCGGCGGTCGGTAGTTCGGGCGCCGACGCGGGGCGTGGCGGCGCGGCGCGGTTCGGGCGGGCGGCGTGGCGAACGGGGCGAGGGCGGACGGAGCAGGGCGACGTTTCCCCGTGTTTGCGCATGGGGAGGAGTCGGCGTGAAGGGCTGAATCGCCAGCCTGCGGGGCAGCCGGCCTCAGACCGTTTCGAGCCAGGGCTGAATCGACTCGAGACCATTGTGCCGGCCAGCCGCGAGATGGAAGGCCGCGAACGCACCGGCGTCGGCAGCGGACACGCGTGCCACCGCCGCGGAACTCATGCCGGCGACGCGGAAGAGTCGCTCGGCCACGGAGCGGCGCGCCTCCCGGGGAAGCGGATCGAATGGGTCGCGCTCGCCGACGGTGTGCAACGCGACCAGCGCCCGGCCACGGCCGTCCTGCCACTCCACGATGGCCCGAAGCAGCGCTGTGGCGATGCCTTGACGACGCCACGACGGCGCCACGCCCAAGGCCGCGAGTTCATCGACGCCTTCGAACGCGGCGGGCGCCGCCAGCGCGACGCCGACCAGCCACTCCCCGGCGACGGCGCCCGCGGCCACGGCGCCGTCTCGAAGCGCGGTGCGCAGCAGCGCGAGCCCCTCGCCCGGGTCGGCGGGCGCGATCGATCGAGCCGCCAGTTGTAGCCGGTCGAGCATCTCGAGGGTCAGCGGCGCGACCAGCTCCGGCGTCCCTTCGGCCATGCCGACCGACGCAGTTCGGGCCGACAAAGCGCTCGAGGAGACACCCGAACCTTCGGCCGCCCACCAACCTCGTTCCTGGGCGACTCGCAGCAGCGCCGGTAGCGTCAGTGTTCGAACGAGCTCGACCGTTCGCCCGGCCGCCGAGGCAGCTGCCGGGCTGACGGATCGTTCGGGCGGAACGCCCGGCTCGTCCTCGAAGCCGTGCGGCAGCGGATCGTCGCCCCAGCGCGCAGCCTCGCCGGCCCAGCGCTCCCGCCACTCTACCGGGAGCAGCCGCGGCGCTTCCCGGTGCGCGCCGGCCAGCCACGTCAGCGCCCACGCCCGCGGCACCACGCGGTAGATCGCGTAGCCTCCGCCGCCGGTCGCGAGCCATCGTCCGCCCGCGTAGCGATGCGCCAGCCGATCTACCAGCCGAGCCGCCTCGCCCATCGCCGTCGTCGTCAGCGAGAGGTGTGCCAGCGGATCCCAGACGTGGCCGTCGGAGCCGTGCTGGCTGACGATCACGTC
>PMIQ01000149.1 GCA_003157175.1 Chloroflexota bacterium
TCGATCGGGTCGAGGAAGTTGCCCAGGCTCTTGCTCATGCGCTCGCCCTGGGCCAGCAACCAGCCGTGGACCCAGACGCGGCGCGGCGCCTCGAGCCCGGCACTCCAGAGCATCGCCGGCCAGTAGATCGTGTGGAAGCGCGCGATGTCCTTGCCGATGACGTGCAGGTCGGCCGGCCACCACCGTCCGAACTCGGCCAGGTCGTCGGGGAAGCCGGCGCCGGTGACGTAGTTGATCAGGGCGTCGTACCAGACGTATATCGTCCCGGCCTCGGGATTCCAGGTGCCGTCGGGGAGCTGGGCGGACGAGCCGTCGGGCATGATCGGGAACGGGATGCCCCACGAGGCCCCGGACCTGCTGATCGAGAAGTCCTCGAGGCCGCCGCGGATGAAGCCGAGCATCTCGTTGCGCCGGAAATCCGGCTGGACGAAGTCGGGATGCTCCTCGAAGTACTTCTCGAGGCGCTCCTGGTAGGCGGACAGGCGCAGGAACCAGTTGTGCTCGGAAAGCCACTGCAGGTCCACCGTCGGGTGATTGGGGCAGCGGAATCCCTGGGCCGTTTCGATCACGTCGGAAGGAGCCTTGAAGCCCTCGGCCGGGCAGTACCAGCCCTCGTAATCACCGACGTAGATGTCACCGTTGGCGTAAGCCCGGCGGACCATCTCCTGGGCGGCCCGGACGTGGTCCGGATCGGTCGTCCGAATGAAGCGGTCGGGGCTGATCAAGAGCGCATCTTCGGCCGTCTTGAAGAGTGCNNACCGAATGCTCGTCGATGCCGGTCAGGAATCGCGTGCGATCGCCCTTCATGCGATGCCATCGGGCCAGGACGTCCGCGCCCACAACTTCGTAGAGCGTGTGCAGGCCGGGCCGGTTGTTGGCATACGCGATGGCCGTGGTGATGTAGTAGCGATCGTCAGGGCTCATGGCGCCCGATGGTAGCAGGCGGCCGCTCGAATAGCCGGGCGAACCGCCGCCCCTCGCGGCGGTGACCCCCGTCAGGCCGTCGGCGCCGGCTCCTCGCCAGTTCCGAGGGCGCGCCGCTGCAACTCCGCCGACAGGAGGCGGCGTGCGGCGCTGGCCGTGTCGGCCAAGGCCCGGAGCTGGACCAGTTGACGCTGGACCGTGCCGGTCAGCGCGTCGTAGAAGCCACACCAGCGCTGCAACCCGGCCAGGGCCTGCAGGATCGCGAGCCGGCCGCCTTCGAACTTGTTGGCTGCGGCCCATTCGGCGAACGGCGTGCCTTTGGGTCTGACAGGAGCCGGCGTCGCGGAAGCCGGCGACCCCCAGGACGGCGGCGTGGCAATCGGGGCCGGCCTCGCAGAAGCCCCGGCGTGCGCTCGAATCTCTCGCAGGGACCCGCACATTCGCGTCGAGTCGCCCGCGAGGTGCCAGCCAAGGCCGTAGCAGAGGGTGTCGCCCAGGTGGCTCGGAACCAGGGTCGTGCCAGCCTCGTCGAGGCGGGCCAGGAGATCGCTCAGCGCGTCGACCTGATGGTCGAGATTCCGCCGGCGATCGTCGAGGTCGTTCATCTCCTGCTGCGCTCGAATCAGCGCGTCGAAATCGACGTCGGCGCGGACTGCCCAAGCGGAGCGACCCGAGCGAAGATCTTCGTCCGATAGAGCCGCCGGATCTGCCGGGAACTCGGGCACGTCAGCGGGCACCGCGCCATCCGGGAGCCCGTCCAGCCCGGCGAGCTGCCCATCGAGCTGGCTGACGTTCTCGTCGAGCACGCCCTGCAGGTATCCGAGCTGGCCGAAGTTGCGGCGGAGTCGCTCCACGATTTCCACGGGCGAATCGGCGTCGGCAGCCGAGGCATCGGCGGCGTCGGAGCCATCGGCGGAGTCGGCCAGCGAAGCGAGGCCGGCGGACGGGGCAAGGATGCTGGCAAGGGCATGGATGCGGGCTGCGTCGCCCCTCAACTGGGCGATTTCGGCGGCGCTGTATCCGCTCGGATCGGCCCCGCCCGTGACCCGCCTCATGGATCGAACGACGCTCTTTCCGGCGAGGATCAGCTCCGACCGCGGCAGCGGCAGCCCGGAACCCGCGGCGGTCGTGAGATTGCCGACGGCTATCGGGTTGGCCGCCGGCGCGTCGGCGGCGGTGGGGCTGCCGGGTGCGGCGGAGCCACGGATCGACAGAGCCACGGAACCCCAACCTCCAGCTGACCGCACCGGACGGCGACAGGCGCAGTCTACGCCCGCGAGCCTCCGAAGGGCCCGATCTTCCTACCGACTGGCGGCTGCCCTTCTGACGATTTCGCGGAGACCGCCTGCAGGTCGGTCGGACTCAACCGGTGGGCCGCGCCTCCACCCACATCATGCCGATCGGCGCCTCGTTCACATGGCAGAAGACGCCGCCTTCTGTGGTTGACCCTCCGTCGAGCGACTGCAGGAACTCCTCGATCTGGGCAACGGATGGATCGTCCGCTCAGCCGACCTGGTCCGTCGGACCAGAGCCTCATCGCCACCACGGTCCGATGCCTCTCCTAGTGCCGGAAGTGGCGCACTCCCGTGACCATCATCGCGGCACCGGCGGCTTCGGCGACCGCGATCACCTCGGCGTCGCGCATCGAGCCGCCCGGCTGGGCGAAGGCGCTGACGCCGGCCTCGAGGCAGACCTCGACCGCGTCCGGGAACGGGTAAAACGCATCCGAGCCGCACGCGGCGCCCTTCAGTGAATCGGGGCCGTGGAACGCGATGGCCTTGGCCACGGCCTGGCGGGCGGCGTCGACGCGGCTCGTCTGACCCGAGCCGAGGCCGATTTCCATGCCGTTCTTGACCAGCACGATGGCGTTCGAGACGACGCCGCGGCAGAGCCGCCAGGCGAGGTCCAGGTCGCGCAGCTCCGCGGCGGACGGGGCCCGCGACGTGACTCGCTTCCACGAGGCAGGGTCGTCGGGCAGGACATCGGGGGCCGTGACCAGCACGGCGCCGCCGGCGACCCGCAGGGAGCCGGTCGGATCGGGCGGCGGGGCGACCTCGCCGGAGCCGAGAATGGAATCCTCGAGGAGCCGTAGGTTCGACTTCTTCGACAGGATCTCGAGGGCCGCGGCCGAGTAAGCCGGGGCCACGATCACTTCCAGGAAGATCGAGGCCATGCCCGCGGCCGTGGCGGCGTCCACTTCGCGGGTCAGCGCCACGACGCCGCCGTAGGCCGAGACCGGGTCGCCGGCTAGCGCGTCAAGCCACGCTTCGGCGAGGGTCGAGCGCTCCGCGGCGCCGCACGGGTTGGTGTGTTTGACGATCACGACCGCCGGACCGCGCAGCTGGCGGGCGATGGCGTAGGCGCCGGAGGCGTCGAGCACGTTGTTGTAGCTTAGGGCTTTGCCCTGCAGGATCGAGCCGCCGAGCGCGAACGGCCCGGCCCACTGTTTCGTGCCAGGGCGGCGGTAGCGGGCGGCCTGCTGATGCGGGTTCTCGCCGTACCGCAGCGTCTCGACCTTCTCCAGGCCGATCACCAGGACCGGCGGGTACGGATCGGTCGCGCCGGGCAGGCCCGGCTCGTCGGGCAGGCCGCAGCCCTCCTCGGCCATCCGGCCGGGCAGCTCGGCGGCGATGCGGGCGTCATACGCGCCGGTGTGGCGGAAAGCCTCGACCGCCAGCGCGGAGCGGAGCCCCTCCCCTACTCGACCGTCGCGTTCGAGCGCGCTCAGCACCGATTGGTAGCGCCCGGGCGAAGTCACGATCGCCACCGAGGCGTGATTCTTGGCGGCCGCGCGGACCATCGACGGCCCGCCGATGTCGATCTCCTCGACCAGGTCGTCGAAGGAGATGCCGGGTCGTTCGGCTGCCGCGGCGAACGGATAGAGGTTTACGACGACGAGCTCGAACGGGTCGATTGCGGCGGCGGCGAGCTGTTCGCGATGGGCGGCGACCCGGCGATCGGCCAGGATCCCGGCGTGAACTCGCGGATGGAGCGTCTTGACCCGCCCGTCGAGCATCTCCGGGAAGCCGGTGACCGCGGCCACGTCCGTGACCGGCAAGCCGGCGGCCCGAAGCGCCCGAGCCGTGCCTCCGGTGGAGACGAGCTCGAAGCCAAGGCGAACCAGACCGGCCCCGAATTCGGCCAGACCGGCCTTGTCGGAGACCGAGAGCAGCGCTCGACGCGGAACCGGCATCTTCGCGGCCGCCTTCGAGGCGTCGATGCGGACGGTTCGACCGCCCGGTTGGATCGAGAGCGCGCCGGCCAGGAACAGGCCGACGGCGCGCGGGAGCAGTCGATGCTCGACCGCGTGGATGCGCTCGAAGAGCGTCTCTTCGGTGTCACCGGGCAGGACCGGGACGGCCTCCTGGACGATGATCGGGCCGCCGTCGAGAGAGGCGTCGACGAAATGGACCGTGACTCCCGTCACTTTGACCCCGGCGGCGAGAGCGTCGCGAACGCCGTGCGCGCCGGGGAACGCCGGCAGCAGCGCCGGGTGGAGGTTGATCATCCGGCCCGCGAACGCGGCCAGCATCGCCGGCCCCGTGATCCGCATGAAGCCCGCCAGAACCACAAGCTCCGGCGAGACGGCCGCAACCGACTCGGCGAGGATCTTGTCTTCCTCTGCCCGGGCAGCGTCATCGCCCCGTGGCGCCGCCGGCACGAGCAGCGTCTCGATCCCCTGCTCCACCGCCCAGTCCAGGGCGGCGCACGGGCGATCGGCGAAGACCAGGCCGATCTCCGCGTCCAGCGCACAGCGCGACGCCAGCGCATGCAGGGCACGCAGGTTGCTGCCGGTTCCAGAGACGCCAACCACGATCCGATGAGCCACGCCTGTCCTCCTCCGTGTCGACTCCGTCAGGACTCCGAATACCTCGCCCCCTGCGCGTCGATAGCTACAACCTCGCCGACCTGCCAGGCCGCCAGACCGTCTCTCTGCAGACTCGAGATCGCCGTCTTTACCGCCTCGGCCGGGACGATGCAGACCATGCCCAGACCGCCGTTGAAGGTCGAGCGCAGCTCGGCATTCGAAAGCCCACCGAGCGCTCCGATAAGCCTGATGATCGAAGGCGTCGGCCAGAGACTCGGATTCAGCCGCGCGCCGAGCCCTTCAGGCAGAACCCGCGGCACGTTGCCGGGCAATCCGCCGCCGGTTATGTGAGCTACGCCCCGAAGGTCCGAGCCGGCCTCGTCGAGCCGGCGCCGAAGCGCCAGGATCGCCTGCGCGTAGATCCGCGTCGGCGTCAGCAGCACTTCGCCGAGGGTCAGCGGCGCTGTCTCCGGCTCCGGCGCCGTCTCCGGGCCCAGGATCCGGCAGACGAGGTCGGCGTAGCCCTCACCCAAGTCCACGCCCGCATCGGCCACGATCCGCCGCACCAGAGAGAAGCCGTTGCTGTGCATCCCGGAGGCGGCGATCCCTATCAGCGCGTCGCCCGCCCGCGCCGCCGTGCCGTCGAGGAGCCGGTCGCGCTCCACGACACCGACGCAGAAGCCGGCCAGGTCGAATTCCTCGGGATCCATCAGGCCCGGATGCTCGGCCGTCTCGCCGCCGATCAGCGCGCATCCGGCGAGGCGGCAGCCGTCCGCGACCGAGCCCACGATCGCCGCTACTCGTTCCGGGAAGACGCGGCCGACAGCCACATAGTCGAGGAAGAAGAGCGGCTCCGCCCCGGCGCAGACCAGGTCGTCGGCGCACATGGCCACCAGGTCGTGACCGACGGTGTCGTATCGGCTCAACGCCATCGCGATCGCGATCTTTGTCCCAACGCCATCCGTCGAGCTGACCAGGATCGGCTCGCGCATGCCCGCCGGCAGGGCCATCGCCGAAGCGAAGCCGCCCAGCCCGCCGATCACTTCGGGCCGGCGAGTGGCGTCGACCGAGGCTCGCATCAGCTCGACGGCTCGCTCGCCCGCGTCGATGTCCACGCCGGCGTCGCGGTAGGCGCCCCACGCCCCGCCGGTCTTGGTGCCCTGCGCCCTACTCATGAGGCGGCATCTTTGCGATCGCCCCGACCTCACCGAGCGAAACCGGCTCGCCCTCGGCATCCTCGAGAACGAACTTGTGGCGGGTCGTGTCGTACGGCACCGGCACCGGGTAGCGCCCGTCGAAGCAGGCGAAGCAGAAGCGGTCGTACGGCAGATCGAGCCCCGCCAGCACGCCCTCGATCGAGAGATAGCTGAGCGAGTCGGCGCCCAGGAACTCGCGGATTTCCTCGACCGAGTGAGTCGAGGCGATCAGCTCGGTCTCG
>PMIQ01000069.1:0-4660 GCA_003157175.1 Chloroflexota bacterium
GTTGGCCGTCACAGGCCCGCACGGCCGCGGCCGGACGTTTCGACCCTGGTAGACTTCAAAGGCCCCTTCTCGGTTCGATCGGACGCCTCGAAGGGCGGATCGGAGAAAGCGGATCACTCTCCATGACTGACCCGATGGGCGCTCTCGGCGGAGCGATGAGCGCGTTCTTTTCGAACGCGGTCGTCCAGTTGGTCCTCTACGCCACGTTCTTCTACATGATCCTGCTCTGGATCGCAGCGGCGTACTGGGCCTTCCGAGACATGCGGGACCGCACCGAGAACCCGGTTCTGCCGTTCCTCGCGACCGGTCTGATCATCCTGTTCCTGCCCTTCCTCTTTCCTCTGGGAGTCGTGGTCTACCGAGTCGTTCGTCCGCCGGAGCGGCTGGGCGACGTGTACGAGCGCAACCTCGCCGAAGAGGCCCTGCTGGCGGAGGTCGAGGCCATCAAGACCTGTCGCAGTTGCGACCGTCGGGTCGACGCCGAATGGATCATCTGCCCCTGGTGCCGCCAGCGCCTCAAGCGGGTCTGCCCCAACTGCGACCGGCTCGTTGGTCTCGACTGGTCGCTNNGTCGGTTCCATCGGCGAAGTCGTGCCCCGGCCGGCGGGAGGCATAGTTCCTGGCAAGTCCTTCCTCGGCCGCTGACGGCCGAGCCAGGCACTGACGAGCCAGCGCGCCGATGACGGGCGATCTACCGCCAGACGACTCCACCGCTCAAGCGCCCTCAAGCCCGCAATTGCCCGAGAACCCGCCCCCGGCCGCGAAGGCCCCGAACAGTCCGGAGCCCGATGACAGCGTCGGACGGCCGCTCGACGCCGGTTCCGGCCTTCCGGGTCGGGGCGGACAGATGTACGGCGCCCAGCCACGCGACGGGCCCGGTTGGGGCCCGGCCCCCGGAACGACTCCGCCGGCTCCGGCGCCGCCTCCGCCCGGCTATGCGCCAGGTGCGGCGTCCTACGGGCCACCTGGCTTCGGGCCCTGGGCATACGGTTGGGGTCCGAACCAGGCGCCCCCGGCCGGTACCTGGCCGCCGGGCTACGGCTGGCCGCCGGGCTACGGCTGGCCGCCGGGCTACGGCTGGCCGCCGGGCTACGGCTGGCCGCCGGGCTACGGCTGGCCTCAGCCCCAGTATTCCCAGCCGGGCGTGGATTGGACCAACGCGCAGCCAGCCTACAGCGCCTGGGGTTACACACCGAACCCCTGGGCCTACCCGTATCCGCAAATGCCGTGGGGCTACGGTTCCCCGCCCCCGGCTGAGGCGCCTGGGCGTCTGCACCCGGTCGCGCCGCGCAGGAAGATCCGCTCCCTCAACGGCCGGGCAGCCCCTCGCAAGTACGCCGCCGGGTGGCTGCTCTCGTTCCTGGGCCTGGGCATTCTGATCGCCATCATCGCCGCTCGCCAGGGCGGGCTCGCACGAGGCGTCTCGGGCCTGGCCGCCGCCTCGGTGCTCGAGCTGGCCCTCGTCCTCCTTTCGGTTGGGCTGGTCGCCGCCTCGCTGGCCCAGGGCAGCCAGCGCCGCGCCGACGGCTGGCAGGACTACTTCGGGCCATCGCCCTTTCTCGTCGTGTTGGCCTGGCTATCCCTATCGTTGGCCGCCGAGCTCGTCCTCGTGGCCGTCGTCGACTTCCTCGGGATAAGCCTGGCAACCTCGGTCGAGACGCTGCTCGTCCTCGGCCTCAACCTGGGCTGCTACGCAGTGCTCGTCCACATCGTCGCGGTGCGACCCGGCGCCCTGTCGTGGCGGGACATCGCCCGACCGCGGCGCCTTGCCCCGGATCCCAGCGACTGGTCGTTCTCAAGCACTTTGAGAGGCGGGACGGCGGGAGGAACCCGCTCGGGGGCAGCGGTCGTTGCCGGAGATATCGCGCTGGGGTTCGCCCTGGCGATTCCGGGCCTGATCGCGACGCTCATCCTGACCGCGATCCTGGTCGCCATTCTTGGGGTCCAGAGCACCGACGTGTCCGAACCCATCCCGACGCTCTTCCCCGGCTGGGATCTACCGATCACCCTCCTGTCATTGGCGGTCGTGGCGCCGATCGGTGAGGAGATCTTCTTCCGGGGTTTCGCGACCAATGCCTGGGCTCGGTCGCTCAAACGAAACGACGCGATCGTTCGGGCCGCCGTCTTCTTCGCCTGCGTCCACATCATCAACCTGGTCGGCGGGGTCAACGCGGATGTGTTCACTCGAGCGGCAATCCTCGCCGTGGCCGCTCGAATCCCCGTGGCGTGGTTGCTGGCGTGGGTCTACACCCGGCGGCGCTCGATCTTCGCCTCCGTCGCCCTTCATGGAACCTACAACGGGCTCCTCGTTCTCCTGGTCTGGTGGGCCAGCACGATCAGGTAGCCCGAAGCTCAACCGGATTCGATTGCCGCGTGGGTCTCGACGACCCGCGGACCCGGGTTTAGCCGCAGTTGGTCCGCAAATAAGCGGCCGGGTCTAGCCTCGTCTGGTTCCCGGAGCCCGATGGCGGGGGGAATCGGCGGGCTCTCGTCGTTTGGCTCCGGGAGCGGTGACCCAGGCCCGCTCCGCCCCGACCAGCAGGAAATCGACAGTGGAACAGGGTGAGTCAGATCCGCCAAAGGCGGAGCCAACGGGGCTTGGGGCGCGGCACCGGAGCGACCGCGGGTGTCAGGTCCGCGCGGCCGAACTGCCGATCTCGGGGATCGGTGGGGTGCCCGCCAGAGAGCGGCCCCGCGAGCGACTGGCGATGCACGGGGCCGCGGCCCTGAGCGCGGCGGAGCTGATCGGCCTGTTGTGGGGATGCGGCACGCGCGGCGCCACGGCCGTCGACGCGGCCTCGGACGCGCTGCGTCGCCACGAGGGGCTCGTTGGGCTGGCACGCGCCACCGACGTGGAGCTGGAGGCCGTGCCCGGGGTCGGACCGGTCCGCGCCGCGCAGTTGGCCGCGGCCTTCGAACTGGGCCGGCGCGTGGTCAGCGACTGGCCGCAAGGTCGTTGGACCGTGCGCGCGCCGCGCGACGTGGGCGAGCGGCTCGTGCCGCAGATGGGATTCCTGGAACGGGAGGAGTTGCGCGTCGTCCTGATGAATACGCGCAACGCGGTTCTTCGGCTGGTGACCGTGTACCAGGGCAACGTGTCATCGAGCCTGGTCAGGGTGGGCGAGCTCTTCCGCGACGCCGTGAGGCTCAACGCGGCAGGCTTGATTCTCGTCCACAACCACCCTTCCGGCGACCCAACACCGAGCCCGGACGACCTCCGCCTCACGGCAGAGGCGCTGGCCGCAGGCCGTCTGCTGGACATTCAGCTGCTCGACCACTTGATCGTGGCGGGCGATGGCTTCGTCTCCCTACGAGACCGAGGAGTCGCCTTCGACCGCCCTTCTTAGACCCGATTCACGGGCGGAGCGCCGGCGATCGAGCGGCGCCACGAAGTGTGCCGCTCTCCGCAGGGAGCCCTCCCTCGCCGGAAGGCCCCAGGTCCCTCAGCCGGCGTCAGACCCCTGCGCCACTCATGCGGGTATACTGCACGGGCTTCCCAGGGTCAAAGCGGGCGGATCTACGGTCCCGCACCCTCGATGGGGGCCACCAGAGTCCGAGACGACGCCACCCTCTCGCTCGCCTGGATCAGTCAGGCTGGCATCCCCGCTCCCCGCCATACGGGGACCAGCACTACGAGGAAGGAACAGCCTCGAATCATGTTCGGCGTCCACAGTCTGCTAGGCCTGTTCTCGCGTGACATCGGCATAGACCTCGGCACAGCCAATACCCTCGTCCATGTCCGTGACCGTGGCATCGTCATCAGTGAGCCGAGCGTCGTCGCCATGGAGGCCAAGACCAGACGGGTCCTGGCGGTCGGCGCCGAGGCCAAGCGCATGGTCGGTCGCACCCCGGCGAGCATCATTGCGGTTCGGCCGCTGCGCGACGGCGTCATCAGCGATTTCGACGTCACCCAGCAGATGATCGCCTACTTCGTGCGCAAGGTTCACGACCGCATCGGCATGGTGCCCCGGCCGCGGATGCTGCTCGGCATCCCGTCGGGCGTGACCGAAGTCGAGAAGCGCGCCGTGCGTGACGCCGCCATGAACGCCGGTGCCCGCTGGGCCGGCCTGATCGAAGAGCCGATGGCCGCCGCGATCGGCGCCGGCCTGCCGATCAACGAACCCACCGGCAGCATGATCATCGACATCGGGGGCGGCACCACGGAAGTCGCCGTCATCAGCCTCGGCGGCATCGTCATCAGCCGCAGCATCCGTGTCGGCGGCGACGAGATGGACGTCGACATCGTCGCCTACGCCCGGCGCGAGTACAACCTCTTCCTGGGCGAGCGCTCGGCCGAGGACATCAAGATCGCCATCGGATCCGCCGCACCCGGCGAGTGGGATACCCAGCGCGTAACCCTCCGCGGGCGCGACCTGCTGACCGGCCTGCCGCGCAGTGTCGAGGTCGGCGGCGAGCAGATCCGCGAAGCCATCGAACCGTCGCTGGCGCTCATCGTCGAGACGATCAAGGACACGATCGAGGAAACGCCGCCGGAGCTGATCGCCGACATCATGGACCAGGGCATCGTGCTGGCAGGCGGCGGCGCTCTGCTGCAGGGCCTGGACCATCGCGTCGCCGAAGCCACCCAGATGCCCGTCCACGTCGCCAACGATCCCCTGACCTGCGTCGTGCGCGGAACCGGCGTCGTGCTGGAGGAGCT
>PMIQ01000069.1:4670-6256 GCA_003157175.1 Chloroflexota bacterium
TCCAGTCGGACACGAACTTCCTGCTCGCTCCGGTCGAGGGCGCCCTCAACGACACCGCGGACACGGTCGGGTCTTACTTCTACACGCTGACCCAGTTCGACGACGTACGCACCCAGAACGAGAAACTCCGCCAGGAGAACCAGACTCTCACGGAAAAGCTGCTCCGGATGGATGCCATCTCGCAGCTGAACACCGACTGGACGAGGCTCGCCCAGGCCCAGCAGGACTCGCAGTACCAGACGATCATCGCCCGCGTCCTCGTGCGCAACATCACCGACATCGGCGCTCGAACCTTCATCATCAACAGGGGCCTGGCCGATGGGATCTCGCTTGAGCAGGTCGTCACCGACGCCGGCGGCGCCGTGGTCGGCAGGGTGGTCAAGGTGCAGACGTACGACGCCACGATTCTCCTGGTCAACGACACCTCGACCACGGTGATCGGGCGCGAATCTGGCCCGAACGCGGACCCGAACGCGATCGGCAACGTCCAGGGCCAGGTAGGCGGCCTCCTCCTGATGTCATATGTGTCCTCCACCGAGACGCTCTCGAAGGGCACGGCGGTGGTGACGGCGGGCATGGTCAGTCCGGGGGGCGACGTACGATCGCCCTATCCCCCGGGCCTCCTCATCGGAACGATCCTCAGCGTCGCACGCGACCCGAACCAGGTCGTTCAGTCGGCCGTGGTGCAGCCGGCCGCGGATCTGAACAACATCGAGTGGGTGCTGGTTATCACGAACTACGAGGGCGGCTTTGCGAGCCCCGAACCGTCGACGAGCCCCAGCCCATCGGGCTCGTCGAGCGCCGGCCCCACGGCGAACCCGACGCCGGCCATTCCAAGGGTCACTCCCACGCCCGGGCCGACGCCCACGCCACCACCGGGCCTCGTCACGCCGCCGCCGCACTGATCGCGCCACGCGATAGCACGCCTGAACCTGCTACGCTCTGGCCAAAGATGCCGCCGGAGTCGCGTTGAAGGGTCTCGTACTGGCGGGCGGCACGGCCACCCGCCTCTTCCCGCTTACCATCGTCACGAACAAGCATCTGCTGCCGATCTACGACCGGCCCATGATCTATTACCCGATCGCCACGCTGGCCGGCATGGGGATCCGCGAAGTCATGGTCGTGGTCGGCGGCAAGAGCGTCGGTGACGTCGTCGAACTCCTGGCGGACGGCGAGCACTTCGGCCTCAATCTCACATACCGCTATCAGCGAGGGGCGCTGGGGATTGCCCACGCCATCGGCCTGGCTCGCGACTTCGTCGGCGACGACGCCTTCTGCTGCGTCCTGGGAGACAACGTCCTGCTCGGCCCCCCGCTGGCGGAAACCGCCCGTGAGTTCGAGACGGGGCCGTGGGGCGCCGGCACGCTGCTGTACGAGGTCGCCGATCCGGAGCGTTTCGGAGTAGCGGAGTTCGACCCGCAGGGCGCCATCGTCGGGTTCGAAGAGAAGCCCGCCAAGCCCAAGAGCAACCTCATCCCGATCGGCGTTTACTTCCTGAGGCCCGACGCGTTCGGCGTCGTGGAACATCTCGTTCCGTCGCGCCGTGGCGAGCTGGAGATCACCGACCTGCTCAACAACTACCTCCC
>PMIQ01000133.1 GCA_003157175.1 Chloroflexota bacterium
GTAATCGTGGCAACGCCCATGGGGAACCCTCCTCGTGGATCATCATACCCGCGCCCAAGCGTGGGATTGAACCGCGCTGACGTCGGCCCCGAGTTTGAGCGGATGCACCTGATGCAGGAGGACGAGGTCGTTGGACATTACGGCTCCTCCGATCAAGAGAACCGACGGTACTCCCAGTAGCGCCAAGCTCGGACACAGATCCACGGTCCGATACGCGGGAAGCGGCCAGCTCTCACGACGGTCGCACCGGCTGGCCGGTGCTCTTCTTATGAAGTCAACTCACCTTCGCTGCTCTTGCCACGCTGAGGCCGAGTCCGCAACAACAAGTGTTGGGAATGCGTCGGCTTGATAGTGCGACCGTCGTGAGCCACGGCACTACCGCTCGCCCAGCCGGCGTCGTACTACCGAGACGCCCGTATGCTGCTTTCCGACCTCCATCCCGCGGTCTACGAAGCCCGCGTCGCGCAGCTCCGCCTTGCCCGTCAGCTGTCAGACCGGCGCATGCGGTTCGCGGCGCGGCAGGATCGCGAGCCACTGCCCCACGTCCTGGTTCGCCACTCGTCCGTCCTCCGCCGGAAGCTCGGCGACGCGGACCCGCGGCTGCAGGAGACCAAGATCGTCAACCTCGGGCTCGCGGTCCGGCCCGTGGATGGCCTCGTGCTCGACCCGGGAGACGTCTTCTCGTTCTGGAACCGGGTCGGCGAGCCGTCGGCCCGTCGGGGGTTCGTCGAGGGCCTAGTGCTCGCGCGCGGCCAGGTCCGCGTCGCCACCGGCGGCGGCCTGTGCCAGCTGTCGAACCTGCTGTACTGGATGGCCCTGCACGCGCCGTTCGAGGTCGTCGAGCACAATCGTCACGGTTTCGACGCATTCCCGGACGACCGGCGCGTGCTGCCCTTCGGCAGCGGGGCGACCGTGTTCTTCAACTACGGCGACCTACGGCTGCGGAACCCGACCGACATGTCGCTCCAGCTGCGCGTCTGGCTGACCGACACCGAGTTGTGCGGCCAGATCCGCGCCGACCGACCGTGGCCACTGGCGTACCACGTGCAGGAGCGCGGGCACCGGTTCGTCCGCGACCCGGACGGGCGCGTGTTCAGGGAGAACGAGATCTGGCGTCGCTCGGTGGACCGGACGACGGGCCGCACGCTGAGCGAAGAGCGGATTACCGTGAACCGCGCGCTCGTCACATACGACGTACCCGCATCGAGGTTCAGTCACCCGTGATCCCGCGCCAAGGACATCCTGAACCACGAGCGCCGCGGAACCTGGCAGTGTGAAGGTCGGCGAGGTGCTCGGCCATGTCGAGGGTTCGCGCCAGCGTGAGTAGCGTCGCAGCAGGTTGAAGTTCCATGGCTTGGCGATGGCGATGCCCCTATCCGTCGCAATATCGTTCTCTATGAAAAGGTCCCCGCGGTCAAGCTGGGTACTTCGATTGCGATTCGGCCCACACGCCGGCCTCATGGCCCGGCTGTCTGATTGACGGAATAGCGAGCAGCGCTCATCTCTCTATGGCCTTCTCGTTGGGGAAGGACTCGGTCAGATGGGAGGCTGCTCGATCCTGCCATCAGTCCGCCGGACCTTGAACTGGCTCCGGCTCGACTCACAATAGCCAGATTGACCGCGGGCTCCTTTTCATAGAGCTTGTTAGTGCGCATCGACGGGCAGGACTGATCGGTCGGTCGAGACTCTGGGTTGGGTTCGCGGGGCACCCGTCGGCGCTTAGGAGGCACGCATCGTCGGGTTCGTGTTCCTGCCGCCGCCGAAAATCCCCATGAAGCCCTGGCCGGACTTGGCCGCGCCGAAGCCGCGCGTGGCCATCATGCGATCGCACAAGGTCTCGATGTCGTCGATGACCTTCTCCTTGGGGAAGCGCTCCACCGCTGAGTGACCCTCGTTGGCTGCCCTAACGAAGGTCATGCCCGCGGACCGAATCTCGGCCAGGGCCGGCATTCCAACGGCTCGTTCCATGTCCGCGACCGAGACTCCGCTGTTGGCGCGGTTCACGACCATCGCCAGACGCTCACCGATCTGGAGTTCGACGGCCACTTCTCGGAGTTGCACCGCGGCCCGGATTGCCGGCACGTCCGGCGTGACCGGGACGATGATCCTGTCCGCCCGCTCGAAGATGACCTGGTTCAGCGGCCCGTAGTCCGGGTGCATGTCGACGATGACCCAGTCGTAGACGCGGCAGGCAGTGGTGATAGCTTCGGCCACTCGTTTGGGCTCGAGGATCTCACTGTGGAGCGGGGACTCGGCCATGACCAGGACCGAGACGCCGTTCTCGTGTCGTGCCGCAATCTCGGCGAATGACTCCGCCACGCCCGTGTTGAGGTCCTCCGTCCAGACGTCCGCGACTGTTCGGACGTTCTCCATGCCCAGCGACGAGGCGATGTGGCCGGTGACGGTGTCACAGTCGACGAGCAGCACCTGCTGGCCCTTCCGGATCTGCAGGAGCGCAGCCACATTGACGGCGATCGTCGTCTTGCCCACGCCACCCTTGGGATTGAAGACGATGACGATCTGACCACGCTGGAGGTCGCCGGACGGTTCGGTCGGCGACTCTGACCTCATGATCCCGCTCTCGGTCTCCTCGATCGGGATCTCGGCCCGGATGAGCATCGCCTCGACCCGCCACCGAAGCGACTCGGCCGAATATGGCCTGGTGAAGTACTCGTCGTTGACTCGAGCCTTCCCGACCAGGCGCATTCGATCGAGGACCCGGGCCGCGACGACCATCAGAGCCGGGATGTTGCGATCCTCGTCGTGGAGCAGCGAGTACATCTCGAGCGCGCGGTCGAAGTCGCTCTCGGCGTCGAGGACGGCCACGCCGATGTCGCGGCGCTGGTTCAGCAGCGCCGCGAGGTCTTCCGCCGACCTGATCTCGATCGGCTCATAGCCGGCCTCAGCGATCCGCGCACCCATAGCGGCGAACTCAGCTGGCGGTAGAGCGATTGCGACTGCGGTCCGAGGCACGTGACAGAGTCTCCCCGTGGCGCGAGAGCCTTGCCCTGAAGTCTAGCCCTCCGCCTCGGGTTGGTGGGCGGAGACTTTGGGCACGCCCTCGCGGACGTTCACGACACTTGACGTCCTGTAGCTGGGGCAGACAAGCCGGCCAGCCTTCGCTGTGGAAGCTGCCCACGCTGCGGTCCAGCCCATCGTCGATTCGAGGCCGTACGACCGGTCGCCGACCTGGCAGGTGCCCATGGCTTCACCCGTTTGGCAGTCAGCCGTAGATCGCGAGGTGCATCGCCTGGTCACCTCCGATCCGAAAGCCGGCGGCGAATGCGACAACGGCGATCAGAACCGTCGCCAGCGCGCCCAGCGGTTTCCTCGACATGCGGATCTCCCCTCAAACAGCGGCGGAATTCACACGAGACGATCGCTTCGATACTCCGCGCCGTCAAGGGCGCAGATCGTGTATGTCGGGCACGACGCACGCATCGCGTCCGGCGGGCAGCCTGTCGTCGGCACTTCGGCGCGCTCCTCTGCGGTGCTCGGGCCCAGGCTCTTCACGAGGGGGCGGCCAATCGACCCCTAAGATGCGGGCGTGGTCGAGTTCTACGCCTACGCCGCAGATTGCCGCCTGCACGGCCAGGTCGAGCTCGTCGAAGCTCGCTTGTCCGACCAGCTGAACAGCACCGGCGAAGTGCTCATCAGAGACGCCGAGCTCGAGGACCTTGCCGACGGCCACGTGGTCGCGATGCCCGAACTCACCGTTGGGCATGAGGAGATCTGCGCGGTGGTCGCGAGCGGGCCGCGAGGCGACGCGGCACGTCGGCTGAACACCCGGACGGCCTTCGTCGAGGTCGAGGTCGGCCCGTACCGGGTCCTCGGAAGGGTGCACGGCCCGCCGACGGCGGACCCATTCGCCTCCGTGCTGCGGCGCGCGGCGTGGCTGCCACTGACCGACGCGACCGTGACATATCGGCGTGGCCCGGACGAGGTCACAGACAACGTGACGACGCTCCTGGTCAATCGCCTCCTCATACGCACCTTCCGAGTGGCCGAGGCCAGCTCCAACCTTCCCTGATAGGCTCGCCGCGCTGCCGGCTCCGCTCGGGATCGGGTACCCGGTAGTTGGGCCGACCGGGCGCGGGCCGACCGGGCGGCCGGCCGGCCCGATGTTCAGGTCGTGTCGATTGGTGCGAGTGTCCGCCATCGGCAGTCGCCGAGTACACGGCGATCGGCACCGTCGTCCTATCGAGGTTGCTGGCGCGAGTTGCCGGCTGGTCGTCAGTCTCGCGACCGCTCCTGGGCCTCTCGATCGCGGCCATCGTCGCGGCCCTTCTCTTCGGTTCGGGCGGGCTTCGTCAGCACGCCCTCGGCGGTCTCTGGGAGCCGCTATTCCTCGGGCTGGAGTTGGCCTGGCTCTTGATCGTCACGCTGCGGATCGCCCGGGCGCAGTCGCGTTCTCCATCCGGTTCCCCATATCCTGCCGGCAAGTAGCCACGACGAGTCTTCCGTAAAGACTCGCCGAGGCGCTCGAAGATCTGTCGGTAGTACCCGCTGGGAGAGCCGCCGGCGGGTTCGCATGCCGAAGACAAGGTCGACTATTCTACCGGTGGCAGGGCTTCGGCCGCGGCGCTGCTTCCGGTCGAACGACGGCGAGGACGAGCTAACCGGTCTCACCTGCGGAGGATGAGTTGAACGTTCGTTTCGACCGCGTCGCCAGCATTCAGGCAGCCATGCGCGAGCGGGGCTGGATCGCCCTGGTCGTCCTCAACCACGACGACTACCGCTACCTCTTCGGGACCGACAGGACCCAACCCAGAGCGCTCATCCCGTTCCAGGGACCGCCCGAACTGATCGCCTTCAGCGGCGAGGAGCCCGAACTTCGAGCCTCCCTGGCCGAGGGCAAGGTGCGGGTGTTCGGGAGCGTGGGCGGCCAGATCCACGACATCGTCGGGAGGCTGCGCGAGATCGCCGCCGCCGCGCCGGCGGAATGGGCTGCCGAGGGCCGCTTCAAGGTCGGACTCCAGATGTGGTTCGCCACACCGGCATTCCTGGTCGACCTTTTCAAGCAGGTGAACCCGGAGGTCGAGGTGGTTTCCTCCGACCCGGTCATGGATCCGCTGCGATCGATCAAGGAGCCGGCGGAGCTCGCCCTCATGACCCAAGCCCAGCGCATCGCCGGGCTTGGCATGGATCGAGTGCGCGAACTGCTGCGCCCGGGCGTCACCGCTCACGATCTCGCCACCGAGGCAACATACGCGATGATGCGGGCCGGAGCCGAAAGCACGAGCACGCCCGTCTACGTCAACTTCGGCGTCGAGACGTGCATGCTCCACGGCCGCCTCAGCCCGAAGCCGCTCGAACTGGGTCAGCTGGCCTTGATCGATCTGACGCCCCAGGTCGACGGCTACTGCGCCAACCTGGCCCGGACCTTCGTGCTGGGTGAGCCCGACGCTCGCCAGGCCGAGCTGATCGCCACCTACCGCGAGATCGTCGCGTCGGCGCGGGCGGCCATGAAGCCGGGCGTTACCGTCGCCGGGCTCGATGGGATCGCACATGGAGTCTGCGCGAGCCATGGGTTCGGCGAGTACCAGGTCTACGGCCTGGGCCACGGCATCGGCCTGCGCTTTGAGGAACCGCCCGCTTCGACGATCATCCCGCAACACAGAAACCTGCCCCTGGCCGAGGGCATGACCGTCACCATAGGCCATACGGTCCTGGCCATTCCCGGGTTTGGCGGCGTTCGCTTCGAAGACGTCTATCGCGTCGGTGCCTCTGGGCCGGAGATCCTGTCCGACTACCCAACGGAGCCCATCGTCCCCGCCTGACCGAGGGCGTTCGCGGGCGCGGGAGTACCGACACGGAAAGCGGACGACAGGCGCGCGGGGCTGATGGCGAGCTACTCGTTCAGGCGCGCGGACGATGCGCTGCTACACCACTAGGTGGGACTCGACCAACCAAAGCTTTCAATCCTGGTTCAGCTCAGGGATAGTACCGGTGGTTAGCCCCGCGACGCGCAGGGCATCCGCGAGAACCCTCGATGACGAGGGGCGGGTCCAGATTCCGTGCCCTCCTTTGCGCGGTCGATCGTTAGAGCAAGGGTTTCCCCCGATGCGAGCCGGCTGAGCGCCGGGCTACGGTCCATCCGATCGATCGAGGACCCGGGGCCTCGGTCCCGGCTTCAGCTCAGGTCGCACCCCGCAGCCAGCAGTCTCTCCAATGGAGGATCCAATGTCCCCAGCCCTCGTGCACCTGTTACCTCGACGGTCTCTACCGGTGGCGCTCGCTATGTGCCTCGCCGTCGTTCTCGGAGCATGCTCGGGTTCGTCTTCACCCGCCGCGTCGGGATCCGGCTCCGCCCCTCACGTCGCCAGCGGGGGCGCGGGAGCCTGCGTCGCTGGCGGCGACTTCTGCGGCCACATCAAGATCACCGGCGGCGTCACCAGGGAGACTGACTTCTCGAGCTACTTCTCGGAATTCGGGACGACGAACTGCACCGACTGGCTCAAGGGCAGCAAGGACGATCCCACACTGCTGACTCTCCCGATCGCTCTGGTAGGGGACATCAACACGGACGCGGTCATCCAGCACTACAAGGGCCCGGGAACGTACGACGTGGCGGATCTTGGGGGGAACCTCGGCGGCTTCCAGATCGCGGTCGTCCACGATACGTTCATCACCGATGCGAACACCACCGGTACGGCGACGGTCGCAGCAGACGGATCCGGGAGCGTTACAGCCACGGGCATGCAGCCCGGTGGCGACGCCAATGTGGTGCAGCAGCCCATCGACGTCACGATGACCTGGACCTGCTCCGCGAAGTAGCCCGCTCCGGGCTGAAATAGACGATCCGCAGCACTACGTTTCGTCTGCCCTGACGCGAGCTTCTGCATGCGAGTGACGCCTGCAGCGAGTCGTCCACTCACGTCATAGAGTCGCCCGCGGACTGTGGCCTCAACAGCGCCCCGACATGTTGCGTCGGAGGTCCGGCTCCAGCTGGTGACGGCAAGGGTGGCCAAAGCAGATCGACCGCCTCGGGCGCGTATGCTTCCGATACAGATGGCAGCCACGGCCGCGAACACATCCAACCGCCGCTTCTCGACGTTCGCCGTTCCCTGGCCCGTGCTCGCAGTTGCCGGCGCCATGTTCGCCGGGCTGATGGCCCTGTCCGGAGCCTATGGCTTCCACGGCGACGAGATGTACTACGTCGTCGCCGGCCAGCATCCGGCCTTCGGGTATGTCGACCAGCCGCCCCTCACGCCGCTGCTCTCGGCCGCGTCAGTCGCACTGTTCGGGGTTTCGCCGACGGCCATCCGGCTGCTGCCCGCGCTCGAGATGGCACTCGTGGTGATCCTCGTCGCGCTCATCGCGCGTGACCTCGGTGGCTCGCGGCGGGCGCAGGTCCTCGCGGCAATCACGGCCGCCCTGTCTGGCTATCTCGGCGCCGGCCAT
>PMIQ01000087.1 GCA_003157175.1 Chloroflexota bacterium
GGTCGGTCATCGGAGTGTCCTAGCAAATGCTTGATTGTGTCAATCAATGACACTACACTACAGACATGGCCCCCAACAAGCAAGTCGTCGAGGAAATGGTGGTAGCGCTGTTCACCGTGATTGGAGGGCTCGAACGCGCAACCCGGCACAGCGGGGAGGCAAGTACGCTCGAGGTGCTCCAGGCCATCGCTCCGCGAGGGCAACTCCGACCATCCGAGATTGCCGCACTGCGGGGAGTTCACCCCTCGCTGGTCACGCGACAGGTTAGGAGTTTGGAGGACGCGGGCTACGTCGAGATCTCACCCGATTCGGGCGACCATCGCTCGTGTTTGGTCAGGCTCACCCCGTCGGGCGAAGCGGAGATGTTGCGGCTGCAGCAGGTTGGACTCGCCCGGTTCGCCACCTTTGTTGCCGACTGGGAGTCCAGCGAGGTGCGCAGCCTGACCGCGCTGCTACGAAAGCTCGAGCGCTCCAAAGCCGATGCGCCCGCTCAGACGCGGCGGCCAGCCGGGCGCCGCGGGGCCGTCCGAGAGCCGACTCGGACCGACTGACACTCAGCCCTGTTTGACAGAGGGGGGGTTCTCTCGCCCGCCGAGTGGGAGAAGGGTATGCCGAACCTACCTGAATGGTCGGGTCGGGGAGGAATCAAACCGACCGTAGCGACCTGGATGTCCCACCGGCGCTCTCGTGCGAGCTCATCGGCGGAGGCCGCTGGCCTGATGCGACTGCCGGATGAGGCCTCGGTGCTCAAGACCCTCAGTCGCCGGACAGCTACTTCGGCGGCTCGACCAACTCGTAGGTGACCTTGAAGTAAGTGATGCCCAGCGCAGATCTCTCGTACTCTCGGGACGACACCACGCGATAGCCTCGTCTCCGCATCTCGACGGAGTCGTCCTCCATCTTCTCGATGAGCCGAGCCTGGTAGTTGCCGCGGGCCGTCGTGCTGCGGGCGCCCAAGATGAAGAACGTCATGAGCGGGTTTATCAAGCCGAGGAAGCTGTCGCGACCGTACTCCTTGACCTCGATACGCCTCGGTTTGGCCTTTCCGAAGAGACCCATAACTGCACTCTGCTGTCTTGTCTCGTGTTCTGACGCGGCAACCAGCGGGGAACGGCTGTTGCGCGAGTTCGTCCAGGCCTTCCGAGCGTAATGTCGCGAGTTCGAGACTTGTCTCCCGCTGCAAATCCCATCTTACCCTCGCGGCGACACTCAGCCTCTTCGGCACGAGCGTGCCGATGGCCCGGCGTCGTCCCCACGACGGCGCTACTTCACTACGCGTCACCATGACGTTCATCGTGACCCGAGCGCGCCGAAGCCCTCGCGCCAGGCAGGCCCCGGGACGACATCGACCTGCCTACCTGGTGCCCGTGATCAGGCTCTCGCGGTTGAATAGGCCTGAGGTAACGCGCCACCCGAGCACATCGAGAACGATCAGAAGCGCGGCCGCGCCGATGGCCAACGGCAGCGTTGGTGGGATCACGTTCAGCGCGATGACCACCGCGACGAACACGGGCGGCAGGCTCGCCAGGGTGCTCAACTGCTGGGCGACCCGAACGTCGCTTGACCGGGTGGAGACGGCGATCGACACCCAGATAGTCCAGCAGGCCAGCAGGGGCGTGAACAGCATCTGCGCGACCAGGTCCGGCCCCTGGATCAGTGACGACGCGATGCCCGGCTGCGCGAAGAGCACCACGATCCCGAGAAACACGGCGAAGACGAAGTAAGCGACCCCGAGCGACGGCAGGAGGGCCGCCAGCGCCTTGCCCAGCAGGTACTCGTCGCTCCGGATCGGTGTAGTGAGCGCCGGTTCGAGCGTTCCCTGCTGTCTCTCTCCGGCCACGGCGGATGCGGACACCACGCCGGGCACAAGGGCCGGGATGCCCAGCATGTAAAGCAGGACGTGCTCTCGGGCGAGCCCACTCGAAGCCGAGTGGGTTAGTCCGAGCACCGCGATGAGCGGCTGGATTAGGAAGACCAGTGGGATGACCGCCATACCCACGACGATGAAGCGGTTATGGCGGTACTCAAGGAGCTCCTTGCGGACGATGGCCCAGATGCGACGTCTGCTCAGGCTCATCTCCGACCGGCCTCCGGATCCTCATCGATTAGCTTGAGATATACGTCCTCGAGCGAGTGCCGGTCCTCGCCAATCGACAGCACATCAGCCCCCGTTGCTACAAGGGCACGGGTCACCGCCGGCGCTGCGATCGTCGGGTCGGGGGCGGCCAGTTCGTAGGCGGCGGGGCCGTCTATGTGCCAGCTTGTGACACCGGGAAGACCGTCGAACACTCGCTCGGGATCGGGCAACGGAGCTAGGGTCCTGACCGTAAGCGTCCGGCTGAACAGCCGCTCGCGCAGCTCGTCCGGTCGGCCGATCGTGCGCAGGGTTGTGTTCAGGATCGCGACGCGGTCGCACAGGCGCTCCGCTTCCTCGAGGCGGTGGGTAGTCAGGAAGATCGTCACGCCCCGCTCGCGCAGCCCGACGATGAGCTCATGGACCTCACGCGTGGCGACCGGGTCAAGACCGGCCGTCGGTTCGTCGAGAAACAGGACCTCGGGGTCGCCCAGCAACGCCCTGGCCAGGGCGACGCGCTGGCGCAGACCCTTGGACAGCGTGCCGCAGGCATCGCCGGCCCGTTCCGTCATGTTGACAGCTCGCAGGACGCCATCGATGCGCCCGCGGGGGTCGGGAACCTCGTAGAGGTCGGCGAAGCACTCGAGGTTCTCGCGGACGCTGAGGCGCAGATACAAGCCCGGCGACTCGGGCATGATCGCGATTCGACGGCGTATCTCAACGCCGTTCGCAGGTCTGAGCTCGAAGCCGGCGACCGTGGCCGAGCCGGACGTTGGGGCAAGCAGCGTACCGAGCGTCCGGACGGTCGTGGTCTTCCCCGCGCCGTTGGGGCCAAGGAACCCAAATACCTCGCCGCGCCCTACCTCGAAGGAGACATCCTCGAACGCGACACGGCCGCCGAAGTGCTTGGACAGGTGGTGGACCGAGAGCGCCGGCGCGCTCACGGGTTCGGCGGGCGGCGCCCCGCTCCACAGCCTCATGCGGCCGCCATCGAGCAAACGCTTAGCACGAAGCAGAACCTCGGACGGGAAAGGCAACTATTGCAGGGAGGGCGAGTCATTGGCTCAGTAATGTACCAAGGGACGAGCTACGCGATGGCTTGAGTCTTGTGCGATCGACTGGCGGCGAAAGATTCAGGCGCAGCCGGACGGTTTCAACTGGGTGTCAGGATCGTCATATGAGGGTCCATGGATCTTGGCCCGCGAAACTCTTAGCCGCCCGTAGCGACCTGAATGTCCCATTGGCGCTCTCGTGCGAGCTAAGCGGCGGCGGCCGCTGGTCTGATGCGACTGCCGGATGAGGCCTGGTCCGCGCGCCAGCCGCCACACGGCCGCTAAGCTCTCGCTCCTGAGGACGACCGGTGTGGTGTCGCCACGTAGCAGTTGTCATTCGATGGGCGGACGAACCGGCCAGTCGCTTTCGCAACGCGACACTAGGCCGAGCGATGCTGCCCGGACGGAGTTTGTCACCGTCTGCAAGTAGTC
>PMIQ01000107.1 GCA_003157175.1 Chloroflexota bacterium
CAACATGCTCGCGCTCGCGCCGGTGGCATGGCTGATGGCGCAGATGTACGTGTCGGCCGGATGGTGGGCTGTGCTGCTGTTCGCGGTGCCGCTCTACACGACCCGACTGGCGTACCAGAGGTTCGTGGAAGTCCGCGAGATGTTCACCCAGACCGTTCAGAGTCTGGCCGAGGCAGTCGACAAGCGCGACACTTTCACCAGCGGCCACAGCCGCCGCGTCCAGGAGATCGCCATGGACATCGGCCGGGCGATGAAGGTGAGCGACGACGAGTTGGAGGCTCTGGAGTGGGGCGGCCTCCTGCATGACATCGGCAAGATCGGCGTACCCGATGCAGTGCTGCTGAAGCAGGAGCGGCTGACACGCGACGAGCGCGCCACCATGAACTCCCACCCGGTGCTCGGCGCGGAGATCATTGCCCCGGTCAACATGCTCGCCCCTGAGCTGCCGATCATTCGCCACCACCACGAATGGTTCAACGGATCGGGCTATCCCGATCGACTCGTGGGCGACGAGATCCCCAAGCTGGCTCGAATCCTCCACGTCGCCGACGCCTTCGAGGCGATGACGGCGGCCCGGCCGTACCGCATGACGCCGCTTACGCCCGAACAGGCGCTGGGCGAGTTGCGTAAGTTCGGTGGGATCCAGTTCGACCCGGACGTGGTGGATGCCTTCGTCCGAACGAAGTGGGCGCGCGGGCTGGCCGATCCGGGACGTGACGAGGTCCGCGACGTGCCGCTCATCGGCGACGCGGCTGGCTCGATCGCGAGCGTGGCCGTGGGCGCGACGCCTTCGGGCGCAACCACCTAGCAGGTGCCCGCCCTCGGCATTCTCCTGGGGTTTGGCCTAGGGCTGGCCGCAGGCGGGCGTCTGGACAACCTGCTCGACGTCCGGCTGCGTTGGTGGCCGGTGCTGCTCATCGCGGCCGGGGCGCGCTTTGGGCTGGACGCCGCCCTCGCCGCCGGCAGCGTCCCGGAAGCCGTGCGGATGTGGCTGGTCCTGGTCGCGTACGTGCTGCTTACGGCCATGCTGCTGACCAACCGGACGCTGCCCGGGCTGACCGCCGCCGCGCTCGGCACCGCGGCCAACGGCATCGCCATCGTCGTCAACGGCGGTTGGATGCCGGTATGGCAGCCCAGCCTGGCCGCCGCCGGCTTCGACCCGACGGCCGTGCATTCGAGCTTCCATGTCCTGCTGACCGGCCCGGTGGACGCCGGCTTCTTCGCCCACGGCGGTCCGCTCGCCGACGTCATCCCGATCCCACTCCCGCTCATCCAATCCGTCGCCTCCGTCGGCGACCTGCTGCTGGGAGCGGGCCTGGCCTTCTTCGTCTTCGCCGCGGTCGTTCGGGCGCCGGTGCTCATTTCGGTGCCGGTCTCAGTCGCGCCGGTTCGAACGGGGGCGATGCGCCATCCGTACGTTCGGCTGGCCACCAACGGCCCGTTCTCCGCCATGTGGCTGGCACAGGTCGTCAGCTCACTGGGGGATCGCGTCCATCAGATCGCCCTGGTGTTCCTGGTCGCGCGCGCCACCAACGGATCGCCTCTGGCGCTCGGCCTGGTTTTCGCCGCGATGACGATCCCGACTTCCCTCGTTGGCCCGCTGGCCGGAGCGCTTGTCGATCGCTGGAATCGGAAGTGGGCGATGGTCGGCTCGGATCTTGTGCGGGCCGGGCTGGTGTCCATCATCCCAATAGTCTCGGGCCTGCACATCGGCCTGGTCGTGGGCCTGGTCTTCCTGATAGCGGTCGCCTCGTCGTTCTTCCGCCCCGCACGAGCCGCCGCATTGCCGCAGGTGGTCCCGGCCGAGGACCTGCTCACCGCCAACTCGGCGATGTGGGTGGCGGACACGGCCAGCGACCTGGCGGGCTACGGTTTGGGCGGGCTCTTCGTGGCATTCCTGGGATCGGCGCTGTCGCTGGCGTTCTGGATCGACAGCGCGAGCTACCTGGCCTCGGCGGTGCTGGTGGCGGCGGTGGCAATCCCGCGCATCGTTCCGGCGGGGGGCGGGGCGGCCGGTGCGAACGGCGTTGGCGGCGCGGTCGCCTCGTTGCGAGCCGAACTCGTAGCCGGCTGGCGGTTCCTGCGCTCGGAGACGGTCCTGTTCGCCACCACCGTCCAGGCTGCGATCGCGGAGTACGGACTCGGGGCGTTGATGGCGCTCTCTCCGTTGCTCGTCGCCGCGTTGCCGCTGGGCCGTCTTGACGCACCCACGGCCTACGGCTTCTTCGAGATGTCGATGGGCGCGGGACTCCTGGGCGGCGGCGTGGTCATCGGCGCCGTCGCGACGCGCATCCCCAAGGGGCCCGCCATCGTGGCGGGGTTCACGGCGCTGGGCGTGTCGTTGATCCTCTTCTCCGTGACCGGCAGCCTGTGGCTGGCGCTCGTGCTGGCGGCGGTCGTCGGCCTCGCAAACGTGGTCTTCGTCGTCCCGAGCCAGACCATCTTCCAGCAGCGCACGCCGGCCGAGATGCTGGGGCGGGTCGTCGCCATTCGGCTCGCGCTGGTGAACGCGATGCTCGCCGTTTCGATGGTCACAAGCGGGCTCTTCGCCCAGATCTTCGGCCTCGACGCCGTCCTGGCGGGCTGCGGGATCCTCGCTACGGCCGCCGGCCTGACCGGCCTCACGGTCCGCGCCATCCGCGAGGCTTGACGCAGTCGGTCGCGCCGAGACGACCGAGAGACCGCCGGCTTTCGGATGATCCCCGGTGACGTGCGCGACGCCGAAAGAGCGAGATGCAAGCGGCGACCGGGAGATTCGGGCTACACTGCCGCGGGCGGGTTGCGCCCGAACCGTCATCGTGCGGGCGGCCCGCACCCGGCGATCTAAGGCACGCGCGTGCCGAACCAACACAGGAGCGAAGCCAGGGCATGTCGGAGCAGGACAAGGACACCCTCGAGCAGGGCGAGCCCAACGAATTCATGCCGGGCGAGGAAGAGTTCGACGAGGACCTCGATTCCAGCGACGAGGCCGAGGCTGGAGCTCCGGTGGAGCCCAGCAAGCCCGGCCGTCGCTTCGGCTTTCGTCGTGAGCAGGCCGAGACCGAAGCCCACCCGCAGGGCTCGGTCAGGGCGACGCATGAACGCGTCTACATCGACGACCGCGCGTCGGGGCTGTTTGCCCTGGTGTGCGCCGTGGCTTTGGTCGGGATCCTGGTCGGCTCGTTCGCGCTGGCGGTGTGGCCCGCCGGTGCGGCTCCCACGCTCCCACCGCTGAACCTCCAGACCTACTCGCCCCCGCCGGCGACCCCCACGCCAGTCGCGACCCCGACGCCCGTGGCGACCCCAACAGTCGTGCCCACCGCCGCGCCGACTCCGACCGCGTCCTAGCACGTTGAGCCGGCCGAGCGCCGGCCCGGCAAGCCAATCGCTCAGGATCGTCCGCGGGCGCAACCTCGCGAGCGAACGCCCGGCGAGGGCGTATCTTCGACGCGTGGACCTCGCGGAATCTGCCTCACTGCGCTCGGAGATGGTCGAGAGCCAGCTCCGCGGCCGTGGCATTCGCGACGAGCGCGTCCTGGCCGCGATGGGCGAGCTGCCGCGCGAACTGTTCCTGCCGCCGGACCTCGCCGGCGACGCCTACTGCGACGGCGCTCTGCCGATCGCCGCGGGCCAGTCGATCAGTCAGCCGTACATGGTCGGGCTCATGACCGAGCTGCTGGAGCCACACCCGGGGATGCGTATCCTCGAGATCGGCACCGGCACGGGCTACCAGGCCGCAGTCCTGGCCCTGATCGGATGCGAGGTGCTGTCGATCGAGCGCCATCCCGAGCTGGCGGCGGCCGCGCGCACCAGATTGGCGTCGCTTGGCCTGGCCGACCCGCGCCTGGCCGACCGCGTTCGGATCGAGGTCGCCGATGGCAGCATCGGCTGGCGATTGAGAGCCCCGTTCGAAGGCATCCTCGTGACCGCGGCGGCGCCTCGAGTCCCGGATCCGCTACGCCGGCAGATGGCGGACGGCGGACGGATGGTCATTCCCGTCGGGCCGCTCGGTGGCCAGGAGCTGGTTCAGATCATCCGTCGCGGCGAAGGCTTCGAGGAGCGCTCATTCGGAGGATGCGTCTTCGTGCCGCTGATCGGCGCCGCCGCCTACGGCGAAGAGGAGTTGCTCCGGGCGCGCCGCTGGCCGGGGCCGTTCCGCGGCTGGCGCCGCTGACGCCGCTGACGCCGAGGCGTGGCGCGCGGCGCGTCGCCGGGCTCGGCTACCGCGCGACGCCCTCCGACTGGCGGATGCGCAGGGCGGCCTCGTCGTACAGGTCCGATACGGCCTTGACCATCATCTCGATGCAGAAGCGTTCGTGGACGACATCGTGCCCGTTGCGGGCGATCATGTCGGCCAGAGGGTGGTCCGTGAGCAACCGAACGATCGCGGCGGCCAGCGCCTCGCAGTCGTGCGGCGGGACCAGCAATCCGCTGACTTCGTCCTGGATCATCTCCGGAATTCCGCCCACCGCCGACGCCACGACCGGGCGGCTCAGCGCCATCGCCTCGAGAACGCTCAGGCCCTGAGCCTCGCGGTACGACGGCAGAACGGCAACGTCCAGCGCGGCCGTGACCGCCGGCACGTCCTCGCGCCGGCCGGTGAAGACGACCCGCCCGGAGATGCCCAGGGTCTCGGCCTGGGCAACCAGCGAGTCCTGCTCCGAACCCTCGCCGACGACGAGCAGCCAGGCGTTGGGGACGGCGGCGAGGACGAGCGGCCAGGCCTCAAGGAGGGTGCGGTGGCCCTTCTCCGCCTCGAGTCGGGCCACGACGCCGACGATCGGGGCCTCGGCCTCGATGTGGTAATCCTCGTGGAGAGTGCAGCAGGGCTGCTGGTGGTTGTAGCGCTGCAAGTCGACGCCGTTGTAGATAAGGCTGATCGGCGCGCCCCGGCGCCCCTCATCGGCGATCTTCAGCTCGATCGCCTTCGAGACGACGATGAGGCGATCCATGAGCGGCGTGAGCTGGCGCAGCGCTTCGCGATCCTCGATGCAGCGGACGCGGCTCGAATGCACGGTCGAGATGACCGCCGGGCGGCGACAGCCCCTCTCACCGAGATGAAGGGCGGCCTTGGTGCCAACGACCTCGGCCCGGAACATGTGGTTGTGGACGACCTCGGGCTCGAAGGCGCCCAGCTCCTCGGCCAGCGCCAGGACGGCCAGCCGATCGTCCGGCTCGTCGATCACCGACGCTTCGATGCCGGCCTTTTGCAAACGGCGCACGCTGCTGCCGTGTGAGAGCGAGATGACCCGGACGTCGTAGCGGGTCGGGTTCAGCCGCGTGGCCAGGGAGAGGACGTGCTCTTGCGCTCCGCCGTTTGTGCCGGTGGCCATGACCTCCACGACCCGAACCCGCCCACCGGGGAGTGGCCCGCGCTCATCCTGCTCGGCACACGGCTCGTCGCGGCCGTCGAGGCCGTCGGGGCTGCCGTGGGTTAGTTCGGCGCCCATTGCTAGCGGCCCCCGGCGGCGGTCGTGCCCGCCGTCGCGCCGGTACCGTCGCCGGCCGTCCCTTCGGCCGGGGCCGTGCGCTGGACGAGCAGCCGTTCGATCGGCTCGTCGACCGCGCCCCATTCGTACTTGTAGGGCTCGTTGCCGCGCATGAAGTCGAGGCGGGTGCGACCGAGTTCGATGGCTCGTTGGATGTAGGACGCGACCATGACCACTCCGGGGGAAAGCTCTCTGGCGTCCGGCTCGACGCCGGCGTTGTAGTANNTAAACGGTATGGCCGTCGTCGAGGATCACTCCGGCCGCGATTCGGCGCTCTCCGACCGTCAGGAAGTCCAGCTCGACGATGCCGGTCGGCGCGCAGCTCTCGAAGAGCCCCGAGAAGAAGCGGCGGCTCGCGGCTCCGCCCGCTGTCGCGGGAAATAGACCTTCCTCGCCCCAGCGCTTCTGATGCAGGTCGATGAATACCTCGAGGTCCGCGAACGGATCCTCGGATTTGACCAGGGCGATCGGCCCTGCGACCTCGGCGCGACGGATCTTGCGACGGATCTCGTGCCGCTCCTTCTTGTTGAGAGTGCCCAGGTAGCCCTCGAAATCCATCCCCGGCGCCAGCGTCAGCACCGGGCAAACCTCCTCCTGCTCGCGCGTGACGAGCCAGCAGCCGCGTGGCGCGATCCACTCGAAGGCGGCGAGGAGAGCGTCCGTGGCCGGGTCGCCGGCGCGCAGCCGGCGCAGGTCGACGACGTCCCAACGCGACGGATCCTCGTCGGCGAGGGCCGTCACCACGGCATGGCAGACGTCGGGCAGATCCTGGGGCGCGGCCAGGATCGTGGCGTAGTCGGCGTGGTACGAGGCGCCGAAGAAGACGGCGGTCGCCGAGGCGGGCACGGGGCGGAGGGCGGGCCCGGCCTGGTGGCGGATCGTCGTGCGCGCCGCCACGTCCCCCGGCTCCAGCTCGTGGCGATGCATCAGGGGCGCGATGCCGACGATCTCGTCCGGGGCGCCCTCGTCGACGACGACGAGCGTCTGGTCGTGGGCCGACTCGCCGTAGGCGTCCCACCAGGCCCGCTGAACGCAGTTGCGGGAGAAGGGCGTAGCGGCCGGCGACCGATCTACGAGCGCGTCCCAGGTTTCCGCGGCGATGGAATCGAGGTTTAGACGGCGGGCCACGAGATGGCGGCTCCGCTCGGCCGCGCGGGTACGCCCGCCGGCCGAGGTTGAGGGGATGGTCACTTGCCGAGAATAGCACCACGCCTGCGGCATGCCGGCCGCCGCATCCCCGTTGATACCACGGCGTAAGATCGACGCGCTCGTCCGGGATGACACCGGCGCGATGGCGGGCGAAGGGGCCGGGCGCAGGGGAAGCTGTGGAAGGGGCGCTCGGAGATGGCTACGCAACTGCTTACCGGCGCACGCCGGTCGATGAGGGAGTTCGCGCTCGCGGTCGCGTTGATCGCCGTCATGGGGTTTTCGTTCCCGGCGCCGGCTGCGGCTGCGGCGCCTCCGCCGGCGGTGGACCGGACCGGGGCCGTCCCTGCCGTGGGAAGTCAGCCGCAGACTCCGGGCGGACCGGTCTCGACCCCCGATTCAGTGCTCCAGACTGACCAGGTGATTGTCCATTGGACGACCGTGGCGGCGGCCGGGGCGGCGACTCCCGCCCGACAAACCGGCCGGCGCGCCGTCCACCTCGACGATCAACTTCCCCAAGGGGGATACCCGAGCCAACGCCCTGACCGTGCCGCTCGGAAGTGGCGGCGTGCTGTGGGTGACCTTCGTGGGCGCCACGGGCACGAAAGCGGACGTGATCTTCGACGTAACCGGCTACTTCACGCGCTGAGCGGCTCGCTCGCCGCGGCGGCCCGCGCGTGACCGCGACGTTCCAGGGAGACCTCCCAGAGGAGCACGGCCAGGCAGGCGAAGAACGTGATCGGGACGCTGGCCGCCGGAAGCCAGGCGTCGCCGCCGAATAGTGAGATCCAGCCCGCGAGCGGGAACACCACCGCCCACGTCCGGCCGCGCCCGACAAGCCAGGCGGTCGGTAGCAAGAGCAGCACCGCGTAGTGATCGCGCAGCGGCGACGAAACGAGCTGGCTGGCCACGATCGTGACCTGCAGGCTTAGCTCGGGGCTGGCGTAGCGCCACGCAACGAGGAGCGCGGCCACTGCCAGCGCGGCCGAGACGAGCTGTATCGCCGTGGCCACCGCGTCCGAGGCGCCCGCCATGTGGGCGACGGCACCCGGCGCGAAGTTGTGCGGCGTCGTCAGCTGCCCGCCCAGGTCGCGCAGCAGCTCGACGTACGTGGTCCAGGCGCCGACACCCGTGACGAGCGTCGTCGCGGCCGCCAGCCCGACCGCCGCCACGACCGCCACCGCGGCCGCGCGGAACCGCCCCGTGGCGATCGCCCAGACCCCGAGCAGCGCCGGCTGCACCTTCACCAGCGCCCCGATGGCCGTGACCGCCCCCACCACCGTGGCCCGATCCATCCACCGCCACGCCGCCGCGAAGCCCAGGAAGAGGAGCGGCTCCACCTGGCCGAGCTTGACCGCATACAGGAGCGGCCAATCGAGCGCGGCCACGATCACGATCAGCCAGCGCACGTCGCGGCGGACAGGCAGCAGAGCCACGCCGCCGAGGAAGCACGCCGCCATGGCCAGGCACCACAGGCCGGCGGCCGCTCCCCCCAGGGAGAGCCACGGAATGAGGAACGCGGCGAAGGCCGGCGGGTAGGTATAGGTGCCGGGGCACGTGCCGACATTGACGGAGAAGGCGACGTCGTAGATGGGGCGCCCGTCGCGCAGGGCCTGGGCCGCGCCCTCATAACAGTGGAAATCGTAGCCCAGGGTATTGCCGGCCGAGGCGAGCACGAGGCCGAGCATTCCCACCAGCAGGACGACCGAACCGACGGGCACGAAGGCCTCGGCCAGCCGGGATCGCCGCTTTGCGGACGCCGGGAGCGAGGTCATCGCGAAGCGTTCATTTCGCCGGCGCGCCCTCGGGGATCCGCCTCACGCCGCGGTGGAGGAACCTGATTCTCAGCAGGTCCCAGCCGACGCGAAGCGCGAGGCTCGGGCGGGCGTGCATGCGCGAGCCTCGCCGATCGGCCCANNCGCCGGAACCCCTTGAAGCCACACTGCGTATCGTTGATCGGGCCTGTCACCCAGACTCGAGCCGCGAGGCGGAATAGCTTGCCGACCAGCCGCCGAAAGCGCGGTTGCGATGCTCGCATGTCCGAACCGTCGGGCTGGATCCGGCTCCCGAGGGCGACATCGTTGGACTCCAGCGCATGGACGAGCCGCGGCAGCTGATCCGGCGGCGTGGCCATGTCCGCGTCGGCGAACACGATCAGATCGCCCTGCGCGGCCAGCATCCCCGCTCGGACGGCCGACCCCTTACCGGCGTGCGGGACGGTCAGCAGTCGCAGCGCGGGGCACTCGACGCCGGGCGCCTTGCCCGCGACCTCGGCCCCTCTGCCCTCGCCCCCGGCCGCGTTGCCGGCGCCGACGTATTCCGCCCGCGCCCTGACCAGGGCTGCCGTACCGTCGGTGCTGCCGTCGTCCACGACCAGCACGTCCACCTTGGCGGGCAGCGCGCCCCGCGGCGCAGCACACAGGTAGGCAAAGAGCTCGTCCAGCGCGGGGCCGAGTCGGGCCTCCTCGTTGAACGCCGGCAGAACGATCGAAAGGCTGCTGAAAACCATCTTCGGGAGTTTAGCCGGGGCTACCGGGCACGTGCCGCTGGTTCTGCCCGAGCCGGCTGTCGGCGCCGGGTTTCTGGTCGCCCTTGCACCGGGCGACATCAGGTGGCGGGTACGGGCGATTGGTTGCCCATCATCACCCCGGGTGACNNCCGCCGGGACGCCGCCGTGGCCGCCGGTCTGCGGCCCTCCCCGCCGGTCGGGGCCGCTC
This sequence comes from Chloroflexota bacterium, assembly GCA_003157175.1. Taxonomy (GTDB): domain Bacteria; phylum Chloroflexota; class Limnocylindria; order Limnocylindrales; family CSP1-4; genus Fen-1039. The sequence continues at coordinate 9,332 of PMIQ01000107.1, forward strand.
GATAGGTCCTTCGTACCGGTGGAGTGGGTCCCGGCCGATGCTACGCTGCGACGCCGTGCGGATCCCCTTCGCTCTCTATGCGTTCGCGCTGGCGGCTCGAGCCGTGCTGTTCGCCGTGCACGCCGACGCGGCGTATCCGGATTCCTACTACTACGTCGATGTAGCCCGGGCGCTTCAGGCCGGCCATGGCTTCAACATCGACTTCATCTGGTCGTTCGTGGACGTGGGCGGTCGAATCCCGGCCCAGCCGATGCTGCCGATCCCCAGCAACGCCCACTGGATGCCGCTCGCGTCGATCGTTCAGCTGCCGACGATGTGGCTGCTCGGTCCCACGCCGCTGGCGTCGACGATCCCGTTCCTTCTGATCGGGGCGCTGGCGGCGCCGCTGACCTGGTTCCTGGCCCGGGAAGTCGGGGCGGGCGATCGGATCGCCGTGGCGGCGGCGATCGCCGTGGCCCTCCCGGCCGCCGCGGCCATCTACATGGCCCAGCCCGACAACTTCGCTCTGTACCAGCCGCTGGGGACGGCCGCTCTGTGGCTGGCCGCACGCGGGCTTCGGGGCAAGCGTCGATCGTTCGCGCTGGCGGGCCTGATGGTCGGCCTGGCGACGCTGGCCCGAAACGACGGTGTGCTGCTGGGCGCCGCCGTTGGGCTCGCTTTCCTGTGGGATCGGTGGCGATCCTGGCGCTCGAAGGGTGGCCGAATGCCGGCGATTCCATGGCGCTATGCCTTCGCCTGCTTCGGCCTCTTCCTCGTCGTCATGGCACCCTGGTATCTGCGCCAGCTGGCCGTCTTCGGCAGCCTCTCCCCGTCATCGAGCTCAGGCCGGATCCTGCTGATTCAGAACTACGAGCAGATGAACAGCGTCACCAGCGACACCTCGCTGGCGGCCTTCCTGGGCCAGGGGATCGGGCCGCTGCTGGCCAGCCGCATCCTCGGACTCGTCTCGGCGATCCAGATCTTCGCCGTCATCGCCTGCTCGGCGGTGCTTGCGCCGTTCGTGGTGGTGGGCGCGTGGGCGCGCCGCCGATCGACCGACTTCGGGCCGTTCTTCCTCTACGCCGGCCTGCTCTTCGCCGCCTCGGCCCTGATCTTCGCCGTCCACGTGCCCTACGGGACCTTCCTCCATTCAGCCGAGGCGCTGATCCCGTACACGTACATCGCGGGGCTCGAGGGGGTCGTGATCGCGGCCACGTGGGCCGCTCGACGGAGACGTGGCTGGCAGGAGGATCGCGCCGCCCGGCTGTTCCTGATAGCCGCCGTGGTCACCGTGGTGCTCAACGCGGGCGCCTTCGCATTCCTGGCGGGCCGGTCTTGGAACGAAGATCGCGACCTGCGGCTCGACGCCGGCGCCGCCCTCGCCGGCGCCCCGCGGACCGACCTGCTGCTCAGCGCCGACCCGGCCGGGTTCGAGTACTTCACCGGCCACGGCGGCGTCGTCACGCCAAACGACTCACTCGACGTGATCCACGAGGTGGCCGCGGACTACGGCGCACGCTGGCTGGTGCTGGAGCGAGCCCACATCGTGACCCCACTCATACCGATCCTGGAGATGAAGCCGCGGCCGAGCTGGATTGGAGCGCCGATCTACACCGTGCCGTACGCGGGGCCCACGACGGGCAACCCGGTAGCGGATGCCGCGCCGGCCCTGGCGATCTTCCCGATCTGCACGACCGCCGGCGACACTCGCTGTGCGACGGGAGCGACGCCGTGAGCTTCCATCCCAGCCGCCGCGAGGCCTGGCTGAGCGCCGGCGCCGTCTTTGCCCTGGCCCTGGTCGTCCGGGCCGTGGCCGCGGCCACGCTGAGCTTCCCGGTCCCGGAGGACACAGCGTATTACGCCGGCGTCGCGAGGAACCTGGTCGAGGGGCGCGGCCTGGTGAGCGATGCCCTGTGGAGCTATGGGACCCCGCCCCTGCAAGTGCCGCGCGCCGCGTTCGAGGTGTGGCTGCCGCTGCCCTCGCTGCTCGCCGCCGTCCCGATCTGGCTGGCGGGCGCCGCGAACTGGTTCCGCGCCGCTCAGGTTTTCTCCGTTGTCGTGAGCGCGATCGGGGCCGCGCTGGCGTGGCGGCTCGGCGCCGACGTGGCCACGGAGATGAAGCTGCCGGTAGGGCGGGCACGCACGCTGGCGGTGGGCACGGGCGTGGTGGCGTGCTTCCTCGGGCCGCTCGTCGTGTACGGGGCGCTCTCCGANNGTCGCCTATTCGGTCGCCTTGACGTTCGCCCTGTCGGCCGCCTTCTCGACCGCCAGCTGATCGGCCTGGGTTTGCTCATCGGCCTGGCAGGTCTGACCCGCAGCGAGGCCGTCTGGCTCGGCCTTGTCTGGCTCGTCGTGGCCTGGCGCTGGACCTCGACCGCCGCCGGAGAGCGGCCGTCCCGCCTCGAGCGCCTCCGCCTGGTCGCCATCCCGGCTGCCGTCGCCGCCCTCGTCTTCGCCCCGTGGGCCGTCCGCGACTGGCTCGTGTTCGGCAGCCCGCTGCCCGGCCAGACCCTCGCCAACGCCCTTTCGGTCAACCCGACCGACATATACGCCTACCAGGATCAGCCGACCCTCGCCAACTACCTCGCCCAGGGTCCGGCGGCGCTCATCGGCATGCGCGTCACCGGCGTCCTCCACAACCTGGTCGAGGTGTTGATCGTCCCCGGCTTCCCGATCGGTTTCGTCGGCCTACTGGCGCTCCCCAATTGTGTCGGCCTGCGCGCCCTGCGCCCGCTCGTCCTGCTCGCCGTCATCACTTTCGTGGTCACGAGTCTGGTGTTCCCGGTCAGCACGCTGTGGGGCACGTTCCTTCATGCCGCCGGCGCCATCTACGTTCTGCTGATAGTCAGCTGCCTCGTAGCGCTGGATTCATTCATCGCCTGGGTCGGAAGATTGCGTCACTGGTGGCGGCCGGTGGCGTGGCTCGGCCCGGCCCTGGCGACCGCCGTCGTCGTGCCGCTGATGTTCGTCTCCGTCGTCTCGCTCGATCGCGCGGCCGATGAGACCCGCGCCCGTTACGACGCTCTGCCGGCGGCCCTGGACCGCGCCGGCGTCCCGCTGGCGGCGAACGCCCCGGTCATCACCGACAACCCGATCTGGCTGGCCGAAACCGCGCACGTGACGGCTGTGGCCCTGCCCGAGGAATCGCCCGCCGCCGTGTTGGCCCTGGCCCGCCACTTCGGATCCAGGCTGCTTGTCGTGGTCCAAACCGACGACGGCGGGGAGTGGCCGGCAATCCTGAACGACGGCGGGCCCGCCACACAATGCTTCCGCGAGGTTCCACTGACCGAAAATTCGGGCGAGTACCCTTCGAAAGGTTCCCCGCTGTTTCAAATCCGCGCATTCCGGATCGGCTGTTGACGAGAGACGCCCGTATACTCAAGCCGGTATGGACCCTGCCCGCGGCGCTTCGGAATCGCGTGACCCGCGCTTCGACGAGCTTTACGCCGAAGCGAAGTCGACGCTGGGCTACGGCGCTAACAGCCTCCGTTCGGTAACCGAGCGATATCGCGAGGCATATCGCGACTCGCTTGCCCGCTGGCACCGCCTGCGCGACCTCGTCGAAGCCTCCGAACGCGCCCCATTTCCCGCGACCGAGGACGACGACGCCGCCTCCGCGGCTGAGGCCGGCGCCGAGGATGCTCGCCAGAAGACGATGCGAACCGACGTCGAGCACCAGACCGGGGATGTGGGCAAGCACCAGCAGGAACTCTCCAAGCTCGAGCTTTCGGTCCGCAGCATGGAGAATGCCTGGCTATTCCTGGAGCGCGGCGACGCCAGCCTCCTGGCCGAAGTCGTTAATTCGGGATTGCCCACGGACATCCAGATGCGCATCGTCCAGGCCCAGGAGGCCGAGCGCTCGCGCCTGGCACAGGAGGTCCACGACGGACCCGCCCAGGCTCTGTCCAACGCCATCTTCCAGGTCGAGTACATCGAACGGGTGCTCGACGAGGACACGCGCGTCGCTCACAACGAACTGCGCTTCCTGCGAGAGCTGCTGCGCCGCGAGCTGGGGGAGGTCCGGACCTTCATCAGCCAGCTCCGCCCGCCGCTGCTGGACGAGCTCGGACTCGACGGCTCGATCATGGACGCCGTGGAGGGTATGGCCGCGCTCACCGGTGCCACTGTCGCGACCGAACTGCATGCGCCCGGCGAACAGCTGAACCCGGGCCAGCAGACCGCCGTCCTGCGCATCGTCCAGGAGGCCCTCCAGAACGTCCGAAAGCACGCCGGCTCGAGCCATACCGTGGTCTCCACTAAACTCGACGCAAAGAACTGGATTCTGGAGGTCAGCGACGATGGCCGCGGTTTCGACGTCGGCACCGTCGCAGCGCGAGGGCGTCGCAACTTCGGCCTTCAGTTCATGCGAGAACGGGCAGAGCTCATCGGGGCCCAATTCGAAGTTCGCTCGCGGCCTGGCGGTGGGACCGTCGTCTGGCTGTCGATTCCAGTGGGAGAGGAGAGCGCATGAGTTCGATGGATTACAGCGGGCCGGACCGGCGTCGTCCGGGTACGGCGGCTCGAAGCAGTGAGAAGACGACGATTCTTCTCGTCGACGACCACGCCCTCTTTCGGGTGGGGGTGCGCAACATCCTCGAGCGAGAGCCCGGCTTCGAAATCGTCGGCGAAGCGGACGACACTCGCGGTGCTTTCGACCTGTCCGTCCAGCTCTCGCCCGACATCATCCTGATGGATCTGTCCCTGCCGGCTCCGGGCGGGATCGAGACGACCCAGCGGATCAAGCGCGAGCTGCCCTCGGCTGGGATCATCGTCCTGGCCGTCAGCGAGGACGAAGACGCTCTGTTCGACGCCATCAAGGCCGGCGCAGCCGCTTTCATACTCAAGGACGTAGCCCCCGACGATCTCGTCGCGATCATCCNNGTCGCCAGTGGGGAGTACCTGATCAACGACAAGGTCTTTGCCAAGCCTGCCGTCGCCAGCCGCGTTCTCAAGGAATTCCGCGAACTGGCCATCTACGGCCAGGAAGCGGCTCCGATCTTCGCCCCACTCTCTCCTCGCGAGGTGGAGATCCTCGACAACATCGCCCAGGGCATGACCAACAAACAGGTGGCCTACGCGCTGTCGATCAGCGAACAGACCGTCAAGAACCACATGTCCAGCATCCTGCGCAAGCTAAGCGTCAACGACCGAACCCAGGCCGTCGTGTACGCCATGCGCCAGGGCTGGATCCGAATGCCGGAGGACTGATCCCCCGGTGACTGCGCCCGAGCCTCTTCCACTCCCGCTGCTAGAGATCGCGGAGCGGGCCAGACGTGAGGTCGACCTCCTTACCGAGGAGATCGGCGAAATCGAGTTGCTCGCGCAACAGGCTCGCACCGAAGCGACCCACCACGAGACGAAGCGGTCGCAAACCCTCGACAAACTCAGGACTGCGGCCAACTACGACACCGAGAGCGATGACGCCCAGCAGACCGCCCAGCTGATGGCATTGACCCGGCGCTCCGCCATCATGGAGTCGCAGGTAGACATCCTCGAAGGCAAGCTCAAGGTCCTGTCTCGCTTCCGTGAGAGCCTGAGCCGCTACAGCTCGGAGCTTGATCGCGCTTCGATGGGCGGCGCGATGCCCCAACACACGCCCGACAAGCTCGACTCGAGCACGCCGCTCCCACCGGCCGTCTCGCGTCTGGTCCTGACCGCCCAGGAGGACCTGCGCCGGGACATCGCCCGGGCAATGCACGACGGCCCGGCCCAGAGCCTGACCAACATCGTGCTGCAGGCCCAGATCGTAGAGCGTTTGGTGGACCGCGACCCGGCTCAGGCCAGAGCTGAAGTCGCGCAGCTCGTCGGCATGGTCCAGCACACCCTGGACGCAACCAAGGCGTTCATCTTCGACGTCCGACCCATGGTTCTCGACGATCTGGGGCTCGTGCCTACGCTCCGGCGCCTGGCCCGTGAGCGCGGTCGGCGCTCGCAGATCCCAATCGAGTTCGACTCGTACGGGAACGACCGGCGCCTGCCGATGGACGTAGAGAGCGCCCTCTTTCGCATCATCGACGAGACGATCACGGGGTTCCTCTCCTGCCACCCGGACCTGATCTCGGTCAAGATCGAGTGGTCGGATACGAAGACCGAGGCTCACGTCGCGGCCAGGCGCGAAGGGGCCGAGCCGCTCGAAGAAGAAGAGCCAGAGGAGGAGGTGGCGATCGTGGATAAGCGCGGCAAGGGTGGCGACCGCGAGATCCCCGAGGCCCTCCGGGTGATGATCGACGAGCAGCGGGCCTATGCTGCCGCGGCCCGCAGTTCCAAGAGACAATCCCAGGTCCTCGCCCTGCCGGCCTCCACATGGCGCGAGGTCCAGCAGCGGTCCGACACGATTGGGGTTGCGGCCGAGCTCGTCGACGAGGGCCGTGAGCTCGTCCTGGTGCTGGCCACTCGGTGACCCGGGATCTCCCAGCCCGGATCCGCCGGACAAGCGCCGCAGGCCAGGGGCTCGTCGAGTACGGGCTGATCCTCTTCCTGGCCGTTGTCGTGTGCGTCGCGTCGCTGTTCTTCTTCGGCGACGAACTGTCTTCGCTGCTGAGTCTTGTCGCGTCCGCCGTGTAGGCCGCGCCGGGGCGGGCGCTGGGCGCGCCGGGCGAGTTGCCCACAAACCGGTGCGTGCCGGCGCCAGACCGAGCGAGCGAGCCAGTCGGCTCGGGTGCGGAAAGGTGCACTCCGGGTCGGTCCCATTACCATCTTGCTAGTGGCTCGGCCGATCCCCAACTCTCAGAATGCACGGCATCCTCCGATTGGAGGCCGTTCTTATCAGGAGGCCATCGATGCTTCTCCGGTCCAAGGGCCAGGGTCTCGCGGAGTACGCCCTGATCCTCGCGCTCATCGCGATCCTCGCGATCACCGCTCTGCTCTTCCTGAGCGGCCAGATCAACACCATCCTCAGCACCATCGGCAAGAGTCTGTAGCCGCTGCTCTGCGACAAACTAAGGGCCGCGCCTCTGGCGCGGCCCTTTTTCATGCCCTCTGAAAGCCGCCGCCCACGCTCGAAACCCGTCGATCGGCGGGGTGATTGCGGATAAACCTTCCTAGCCGGCCTAGCCCATTGGTATAGTCGCGTTTAGGTACACCGCAAGGCTACTGTGGTGACTCCTGTCACATGCCCTCGGGAGACACGTCGTGAAGCGTTCGAATCGGCTCCTAATACTGTTCGGGGTATTCCTCGCCGTCATTGCAATGGTCGGGGTGCTCGTCGTCGCCGGGGGCAACAGCTCCGGCGGCGGGGCGAAAGGCTCGCCCACCCCCACACCGGAGCCGCAAGTTCAAGTCGTCATAGCCAAGGTGGACATGGCCCTCGGCGACAAGATCACCGCGGACATGCTCGACACCGAGAAGATGACGATCTCGGAGCGGGACGCCCTCCAGGGCGATACCTTCACCACGCCGGAGCAGGTGATCGGCAAGATCGCGGGCGGCGCGATCACCAAGGGCAGCATCCTTTATGCCGACACGTCCTTCCTGCAGCCCGGAACGTTCGTCGCGGGCCAGGACCTCACCTCCGCGATCGCTCCCGGGAAGCTTGCCGTCGCCATGGAAGTCGACCAGATCAACGGCGTCGGCGCGCTTCTCGTGCCGGGCGACCACGTGGACGTGATCCTGTCCGTGTGGGTTAACCAGGTTGCCCTCCAGTACGTTGGATTGCCCACCGACAAGTTCAAGGTCACCCTGGCCGGAGGGCAGGACGTGACTACGAAGATCGTCATTCAGAATCGCAAGATCCTGGCCACGCTCCTGCCCAGCCCTGTGGCCGGTCAACCTGGCGTCAACTCCGGTGGCTCTCCCACACCGCTGGCCAAGCCGACGGCCGAGACCATTGCCAACACCGGCGTCCAAATGATCGTCATCGTCGAGGTTCAGCCTGACGAGGCCGAGATCATTCGCTGGGCCCAACGCGAGGAGAAGGCCGACCCGCAGAACTACATCACCCTCGGCCTGGCTCTGCGCTCGGATAAGGACAACGACGCCCCGGCCGCCACCACTCCTGGGATCACGCTCAAGCAGCTGGTGACGATCTACGGCGTTCTTCCGCCNNCGACAGCGAGAGGCCGAGCGATCGGCCTCTCCGCCACCTCTGGGGTAATAGGCACTCCATGGCAGATCGGATCAGGGTCCTAATCGTCGACGATATTCCGGAGACCCGCGACCATCTCTCCAAGCTTCTGGGCTTCGAGCCAGACATCGAGGTGGTGGGTGCGGCGGCCTCCGGTACCGAGGCGATCGCCCAGGCGACCAAGCTCCTGCCCGACGTGATCCTGATGGACATCAACATGCCNNCACCGCGACCGAACGCCTCTCTTCACAGGTCCCCAGCGCGGCGGTGGTGATGATGTCGGTCCAGGGAGAGGCCGACTATCTGCGTCGCTCGATGCTGGCCGGAGCCCGCGAGTTCCTGGTCAAGCCCTTCAGTAGCGATGAGCTAACGGCGTCGGTTCGGCAGCTCTACTCCCGTGAGAAGGAGAAGGCCGGGCGCGCCGTGGCAACGGTGGCCCCGCATGGCGCCGAGC
>PMIQ01000213.1:0-4498 GCA_003157175.1 Chloroflexota bacterium
GCGACCGGAACTTGGCCAGCGTCGCGGCCGACACGATCTTGCGGGTGACGAGGTCGTCGATTGTGCGGAAGGGCTGCTGCTCCCGGGCGGCGACGATCTTCTGCGCCGTCACGGGCCCGACGCCCGGCAGCGTGTCGAGCTGCACCGCGGTGGCAGTGTTGAGGTCGATCAGTCCGGCACTCGCCGCCGCACTTCCGGCCGCGGCCGACGACGAGGCGCCGCCGCTCTCACCCCGCCTTGGCACGTGGATCAGCTGGGCGTCGACGAGCTTCGCGGCCAGGTTGAGCTGCGCCTCCGCCAGGCGAGGGTCCACGTCCGCTGAGTATCCGCCCGCGGCCCTGATCGCGTCGGCGACCCGAGACCCGACCGGGAGCGAGTAGATCCCCGGATGTGCCACCGCGCCGGCCACCTCCACGACCAGCATCGCTTGCGTGGCTGCCGGCGCCGCAGACTCGCCGCCGCTGCTGCCGGCGCCCGAAACCATCTCCACCTGCCCGCCTTGCTGGCCGGCGACGAGCAGCGCCGCGCCCACGGAAACGGCCACCAGCACGCCGACCGCGGCCAGCAAGAGCCGGGACGGGTCGAGACGCAATCGCCGGGGAGGAGGTTCGGGCTGGGAGTTCTCCGGCGTTTCGATCGCCCGCCAGGGCGCGCTCGTATCCATCGGCATCTCCGATTCGGCGTGCTCGGCGGGGTTCGCCGCGAACGTTATCGGAGGCGGATCATCTTTGGCTTATCGCGCGCTTATGGNNCGCCCACACGCCGCCCACTCGGCCGCCTATGCGCCCCCCACGCGCGGCCAAAGCGGCGCCCTACGGCGCCCGCGCGACGATCTCCTTCAAATACGCGTCGATCTCGGGGACCGAGCGGAGCGCTCGCTCGAAGTAGTCGTTGACTGCCTTGAGTGCCGCGCTCTGGACGTCGGCCATGTCCTCGGCTCGGTCGGCCTCGCCGCCACGCTTCTGGATCGAGTTCCGCACCTTCAGCAGATGGCCGACCATCTCGGCCTCCTCAGGACCGTCGAGTGCCTGGATGGCCGACATGATCAGCGTGTCCACCTGAGCGGTCATCGTCTCGGCGTCGAAGTCCTCGCCAAAGTTGGCTGCGTCGTCCAGAGTCTGAATCAGTGCCGCGACCTGGTAGAGCGCCGTCACCGGCTCGTTGAAGAGCTCGCGGATGAAGGCCGCCTCACCGTAGCGGCCGCTCATTCGGAAGACGTTGTAGAGGCGTCGGGCGACCTTGCCGTAGCTCGGTTCCAGAACCGTGTATTTCCAGACTTCGTGCTCGAGTGTCTCGACATATTCGTCGACCGTGTCGGCCGATAGTTCCCTAACCAGCTTCGAGAGGATCGGAATCGAGTCGGCGTCGAGGTAGACCTCCTGGAAGTACGGGTCCAGGAAGCCGTCGAGCGGCACGATCTTCCCGTCCGGCCCCTCCCAGGTAGTGTCCAGGACGTTGCTGGCGTTGGCCAGCTTGCCGCGCGACGAGTCGGCGATGACCCAGTCGAGCTTGCACCAGCCGGGATCGCGGGCGGCGTCGGCCCAGGTATAGACGGCCTTCGAGCCTTCCATCAGCTCGACCTCCATCCGGCCGGCCTGGACCTCCTGGGGCGTCCACGACATCGGCGATTTCACACCGACGGGCTTGCCGCCCTTCTTGGCCTCGACCGGATGCTGGCCGAACTTGACACCCCAGAGTCGATGGTTGGGTCCGCTGATGGTGGCGAGGGCCTTCTCGCGGATCATGTCGGCCAGGATCGTGCAGGCTTCTTCGCGTGTGTCCGTCTTGATGTTGATGCGTTGGAAGAAGTCGCAGTCGGCTGGGAAGGCGTTGATCTTGCTCTGGGCAGCCGAACCGGAGATCGAAAGCGCGGTCAGGACTCTGGGCGGGCAGTCTTCGAAGCCGACGATCTTGCCCATGTCGCGGAAGCGGGCGAGGTCTGCCGGCGCGAAATCGAGCATGGTGACGCGATAGCCGTAAACGCCCGTGTTGACGTCGACCACGAGATCGCCGCCGGCCTCCTCATTCTCCATCGCGGAGACCCACTCCTCGGCCTCGCGCCGGTCGATGTCGATGCCGAGGCGCTGAGCCGATTCGACGACTTTGGCGATGGCGGCGTCGTACTCCTCAGCCTTTGGGCTGGTGCGCTTCCCGGCGCCGACGGCGGGCGTGCCGCCCGACTGGGCCGGCTGACTGACGGTGCCTTCCATGGCGGCGTCTCCTTCGCGTGCGCCGGTCCCGGGCTGTGCCCGATTCTACGGCCGGTCAGAAGCAGGGCGGCCGAGCGGGTCGGGGTCAGCCCTTCCAAAAGGCCCCGTCGCCGCTCACCTCCGGAATGGTCTGGCTCCGCGCCGGCCGCGTGGCGCGTTCTTGTGGCCCGGGCCAGCCGTACAGCACGGCGAGCAGGCCTGCGGTAACGATCGTGGTCGTCACACTCGCTGCCACGGTGATGGCGGGGGCCGCCGTCGGAGCGACCATGACACCGGCGATGGCAACGATCTCGCCGGCCACCGCCGTGCCACCAAGCGACAGTGCCGCGAGCCCGAAGTCGCGCTCGGCGATCTCCCAGGCGCCCGCGAGGACGTCGATCGGCGAGCCGCCTTCCTCGATCGCCACGGGGATGATCAGGCCGAGCAGGGGCAGCAGCACCACGAGCACCACTAGCCCTGCGACCAGTAACCCGTTTGTGGCCTCCGCTGAAACTATCGACCCGATGAACACCAGGAGGAACAAGAGAACTGCGACGAGGATGGCGAACGCCAGAAGGACCAGGCTCGTCAGGACGATCCTCGCAATGGCCGTCGCCGTTGTGCCAACGAGATCGCTTGCCGAANNTCGCGGCCACAGTCAGAACCGAGGCCACGGCCAGCACTGCGCCGAAGATCAAGACCCAGATGGGGCGCCGCCACAGGACCAGGCCCGCGGCCTTGAACAGCTCGAACATCGCCGTCCTCCCTCAGCGCCCCGGGAGCGCGGCCGGATCCGTGGTCCGGTCGTTCGTCTCGGGCCGATCGCGGCGAGTCTAGCGCACGAAGACGCCAGCCATCTTGCCGCCGTCAGCCGAAGCATCCGCCCCACGGGGGCTCTGATTGAGCCGGACATACAGCACGGCTATCAGGCTGGCCGAAACGGCCGGACCGACCGAGAGAATGACGATTTCACATGCGGCCCTCACAGCGGAAGGTTGCGCCATGGTCATAGCCGCCGGAGCGACGATCTCCACCGGGATCGTCAGAGCAAATACGACGAACAAGACGATGAGGTCCGCGCCAACAAGGGCAGGCAAGGCGCGCAGAGCGCGGCGTGAAGTCAGCTCCGGTGGGCACCCGCGTTCCGGAGAGGGCGGAAATGAGAGCGATCACAATGGCGGCCCCAGGCAAAGGACCGAGGATCAGACCGCCCAACTCTGCGGCAGGGACGACGAAAGAACCGGGGTAGCTCGCGGACAGCGTCCCGACCCAGCCCAGTACTCCGACAGGGAGGCTCAGCGCGAGCGTCAGGACCGCGACGTCTCAGATCCGATCCCGAAGCACCCCGAACGCCGCCGTGAGTGCGCTGGTCATGGGCCCTCCTCGACAGCCGTCTGATCGGTCGTTCGCTACCGCACGACGATGTTGACCAGCTTGCCGCCGGCGTGNNCCGTTGACCTGGACCGGGACCTCGTGCTCGTTCTCGGCGGCGGCCGACTCGTCTACCGTGGGCCACGGCTGGGTGTGGATCGAGGCCCACTCCTCGCCGCGCGCCGCGGCCAGGCGCGACCACAGCTCCTCGGTGATGTGCGGCGCCGCCGGCGCCAGCATCAAGAGCAGCAGTCCGACCGCCTCGTTCCATGCCGCACTGCCCGCGGCCGGCGTGCCGCGGTAGCGCTGCAGCAGGTTCGAGAGCTCCATCAGGTGGGCGACCATCGTGTTGAAGCGCAGCTCGGCGTACTCCTCCGAGACCGTCCGAAGCGTTCGATGGGCGGCGGTCCGCAGCGCCCGGTTCGCGGCCGCCTTGTCCTGTCCGGCCGGAAGTTGGCCGGATTCGGCATCGCCCGGGTCCACGCCGTGCGGATCCAGCGCTGCGTGCCACACGCGGTTGAGGAAGCGGCTGATGCCACCGATGCCCGTCGGGCTCCACGGCCCGCCCTGATCCCACGGTCCCATGAACATCAGGAAGATCCGAACGGCGTCGGCGCCGTAGCGAGAAACCAGCTCGTCGGGGTCCTGGACGTTGCCGCGNNGAAGCGGGCGTAGAGCAGGTGCATCACGGCGTGCTCGGCGCCGCCGGTGTACCGGTCGACCGGGCACCATCGGGCTTCGATCTGGGGGTTCACGGGCGCGCTCGTGTCGGCCGGTGAGAGGTACCGGAACCAGTACCAGCTCGAGNNGTCGGGGTCCTGGACGTTGCCGCGCGACTTGCTCATGCGCTCGCCGTCGGCGCCCAGGATCTGGCCCTGGTTGAAGAGCCGCTTGAACGGCTCGCGCTCGTGGATCAGGCCCAGGTCCGCCATCGCCTT
>PMIQ01000213.1:4505-4689 GCA_003157175.1 Chloroflexota bacterium
GAACGTGTCCATGGTGTCGGTCTCGCGCCGCGCCGGCCCGCCGCACTTCGGGCAGGGCGCGTTCACGAACGACGCGTCCGACTTGAGCGGGTTGTCGCCGCGGCCGCCGTAGTCGACCGTTTCCGGCAGCCGGACGGGCAGCTGGTCGTCCGGGACGGGTACGATGCCGTCGGTGTCGCAGTAG
>PMIQ01000102.1 GCA_003157175.1 Chloroflexota bacterium
GATGGCGCTGCTCAAGATGGACGAATCGATCGCGGCGCGGTATGTCAACGAGGGCTTCTCGGGCGGTGAGAAGAAACGCCTGGAGATGCTCCAGATGGCGGTCCTCGAGCCCGAGATGGCGATCCTCGACGAGACGGACTCGGGCCTCGACATCGACGCCCTGCGCATCGTGGCCGAGGGCGTGAACGCCATGCTCAACCCGAACATGGGCGTGCTGGTGATCACCCACTACCAGCGCCTGCTCAACTACATCACTCCGGATACCGTCCACGTTCTGGCGGCCGGACGGATCGTCGCCAGCGGCGGCAAGGACCTCGCGCTGCGGTTGGAGGAGGAGGGCTATGCGCCCATCCTCGCCGAGGCCGGTCTGGAAGGTGAGGTCGGTGACGAGGCGCCCGAAGTGGCCGTGCCCGCGATGGAGGCCGCCCACTAGGGCGGGGCCGATCGAATGGCCGACCTCGCGACGACAGGGCCAACGAGCCAGGCGGCGCCCGCCCGTCTCGATCCCTACAGCCTTCGCAAAGATTTCCCGATCCTGGCGACGTCGAACCGCTTCGGCAAGCCGCTCGTCTATCTCGACTCCGCCGCCACGAGCCTCAAGCCCCTTGCCGTCATCGAGGCTGTGGACGGCTACAACCGCGAATACAGCTCGAACATCCACCGCGGCATCTACGAGATCGCGGAGCGCGCGACCGAAGCCTATGAAGCGACGCGCGTCAAAGTCGCTCGCCTGATCAACGCCCCCGAACCGGCCGAGATCGTCTTCGTCCGCAACGCCACCGAAGCGATCAATCTCGTGGCGTACTCCTGGGGTCGCCGCAACATAGGCCGGGGCGACACCATCGTCCTGACCGAGATGGAGCACCACGCCAATCTCGTGCCCTGGCAGCTCGTGGTCCAGGAGATGGACGGCGACCTGGAGTTCGTGCCGATCACGGACGACGGCATCCTGCGCCTCGAGGTGTACGAGGTCCTGCTGCACCTGCGGCCCAAGCTGGTCGCCTTCACCCAAGTCTCGAACATGCTCGGAACGATCAACCCGGTCCGCGAGATGGTCGAGATGGCCCACGCGGCCGGCGCGCTGGTCCTGATCGACGGCGCGCAGGCGGTTCCGCACGTGCCGGTCGACGTCCAGGAGCTCGGCGCCGACTTCTACGTCTTCAGCGGCCACAAGATGCTCGGGCCCACGGGCTCGGGGGCGCTGTGGGCTCGCCGCGAGCTGCTCGAGGCGATGCCGCCGTTCATGGCCGGCGGCGACATGATCCGCGAGGTTCATCTGCGCCGCTCCGAATGGAACGAGATCCCCTACAAGTTCGAGGCCGGAACGCCGGACATTGCCGCGCAGATCGGGATGGGCGCGGCCGCGGACTATCTCATGGGCCTGGGCATGGAAGCGGTGCGAGCCCACGAGCAGGAGCTGGCCCGCTACGCCCTGGAAGTCTTGCCGCGCGAGGTCCCCGGCATCGAGCTGTACGGCCCGGCCGCGGAGCTTCGAGGCGGAGTCGTCTCGTTCAACCTGCCGGGCATCCACCCCCACGACGTGGCTCAGATACTCGACCGCTCCGGCATCTGCGTCCGCGCCGGCCACCACTGCACGATGCCGCTCCACGAGCGGTTCGACCTGGCCGCCACGGCCAGGGCCAGCTTCAACGTCTACACCGTCCCCGAGGAGATCGACGCCCTGGCCGTCGGCCTGCGCGAGGTCGCGCGAATCTTCGACCGCTAGGCGTATCCTCGACCCGATGGACGACCTCTACCGCGACTACATCCTCGAACACTACCGGCACCCCCACAACTTCGGCGTCCTCGAAGCGCCCACTGCCAGCTACGAGGGCTCGAACCCGCTCTGCGGCGACCGGATCACGATGATGCTCCGCGTCGAAGACGGCGTGGTGCGAGAGGTGGCCTTCACCGGCCGAGGTTGCGCCATCAGCCAGGCCAGCGCTTCGCTCCTGACCGACGAGATCAAGGGCAAGACCGTCGAGGAGGTCGAGGCCATGACGCCCGACGACGTGCTCGAGCTGATCGGGATCGAGATCAGCCCGGCTCGCCTCAAGTGCGCCCTGCTCTCGCTCGACACTGTCGCGCACGCCCTGGCGGACGAAGCGGCGGAGAAGGCCGAGTCCGGCGGCTCGGTCTCGGCTTCGGCTTCCGGCGCGGGCCAGGGCTGACCCGGTCCAGCCGCGAGGCGGTGAGCGCCCCTGCGGACGCTTTCTCGCGGCGCCGGCAGCGTATCTTTGGTCGAAGGTTCGGCAACACGAGCGAGAGCCGCGAGTATCCGTCCCTCTCGATCCATCGTCGCCAGGACCGCCGGCGGTCCTGGCGACCCATCTCTGGCGAGGGCATCTCAACGGAGCGATCCATGCGGGCTAGTGTCGACGCGTCGACCCCTGGCGTTTGCCTGTCCGGCCACCCGCGGTGAGCCGATGAGCTACTACGTCAGTCCGGCTGCGACCCGCGCGAATCGGATGTGGCGCGAGATCGCCGACCGCGTCTTCGTCCGTCGCTACTCCGACTTCAACGTCACGATCGGGCTGGTCATCGGCGACTCCGACTCGCTGGTGATCGACACTCGGAGCTCGGAGCGACAGGGCCGCGAGCTGATGGACGAGATCAGCTGGGTGACTTCGAATCGGCTGCGAGTCGTGAACACTCATCACCACTTCGACCACACGTTTGGCAACTTCGCCTTCGTCCCGGGCGAGATCTGGGGCCACGAGCGGTGCGCCACACGGTTGCGAGAGGACAGTCGAACCGCGCAGGTCGCGCTGGCTGCCGCAATGCCCGAGGTCGCGCCGGAATACGTCGAGACGCGCGTGACGCCCCCGAACAAGACGTTCCGCGAGAGCGTGGGGCTGGAGCTCGGCGATCGACCCGTGACGCTCACCCACTTTGGCCGCGGCCACACCGACAACGACGTGATCGTAGTTGTGCCCGACGCGCACGTGGTCTTCGCCGGCGATCTGATCGAGCAGGGCGGCCCGCCCTCGTTCGAAGACTCGTACCCGCTGGACTGGCCCGGCACCGTCGGCCGGATGCTGGACGTGACGCATGGGCCGGTCGTGCCGGGTCACGGGGACGTTGTGGAGCGCTCCTTCGTCGAGGGGCAGCTGGCCGACCTCTCGGCCCTGGCCGAGCTGGCTCGCCGCGTCCACTTCGACGGCGGCTCGATCATGGACGCCCTGCCGCTGGCGCCCTTCCCCGCCACCGCGGCACGACAGGCGCTGGTGCGGGCCTTCGCCCAGCTCTCCGGCGAGCTATAGGGCCCCGGCGGCGGCGGCGGCTAGTCCCGGGATCGGCCGACCACGACCAGCTGGGCGACGGCCCCCGCCACCACCAGATCCTCGCGCGCCTCGATCCGCAGCACCGCCGGTGAACTGCCTCGCGAGCTGATCACGGTATCCGAGAGCGTGGGCAGGTCGGCGATCGGCTCGACGCCGATGGACGTTAGCCGGGCCACGATGCGCGACCTGATCCCCGCGGCGTGCTCGCCGATCCCGCCGGTGAAGACGATGCCGTCCAGAACCGGCAATGAGGTAGCCGCCGCAGCGATGCATTCGGCCGCGCGGCGCACGAACATCTGGAGCGCGAGCGCCGCCCGCTCGTCGCCGGAGGCTTCCTTCGCCAGCAGTTCGCGGATGTCGGAGGTCGCGCCCGAAACGCCGAGCAGCCCCGAATGATGGTCGAGCTGATCTTCGAGCTCGTCGCCGTCGAGCCGGCGGTTTCGAAGCAGGTAGAAGAGGATGCCCGGATCGATCGAGCCGCTCCGGGTGCCCATCATCAGGCCCTCCAGCGGCGTCATGCCCATGGAGGTGGCGGCAGACTGCCCGCCGTCCGTCGCAGTGACGGAACAGCCGCTGCCGAGGTGAGCCACCACCAGGCGCAGGGTCGCGACGGGGCTCGCGAGGAGCTGCGCCGTGCGCTCGACCGACCACTCCACGGACATGCCGTGGAAGCCGTAGCGTCGAACGCCCCAATCCCGATACCAGCGCTCGGGGACGGCGTATCGGTACGCGTCCTCGGGCAGCGTGGCATGGAAGGCGGTGTCGAAGACCGCGACGTGGGGCAGGCGCGGGAGGGCAGCCAGACCGGCCTTCATCGTCGCCACGGCGACGCCGTTGTGGAGCGGCGCCAGACTGCGCAGCTCGTCGATCTCCTCGATCACCTTGGGCGTCACGAGCACCGCTTGCCGGAAGCGACTGCCGCCGTGGACGACGCGATAGCCGACGGCACCCAGCGAGTCGGCCGCGGCGCCTTCGGCCTCGATGCGGCCGAGCAGACGGCGAAAGTCGTCGGCCGGGTCGCTGTCGGCCGTGGCGTCCACGCCCCAGTCGATGTCCGCCTGCGCAATCGGTGGCGGCGCCGCCTTCACCGTGGGGCGGGCATGAACCGAGGCCATCGGGTCGGCCGGGTCGGGGCGCGCCGCCAGGCCGTCCGACGACTCGACGACGCTCGACTTGAGTGAGCTGGAACCGGGGTTCAGGACGAGTACGCGCATGGCCCTAGGCTACCCGTTCCGTGGCCGCGCCGGGTGGGACGGCGCCGCGGCTTTGTCGGCGCTCACTGACTATTCGGCACCAGCTCCGCCCGCCGTCGCACCGCCTCGCCGCCGCCCCACCGCCGTCACGAAGGCGCTCTCCGTCGGCGTGGCGCCCAGGCCCAGCCGCGCGCCCGCCACGGCGGCGAGTGGCGGCTCCAGATACGCGGCCCCGAGCTCCGGCCACGCGGCCTCGCCGAACACCACGTCCGGCGCCCCGGCCAGCACCACGCGGCCCTCACGCATTACCACCACACGCCGGAACGACTCCGCCACGAAGCGCATGTCGTGGCTAATCGCGATCACGGTCCGACCCTCGCCGGCCGCCCGAGCCACCACGTCGCGGACCCGCGCCACTCCCCGCGCATCCTGCCCCGTGGTGGGCTCGTCGAGGACCAGGATCGGCGTCCGCATGGCCAGGACCGATGCCAGGGCCAGCAGCTTGCGGCGCGAGTAGCCGAGGTCGTACGGGTTGGTCGCGGCCTCCGCGCCGAGCCCCGTGTCGGCGAGGGCAGCCTGCACCCGCTCGTCCAGCTCGGGCCCACGAATTCCGAGATTGCGCGGCCCGAAGGCAACTTCCGCCGAGACGCGGCTGGCGAAGAGCTGGCGATCGGGGTTCTGGAACGCCAGCCCGACCAGACCGGCCAGCCGCGCCACATGGATCCGCCGGACGTCGCGCCCGTCCAACAGCACGCGCCCGGCGGTGGGTCGAAGCAGGCCGTTGAGGTGCCGCACCAGCGTCGATTTGCCCGAACCGTTCTGGCCGACGATCGCGACCGACTCGCCGGCCTCGATCCGAAGGCCGACGTCGCTCAGCGCCCGGGTGCCGTCGGGGTAGGCGAACGAGACGACCTCCAATTCGATCGAAGGCACGGCGGCGGTCGAACCCCAGGCGGCCGAGCCGGCGGGCGAACCGGCGGCGGTCATTCGATCGCCTCCGCCAGCGCGGCCGACCATTCGAGACCGGCGGCTCGGACGGCGCGCTCCAGCCGCACCTGTGCCGGAGGCTCGACGCCCAACTCCACCAGCCGCGGATCGGCAAGAACCTCCGCCGCCGGGCCCGACAGCGCAACGGTCCCGCGCTCGAGCACGACGACATCGTCGGCGATGTGCGCCAGAACCTCTGTCTTGTGCTCGACGAGCAGGATGCCCGCTCCCGTCTCGCCGGCGATCCGCGCCAGCGCCTCGGCTACGAGCCGGGTCCCGGCCGGATCGAGCTCGCTCGTCGGCTCATCGAGGACCAGATAGCTCGGCCGCAGCGCCAGAACAGAGGCAAGCGCCACCAGTTGACCCTGCCCGCCCGAGAGTCGGGCCGGGTCGCGCGGCGCCAGCGGCTCGATCCCAACCGCGCGCAGGGCCCACCAGACCCGCTCCACCACCTCCGCGGCCGGCAGGCCCAGGTTGCACGGCCCGAACGCGACCTCCTCGAGGACCGTGGCCGTCGTGTTCGAGAGTTGCGTGGATGCGTTCTGGAACAGCAGCCCGCAGCGCTGGGCCAGCTCATGCGGTCGCGTCGCAGCCGTCTCGACGCCGTCGATCCGGACCGAGCCGTCCAGCCGCCCGCCGATCACGCTCGGCGCGAGCCCGGCGACAACCAGGCAGAGCGTCGACTTGCCCGATTCGTTGGCCCCCGCCACGCCGACCACGCGACCGGGCTCGAGCCGCAGATCGACCGCCGCCAGCGCCGCCCCCAACGCGCCTGCGTATCGATAGCTGGCGCCCGCCAGGACCAGGCCGGCACTCACGGCAGCTTCACCACGCCGGAGAGCGACACCACCACCAGGCAGATCGACCCAAGCAGCAGTAGCCAGCGCGCCAGCTGCTGCCGCCGTGAGTCCGGCAGCCGTCGCAGCAGCGTGCGGCGCCCCGGAGCCGTGAACGCCCTGGCCTCGAGCGCCATCGTCCGCTCCTCGACCTCGCCCAAAGCACCCAGGATGACCGGGCCCAGCAGCGGCACGAGCCCCTTGAAACGCCGCCACGGGCCGCCTTCAGTATCCAGACCGCGCGCCCGCTGGGCATCGACCACCTCGCGGGCGCGCTCGACCATGCGCGGGATCGCCCCAAGCGCCGAACCGACGACAAACGCCCCACGCCGCCCCAGCCCGCGTCGCTCGAGTTCCGTCAGAAGATCGTCGATCGGCGTCGTGAGGGCGAAGACCGCCGCCGACATACCAAACGCGACCACCCGCATCGTTGCCTGGAGCGCGGCCGTGGCGCCGGTCCACGTCGGCGACAGCGGCCCAACGGTGACGATGGCGTCTCGCGCATTCGGATAGAGAAACGTGTTTACGAGGAGGATCGAGACCACGAGCGGGATAGTGGCCAGAGCGAAGAGGGCCATCCGCCGCAAGACTCCGGCCAGAGCCCCGCTCAGCACCACGGCCGCCAGGACGACGGCGGGTCCCGTCCAGCCGCGCACACCAAGAGCGACTATCGCCCCGACCATGGCCAGAATGGCCTTCGTGACCGGGTGCAGGCCACGATAGCGCCCGACCGGAATCCGCCGGGCGAAATCGGGCATGGTCGACGGGGCGTCCCGGGACGCCTCAGCCGATGCGGCCGAGCCGGTCACCGATCGGGAAGCCAGATCGAGCCGACCGCGTCAGACAGCGTCACGTGGCCGCGAATCGCCGTCCTCGGCTCTGCCAATGAGACGCTCGCCGAGCGGAAAGCGGGCCAGGAAGCGAGTGGACATGCCGCTCAGGATCACGAAGACGACGAAGCACGTGATCGTCTTGTCGATCGGGTCGCTGAACAGCCCCTGCCCGAGCGACGAGTTGTAGACGTCGGCGCCTCCTTGCCGCAGGGCGGCGACGATCACGTCGGTGCCCGAGCCGGTCACGCCGCCATATACGACCGCCGCAATGGGAGCCGAGACGATGGCCGCGACGATACCGGTCAAGGCACCGGCCACGGCCACCCAGGCTCCGGCCGCGTCCCGGCGCACGTAGATAAACCCGGCGACGGCCACGGCGGCGACGACGCCGATGGCCACGATCGCGGCATACACCCAGCTCGGGTAGCCCCCGACGTTCGGGTCCGTGTACTGGGGAATCGTATACATGCGCGCCGCCAGGACGGCGATAACGGCTACGGCTATCGCGGCAGGCACGGCCAGACGCAACCCCGTCGCCGGACGCGAGCGGAAGACGCCGAGGTAGCCCCAGATGCCGGCCATGAAGCCGATGACCCCGGCGGTGACCGCGAACGGGCCGATGTTGGAGCCGCCGATGATTGGCGCGTACTGCCAGATCAGGTTCGAGAGGATCCCGGTTAGCGCACCGGCGAGCGGGCCGGCCAGGACGCCGACCAGGATCGTGCCGATCGAGTCGACGTATATCGGGAGCTTGAGAACGCTCTGAACCGTGTAACCCAGGACGATGTTGATGGCGATTGCGACCGGCATCAACACGATGACCCGGGTCGTGAACTGGCGAGCTACCCAGCGCCTCAGAAGGCCCATCTCTCCTGCTCTCCTCTGCGGAACGCGGCCAGGTCGGATGAAGCGGGTGCCGCGCGCCGAAAGCTTGGCAGGTTCGCGGCTGGGGCGCCAATCCAAAGTGGTAGCGGCGCAATCGTGTCCCGCCACGCATGCCCAGGACTCGATCGCCCGGGCGGGCCGGAGCGCACGGTTTTCGTTCGGGCAGCCCCTCTCAGGCGCACAGGCCGCGTGCCACGCCCGGCGCCGCTAGGTCCGCCCCGCGGCAAGAGCCCCGACCCGCTCGACGAAGCGGTCGAAGAAGCGGTCGATCTCCGCCTCGACGGCCACGTCCACGTTCGGTGGCCTGCCCCACACGCGGCGCCAGTCCGCCACGGTCTCGCCGGTGGTGAGGCGTCCGGCCAGCTCGACATCCACGGTCACTGCCTCGGTGCGGACGAGCGTCGGATCGAGTGCCGTGGCCAAGGCGAGCGGGTCATGGATGAAGGCGCCGTAGAAGCCGTCGTAGCGGCTGTGGAACTCCATGTAGAAACGCAGCGCGTCGGCAAGGTAGCGGACGATCGCGTTGATGGCGGAGCCGGCCGCTGCGCCGCCGCCTTTCGATCGGCCGCCGCTCGAGCCGCTCGGGCCGCCCCCCATCGAACCGTCGGGCGCGCAGCCTGCCAGGGCGGCCAGCCGGGCCAGGTGCTCGGGCAGAAACCTGGCTCGTTCGGTCACGTCGAGCCCAAGCGCGGTCGGTAGGGCCGAGGGCCGATCAGGCCCACGATTCGAACCTTCGTCGCCGAACGCCTCGAAGACGATCCTGGCCGCCTCGGGGTCGACGTTGACATTCCATTCGGTCGTGGGCGCAGTGTTGCCGGCAGACCGGTACGAGCCGCCCATGATCACCACCCGGCGCAACAGCCGCGGCAGCTCTGGCTCGCGCAGGACCGCCAAAGCCACGTTGGTCAACGGCGCGAGGGTCACGAGGGTCAGTTCCCCGGGCCGCCGGCGGGCCTCCTCGACGATCAGGTCGGGGCCGAAGCGCGACGAGAGTGGCATTCGGGCCGCGGGCAACTCCGCGTAGCCGATGCCGCGCGGCCCGTGAGTCTCGGGCGTCGTGATGAGCTTGCGCGCGAGGGGCGTCTCGCGGCCGATCGCCACCTCCACGTCCGAACGTCCGGCCAGCTCCAACACGGCGCGGGTGTTCTCCGCGACTTGGCGAGCGTCCACATTGCCGGCGGTGCATGTCACCGCCACGAGGTCGCAGTCGGGCGAGGCGACCGCGTAGAGCAACGCCAGGCTGTCGTCGATGCCGGTGTCGCAGTCGACGATCATCGCTGTCCGCTGGGTGCCGCGCTTGGCGGCAGGCTCGCTCACGACCGGATCGTATGCCATGCCGGACCTGCTGGCAGGCGCGGCCCGCACGTCCGACCCGCCGCAGAATCTCTTTCAGGCGCGGACTGGGTAGACTGGAGTTGTCGCGCCGGGGCGTCCTGCGCCGGGGATCGTGGAATCGAAAAGGGGAAATCGCCGTGCGCTTGTTGTCGCGGGTTGCGAGCGGTGCGCTCGTTCTGCTGATGATTGCCGGTTGTGGCACCCAAACGGCGACGCCCAACCTCCTCGTTCCGACCCCTTCGATGACATCGGGCGCGTCGTCCGCACTATCACCCGCGCCCGGCACGACCGCCACGTCTTCTGCGGCGATCATGATGGGCAAGTTCACGGCAACCGGATCGATGACGACCCCGCGCCAATCCCAAACGGACGGCCTGCTCGCCGACGGCCGGGTCTTGCTCGCCGGCGGCCAGGACGACAACGGCGCCACCCTGGCATCGGCCGAGATCTTCGACCCCACGACCGGGAAGTTCACCGCGACCGGATCGATGAAGACTCCGCGCTGGGGCCAGACGGAGACGGCGCTACAGGATGGCCGGGTTCTGATCACCGGGGGCGAAAACGAGGACGTGGTGCCGCTCGACTCTTCCGAAATCTTCGATGCCTCCAAGGGGACGTTCGCCCCGGGCGGCCAGATGTCGGTCGGGCGCGTCAACCAGACGGCTACGCTCCTTCAGAACGGAAAGGTCCTTGTCGCCGGAGGCGCCGACGTCAATAACTACGGCATAGCCTCGGCCGATCTCTTCGATCCCAGTACCAACACCTTCACTGCCACGGGCAAGATGACTTCCGGTCGGATGGGTCAGACGGCTACGCTGCTGAAGGACGGCCGCGTCCTGATCAGCGGCGGCCAGGACGAGAACGGCGACACGCTGGCAACCGCCGAGATCTACGATCCGGCGTCCGGCGCCTTCAGCGCCACCGGCTCGATGACGACGGAACGCTTCGGCCAGACCTCCACGCTGCTCGCCAACGGCCAGGTCCTCATCGCGGGCGGCCAGGACGCCAACTCCACGCTCCTCCAGAGCGCGGAGCTTTTCGACCCTGCCAAGGGGACCTTCACGGCTACCGACTCGATGACGACGTCGCGGGTTGCCCACACCGCCAACCTGCTGTCGAACGGCATGGTCCTGATCGCCGGCGGCGTTGACGCGGACAGCAACGGCGTGGCCTCGGCCGAGCTGTTCGATCCGTCCAACGACTCGTTCACGGCGACCGGCTCGCTCAACGACGCCCGCGGCGACCACACCGCGACCACACTCGCCAACGGTCAGGTCCTGGTCGCCGGCGGGGCGAGCTCCTACATGGTCTACGACTCGGCCGAGCTGTACCAGCCCTAGCCAAGCCCCGCGAAGCGAGGCCCGGAAGCGGCCGCACGTCGCCCTGGTGACGCCCGCCACCGAACAGAGCGTCGTCGCCAGCGCCGGGGCGCGAGTCGCCGGGGCGGCGATGGCCACCCGGTTTCGAGAAGGCCGATCGTCGCCGCCCATGGCTCTGGCGATGTGAAGCCGGCCGGGCAGCAGGAAACCTGCGGCCGGGCGGGAGGAGACCCGGCCCCCGAGAAGCGCCGGATCGCCTGGGCTAACCCTGGCGGGGCGGCTCACCCTGCGGCGCTACCGGCTGAGCGGTCGGCGCGAACGGAGCCGGCTGTCCTGCCGGCGGAGCGTACGGCTGAGCCGGCAGCGGCTGCGGCGGGTAGGGTGCCTGAGCATACGGCTGCTGCGGCGGGTACTGAGGCTGTTGCGGCTGCGCGTACTGCGGCGGGTACTGAGGCTGCTGCGGCGGGTACTGCGCCGGGTAAACCGGAGCCTGAGGCTGGACCGGCGGGTAAACCGGAGCCTGGGCCTGGACCGGCGGGTACGGCTGCTGTGGCGGCGCAGGATTTGGGGTTTCGCCGGTTTCCACAGCGTCCTTGAAGCCGCGGAGGGCCTTACCGATCGCCGCGCCGGTGTCCGGAAGCTTGCCGGGCCCGACGACGATCAGCACGATCACGAGAATGATGATGAGGTGTGCGGGAGTGAGGCCCCACGGCATTACGTTTCTCCTTGCGGGCCGACTGTAACGTGGGCCACGTCCTACGAGGCGGTCGAGATACCTTCACCGCCGCGCCAACAATACTCCTTGGAAACGGCCGAGTCACACTCGATGAACAGATGAGAGGCCTGGCCGGGTCGGGCGGCCGAACCAGGAACACGTCCGCCGCGGCCCTCCACGACCGGTCCGGCCCAAGCCCAGTCCGGGCCGTAGACTTGTCGCCGACATGAAATGGCTGATCGTTCTTGCGGCAATCGGCGCGGCCGCCATCTCGCTCCAGATACTCATCTGGGAGCGTCGGAGCGGCCGACCCAGGCGGTCGACGCTGGGTCAACTCGCCGGGGGAGTGCTGACGGTTGTCATTTTGGGCGCCGCGGTGTACGCCGCCCACTGGCTCGGAATCTTCTCCGTTCCACTGGTTGCGGTGGCGTTCGTGCCGGTCGGGATCACCGTTCGCTGGCTGATGGGTGCCTCTCGAGCGTCGCGGCAGCGGGCCGAGGATGCTAGAGCTGCCGCGGCGGGGCCGGCCTCGCGGCGGGCTCGATTGGTCGCGATTGCAACGTGGCCGGTGTTCATCGTCTTGGTCGCGGTCGTGGTGGTCGTCGGCCTCGTGGTCGGCACGCTGGTCGGGCCGCACTGAGCCGGTGCCCAGGGGCCGCGCTCGGCCGGCCGCCTGCCACGGATCGGCTCAGACAGGCTTCTTTGTCACCATCGGCCTGACCTCGCGAGCCAATCTTTCGAGCGTCTCGCGGTCGTATGGCGCCGGCACCTCCACGATCACCGTCTTGAAGCCGGCGTCGCAGTACTCGAGCAGGCGATCGGCGATGGTCTCGGGCGTGCCGAGGACTGGCCGCGAGGGCTCGGTGGCCCTTTCGACCGGGGTTCGGTTCAGTTCCATCCAGGACGCCCACTGTCGGCGCGCCTCCGCCTCCGAGTCGCGTATGACGACCCAGAGGTTGATCGAGCGCTCGATCTCGCGCTCGTCTCGGCCCACTTCCTCGCAGTGGCGCCGGAGCACGCCGTCGAGCTCGCGTACCTCCGCCGGCAGCCCGAAGGCGTTCCAGATGTCGCCATACTTGGCCAGCGTCCGCAGGGTCTTGGTCCGGCCGTTCCCACCAATGAGGATCGGAAGCCGCTTCTGGACAGGCAAGGGGTTGATGGTCGCGTCGTTGAACGAATAGCGGCCGCCCGCGGGCGAGGTCACGCTCTGGCCCGAAACCAGCGCCCTGATGGCACCTACCGACTCGTCCAGCCAGTCCAGCCGCTGGCCGGGGCTCCGCCCGAATTCGATCCCGAACTCGCGGTGCTCCAGCTCGAACCAGGCGCCGCCGATGCCGAGGATCGCCCGCCCTCCCGACACGTGATCGAGAGTGGTCACGATCTTCGCCACTAGAGCAGGGTTACGGAAGGTGTTCGCCCCGACCATCAGGCCGATCTTGACCTTTTGGGTCGCCATAGCCCAGGCCGTGATGGCGGTCCAGCCCTCGAGAATTGGCTGGTTCGGGTCGCCGAAAATAGCCTTGACGTGATCCCAGGTCCAGAGATGCTCGTAGCCGAGGCGGTCCACCGCCTGGGCGGCATCGAGCAGATCGGCCCAGGACGCTCCCTGGCTCCAGAGGTTGATCCCGATCTTGAAGTCGTTCATGGCCGCCTCCCGCGGATTCCGCGACACGGACTTCGCCTCGCCGGTCGCCTGCCGCCCCAGAACGGGGGCACCGCTCAGCAGCGCACCGTTCGGGAGTACTGCCTGGGTCAACACGATACTCCCCGCGGGTGTCGGGGCCTCGGTGCGCGAGGTCGCGTCGCGCACCGTAACTGCAGGCGGTCCCGATCGGAGCGCCTCGATTGGGCACGCCCTGGCCGGCCCGCCCCAACCGGCCGTGGGCGGAGCGACTCCGGGACCTGCGGGGGGCGATTGGCCGGCGCGAGCGCCCCTCAAGGCGCAACACTGAGAGCGTGCGATTATGGTGGAAAACGTTGACTTATCCAGTTGACTGCGGCAGGATTGAGGAGGCGTGGGGCCGGACAGGCACGCCATCAACCGGAGACGATTGGGTCACGAGCTAGTTGAGCGAGAAACGGAGGAGGCGCGCGTGCTGTTTGCGGGCAACCAGAGACCCGCGCCGGCCAGGCAGCGTCCGACCGCTGTGACAGAGCGCGGCCACAGACAGCGCACGGTTCGCGTGGCCCAAGCGATTGAGCGCCGGCCAGCCTGGCGCGTCGGTTCGCGCAAGCTCGGAGGGCAGGCTTGAGCAAGGACCCGCCCGCAGCTGTGCTCCTGTCGCAGCCCCACCGCCGATACAACGCCCTCACGGACGAGTGGCTGCTGGTTTCGGCTGAACGGACCAGCCGACCGTGGCTCGGCCGCGAGGAGGCCCCGCCGCCGTCGGATCTTCCGCTGTACGACCCATCCTGCTACCTGTGCCCGGGCAACGCGCGGGCGAACGGCGAGCGGAACCCGGCGTACGACTCCACCTTCGTGTTCACCAACGACTTCGCGGCTCTGCGGCCGGACCTGCCGTCGGCATCGGTGCGAGACGGTCTGCTCCGGGCGGAGAGCGAACGCGGCACCTGCCGCGTCATCTGCTTCTCGCCGCGCCACGACCTGAGCTTGTCGCGCATGAACGCCGGCCAGGTCCGGACCGTCGTGGATCTGTGGGCGAGCCAGACGGCATCTCTGGGCGAACAGTTCGAATGGGTCCAGGTCTTCGAGAACCGCGGCGCGGCGATGGGCGCTTCGAACCCTCACCCGCACGGCCAGATCTGGGCCGGGGACGCCCTGCCGCGCGAGGCGGAGAAGGAAGACGCGACCGGGCGCCGCCACTTCGAGACCACGGGCCGGCGCCTCCTGCTGGACTACGCCGGTCAGGAAGCCGGAGGGCCCAGAGAGCTCGCGAGCGACGACGACTGGATGGCCGTCGTCCCATACTGGGCCGCCTGGCCGTTCGAGACATTGATCATCCCCAAACGGCCCGTCTCGCGGCTCCCGGATCTCGACGATCGCGAGCGCGACTCGCTGGCCGACCGGCTCATCGGACTGCTTCGCGGCTACGACGGGCTGTTCGGAGCGCCGTTCCCCTACTCGATGGGATGGCACCAGGCGCCGTTCGACGGCGTCGACCGACCTCACTGGCAGCTTCACGCCCACTTCTACCCGCCGCTCCTTCGGGCGACGGTCCGCAAGTTCATGGTCGGCTACGAGCTTCTTTCCGAGCCGCAGCGCGACATAACCGCCGAAGATGCCGCAGAACGACTACGATCGGCTATCAACGCCGCGAATCCCAAGGCCGCGAATCCCAGCGCCGCGCGACCGGGCGGCTGACGAGTCCCGCAGCGGCAGGCGACAACCAAGGAAGAGAAGGAACCGCATGGCTGGCCTTACACCTGCCCACTTGTTGATCATCATGGTGGTCGCGCTGATCGTGGTCGGACCAGGGAAGCTGCCCGAAGTGGGCGCCGCGATCGGCAGGAGCGTGCGCGAGTTCCAGAGGGCAACCTCCGGGATCACCGACACGGTGACCGGGGCGCTGACCGGAACGATGGCGCCGCCCGCGAACGCCCCCCAGCCGACGCAGCCCGCCCCCCCGGCCCAGTCTTACTACGCGGCCGGCCCGGCCTACCCCGCGCCGGGTGCGCCCGCGCCGGCGGCGCCGGCCGAGATCGTTCCGGTCGACGACGCCGTGCCCAGCCCAACCGACCAGTAACCCCCTCGCCCCCGGGTGTCGGCTGAGAGTCATGCGCCCGAGGTCGGCCTGACTCGGCATGCTGGCCCTTTGCCACGACCGGCGCGCTGCGACGGAGTCGGGGCTGGGGCCGGTTCAAGTGAAAGCGACGGCGGCGACCGCAGAGCGAAGGAGCCTACGGAATGAGCGAAGGACAAACCGGCAACCCTTCGGCCGTGGCTCGAGCCGATGCCCTGCGAGCCCGGTTCGAAGCGCTGCCGGCCGGGGCCGGATCCCCCGGGCCTGTCCGGCTGGTTCGCGCCCCGGGGCGCGTCAATCTCATCGGCGAGCACACGGACTACAACCAGGGACTGGTTCTGCCGGCCGCGATCGATCGTGAGATCTGGATCGCCTTCAGGCCCTGGGATCGACCCGAGGTGGAGCTGACATCCGCTGAGTTTGGCGATACTCGCTCCTTCTCTCTTGAAGGTCTGTCGCCCGAGACACGCGGCGCCAAGTCCTGGATCGATTACGTCGCGGCCACCGCCTGGGCGATGCGCGAGGCCGGACTGGGCGTGCGCGGTTTCCGGGGCGTGATGGACTCCACTATTCCGATCGGCTCGGGGCTGAGCTCGTCAGCCGCGCTCGAGATGGCCTCGACCTGGGCCCTCGCCGTTCCCAGAGCGCCGCGGCCGGAAGCCGGTGCGATGGCTGCCATCGCCCAGAGGGGCGAGAACCACTACGTGGGCGTCAACTGCGGGATCATGGACCAGTTCGCCAGCGCCGCCGGCCGGGCCGGGCACGCGCTGTTGATCGACTGCCGGACCAACCAGTTCAAGACCGCGCCGATGCCGGCGGGCCTCTCGCTGGTCGTCTGCGAAACCGGCTCGTCGCGCCGGCTCGAGGTCTCCGCCTACAACACTCGACGCTCCGAATGCGAGCTCGGGGTCAAGCTGATCGCGGAGCGCGAACCGGGCGTCAGGTCCCTGCGCGACGTCGATGAGGCGATGCTGGACCGGAATCGCGACAGGCTGCCCGAAGTGGTGGCCCGCCGCTGCGAGCACATCGTCCTCGAAGACGCGCGCGTCATGGACACTGTGGCAGCGCTTCGGGACGGAGACCTGGCTGCGCTCGGCCGGCTTTTCGCCGCCTCCCACGCATCTCTACGCGACCTGTATGAGGTGAGTTCCCCCGAACTCGACGCCATGGTGGATATCGCCGTCGCGGTCCCCGGTGTGGTCGCCAGCCGGATGACCGGCGCCGGCTTCGGAGGCTGCACCGTGAACCTGGTCGAGCGCGGGGCGGAGGGAGCCCTCCGAGACGCCGTGCTGGCGAAATACCAGAACCGGACAGGCCTGAAGCCGCGTGTCTACATCGTCGCCGCAGTCGACGGCGCCGGCGAGCTCCAGCTGCCGGCATGACCGCCGCGGCCGGGGAGATCGGGCACGGCGGGCTGCGGTGCCGGATCGGGCGAGCGCCGGCCACTTGCTCCCGTCCCAGTGCGGGCATACTTGGCCCTGCGCGCGCGCCTTTGGGCGGCGCCCTGGACCCGAACCCTAAGGGCTGATGATGGATCCCAACGTCCAACTGCAGAGCGGCGCGACATCGGCCGCCGGCCCGATGGGTCGACGAGCGCGCTTCCTGCGTCTGCCATTCCGCAACCGGGGCGACGTTCCTCCTCCGGCGCCGGTCGATCAGTCGGCGATGAGCGTGGGCGCCCATCTGATCGAGCTGCGCAACCGCTTCTTCATCTCGATCTTCTCTCTGGTGCCCGGCTCGGTCATCGGCTTCCTGCTGTCCGACCGGATCATCGAGATCCTGAAGGCGCCGCTGCCCACCACCAAGCCGCTCATCGCCCTGAGCCTGACAGAGCCCTTCATGATCCACCTGCAGGTGGCCGTGACGGTCGGGGTCATCCTGGCCATGCCGGTGATCCTCTACCAGTTCTGGCGCTACGTGTCGCCCGGACTGACACCCGGAGAGCGGGCGGCCGCCCGGCCGTGGGTGCCCGCGGCGATGGTCTTCTTCGCGGTGGGGGTGGGCGTCGCCTACTTCATCCTGCCCTACGCCTCGGGCTTCCTGTATGGCTTCCAGACCAAAGACATCGAGCTGATGCTGACCGCCGATGCCTACTTCGGCTTCATCACCCTGCTCTTCCTGGCCTTCGGGGTGGTGATGGAGTTCCCGATCGTGCTGGTCCTGCTCTCCAAGGTGGGCATAGTCACCTCCAAGCGCCTGAGCAGCTCGAGGCGCATGGCCATCCTTGGCATCGTGATCTTCTCGGCCTTCGTGACCCCCGGAGCGGACCTCGTGAGCCCCATCGTCATGGCCGTGGTCATGTACGGGCTCTATGAAGTCTCGATCGTCATGATCAGGATGGGCGGCCGCTAGAAGGCCGCCGGGCGGCGGGGCGGACGGGACGGACGGGACGGCAC
>PMIQ01000236.1:0-162 GCA_003157175.1 Chloroflexota bacterium
GGCTTCGTCTTCTGTTCCGGCCAGCTCGGGATGGATCCGGCAACCGGTCAGTTGCTCGACGGCGTCGCGAATCAGGCCGAGCGGGCGATGACGAACCTGGAGCTGGTCCTCGGGGGCGCCGGCGCGTCGCTGGCCGATGTCGTCAAGACCACGATCTTCCTG
>PMIQ01000236.1:178-10522 GCA_003157175.1 Chloroflexota bacterium
GCCGGTGGTGCTCGCCGCCGGCCTCGGAACGCGCATGAAGTCGAGCAAGCCCAAGATGCTGCACGAACTTTGCGGCCGGCCGATGCTTGCGTACGTGCTGGACGCGGCCGAAGATGCGGGTCATCGCCGGCCGCTGGTCGTCTACTCGCCGCCGACCGCGGCGATCGCCGTGGTCTTCGCCGACCGCGCCGACTTTGCGCTCCAGGAGACGCCACTGGGCACGGCGGACGCGGTCAGGGCGGCGCTGGCTGTCGCGCCGGCGGACGTGGCCGAGGTGCTGGTTCTCTCCGGCGACGTGCCACTGGTGGACCCGGATCTGCTCGCGGAGCTGGTGGACCTGCGGCGGGCCCGAGAAGCGGCGATGGCCATCGTCGGCGTCCACGCCCTCAACCCCGCGGGGCTGGGCCGGGTGATTCGCGGCGACGACGGCGGGCAGGTGCTGCGCATCGTGGAGCAGAAGGACGCCTCGCCCGAGGAGCTCCAGGTCGACGAGATAAACGCCGGCGTCTACGTCTTCGACGCCATCTGGCTCCGCCGGCGGATCGGAGACGTGCAGCCGTCGCCGGTGTCGGGCGAGTTCTACCTGCCGGCGCTGGTCGGGCTGGCGCGCGAGGATCGGCGGCCGGTGGTCTCCCTCGTGGTCGAGGATGACGGGACCCTGAACGGCATCAACGATCGGGCGCAGCTGGCCGAGGCCGAGTTCGAGCTTCGAATGGCCATCAACGAGGCTCACATGATGTCCGGGGTGACGATGGTCGACCCGAGCAGCGTGTGCATAGACGCTTCGGTCGAGCTGGCGGAAGACGTGACGATCGAGCCGAACGTCATCCTGCGCGGGGCCACCCGCATCGGCTCCGGGACACGCATCGGGGCCGGCAGCCAGATCATCGATACCGTGGTCGGCCGCGACTGCGTCATCTGGGCCAGCATTCTCGAGAGCTCCGAAGTCGAGGACGAGGTCCAGATCGGGCCGTTCTCTCACCTGCGGCCCAAGTCTTCGATCGGGCGCAAGGCCAGGCTCGGCAACTTCGCGGAGGTCAAGGCCAGCCGTCTGGAAGCGGGCGTCCAGCAGCACCACTTCAGCTACATCGGCGACGCGGTCCTGGGCGAGAGCACGAATGTCGGAGCGGGCACGATCACGTGCAACTACGACGGCGTCCGAAAGCACAAGACGAAGATCGGCAAGCGAGTCTTCCTGGGCTCGGACACGATGCTAGTCGCGCCGATCGAGCTGGGCGACGATGCCCGCACCGGCGCCGGCTCCGTGGTGACCAAAGACGTGCCGGCCGGAATGCTGGCGCTGGGCGTGCCGGCCAGAATCCGGGAACCTCGGGCCGCCGGCGGTGAGCCGCCGCCAGACAAGCCCGAATGAGCGACGTCGTCCTGCAGCTTTTGGTCGTCCTCGTCCTCGTCCTGATCGAGGCCGTCTTCGTGATGGCCGAGATCTCCCTGGTCACGCTCCGGCACAGCCGCATCGAGCAGATGATCGACGAGGGTCATCGGGGCGCGCGGCGGGTCAGGCGGCTGGTGGCCGATCCGGGCCGATTCCTCGCCGTGGTCCAGATCGGGGTGACTTTCGTCGGCTTCCTGGCCTCGGCATACGCGGCCGTGAGCCTGGCCGACCGGCTGGCCGCGTCCTTCGCCGGCGTTCCCGTTCTTGGGGATCATGCCCTCGGCTTCGCCGTGGTGATCGTCACGATCCTGCTGGCGCTGTTCACGATCGTCGTGGGCGAGCTCGTGCCCAAGACGCTGGCCCTGGCCCGCCCGGACCGAGTGGCCCTGGCGCTGGCCGGGCCGGTCGACATGCTCGGCCGGATCCTGGCGCCGCTGGTGAGCCTTCTCACCTGGCTGACCCGCAAGATCGCGGGCCTCTTCGGCACAGACGTCGCCCGGCAGGCGCAGATCAGCACGCAGGAGCTGAAGCTGATCGTCGAACGCGGCGGGGAGACGGGGATCCTCGAGGCCGAAGAGGAACAGATGATCAGCGCCGTCATCGAGTTCGGCGAGCGCCGACTGCACGAGATCATGGTCCCGCGCACGGACATGACCGCCCTGCCGGTCACCGCCAGCATGGACGAAGTCATCGACACGTTCGTCCGTGAGGGTCACAGCCGGATCCCGGTCTACAAGGGAACGATCGACGAGATCATCGGCATCCTCCTGGCCAAGGACCTGCTGCCGTTCCTGAAAGGCATCGATCAGAAGCCCAATCTGCGCAAGCTGCTGCGGCCGCCGCTCTTCGTGCCGGAGTCGATGTCGATCGACGACCTGCTCCACAAGCTGCAAGGCCGGCGGGTCCACCTGGCGATCGTGCTCGACGAGTACGGCGGCACGGCGGGCATGGTCACGATCGAGGATCTGCTCGAGGAGATCGTCGGCGAGATACAGGACGAATTCGACGAGGAGGAGCCGATGTGGGTGCGGCTCTCCGANNTACCACCGCATCGGCGGCGTGCCGCGGCCGGGCGACCAGGTCCGACTCGACGAGCAGCGGTTGGTTCTCACGGTTGAGTCGACCGACGGCCGCCGCGTCGGCAAAGTGCTGGCGGTTCGCGAGCGCCCGGACGAAAAAGCTGCTGCCGAGCTCGACCAGGAGCGCTGAGGGCGCGGCCGAGTGGCGCGCGGGCTGCGGCCCTGGCGCGGGGCCCAGGCGCGGGTTGCGACCCGATCAGGCCCCGATCACGCCCACGATGATGCCACGGAGGGACTCCAGCGCCTCGGCGTCGACGACACCGGCCGCATCGAGCTCGGCCAGGGCCCGGTCGCGATGCTGGCGGGCCTGGTCGCGGGTGTAGTCCCGGCCCCCCAGCCGCTCGATCAGGGCGACCGCTTCCGCGACCTGGCCGTCGTGCGGCGCGTCTGTCCGCCAGACTGCCTCCAGCCGCGACCGATCGTCCGGGCCGGCGTGCTCGAAGGCGTAGATGACCGGCAGCGTCATCTTGTGCCGGGCGACGTCAGAGGGCTGTTTGCCCGTCTTGGCCTGGTCGCCCCAGATCCCGAGCAGGTCGTCGTTGAGCTGGAACGCGATGCCGAGGGCCCAGCCGAAGGCGCGGTATCGGGCGATGATCTCCTCGTCGTCCGTCGCGAGCACCGCGCCCGCCTCGACCGAGGCAGCGATGAGCGCGGCGGTCTTGCGCCCGATCATGTCGAAGTAGAGCTCGACCGACATCGGCTCCGAGCGCTCGCTGGCCCAGATGTCGAGGTACTGACCCTCGCACAGTGCCAGGCATGTCATGTCGTAGAGGCGCATCAACCGCAGCACCTTGGCGTCGGAGAATCCCAGGTCGGACAGGCGGTGCAGGGCGACGCGGCTGAGAGTGAAGAGCATGTCGCCGGCGTTGATCGCCTGCGGGATGCCGTGGACAGCCCACAGGGTCGCGCGGTGGCGCCGTTCGCGGTCGGCGTCTTCGATGTCGTCGTGGACGAGGCTGAAGTTGTGGCCGAGCTCGACGGCCGCCGCTCCGGGCAGCGCGGCGTGATAGTCGCCCTTGATCGAGGAGTAGGCGAGCAGGCCCAGCAGCGGCCGCATCCTCTTCCCGGACGAGCCGCTCGCGTCCAGGCCGAGGTGGTAGCGCATCATCTCGTACAGTCCGGCTGTTGGGCCGTCGTACACGGAGAGCAGGCGCAGGATCTCCTGCTCGGTGTCGGAAATCAGGTCGGGCAGAACGACGGGGCTTTGCACTGGCGGATCATAACAATCCGCTTTCAGCGATCGATGAGTTGCGGCGCACGCAACGTAGCCAGCCCGTCAGGCGGGCCGCCGGGCGGCGGCGATCGATTGCTACAGCGTCCGAACGAAGGCCGAGCCGGGCGCGTCGGGGTCGTCGTCGGTCGGGCCCATCGGCCCGCCGGATCGAGTCTTCGCCTGGGCCTCGTCGATCTCGATGGCGACGAGCTCCATGCGTGTCAATTCGTCGTCGCTGGCCGGCTCGTAGTCCCGCCCGGCGTGCCTGTCCGGAAAGTAGCGCTCGGTGGTGGCCTCCAGAACGCGGCGCTTCCGGGTCGGATCGGAGATCCGGTGGCATCGCCCGAAGACGACGACGCTGCGGTAGTTGCCCGAGTGGTCGGNNGCCGTCTTGGAGGCGACCAGGCCGTCCAGCATCGCGATCGAAACGGCGACGGGACGGCCATCCTGGAGGCTGCGCAACGTGCCGTTGCCGGCGGATCCGTGGACGTAGATGTGGCCGGCCTCGTAATGGTAGAAGAACGGGATGGTGCGCGGTTCGCCGCCGTCGACGTACGCGACGTGGGCTATCAGGCCGGCCTGCAGGAATTCCTCGATCCGGTCCGGAACTGCGCGATCGGCGTGCCGGCGGATGCGCGTCCGGTCGGTGTGCGGCTGCGGCACGGGGTAGTCGTGGCGGGCTGGCTTGTCGTCCATGGCGCCAGCTTAGCCCGGCAGACCGTAGTCCGCGAGGGCCTGGCGACGCGGCCGACGATGCGCGGCGTGATAGCGTGGTCGCGTGCCCAATTCGCGCCTGTACGTGACCGACGCCATCGTCCTGTCCCGCTTCGACTACGGAGAGGCGGATCGGATCATGACCCTGCTCACCCCGGTCCACGGCAAGTTCAAGGCGATCGCCAAGGGCGTTCGCCGGCCGACGAGCCGGCTGGGTGGATCGCTCGAGCCCCTGGCCGAGCTGAGGGTGGCGCTCGCCCGAGGCCGGACCTTCGACGTCGTGACGCAGGTGCAGGTCACGCACGCCTGGTTGCGGCTGCGGGACTCGCTGGAGTCCGCGGCGACCGCCTGGTACCTCGCCGAGCTGGCCGACCGCTCCCTGGAGGAGCGCCATGAAGCCGAGGCGCTGTATGCGCTGCTCCGCCGCGCCTACGAGCTGCTCGACGCCGGCATGGATTCGGGGCGGGTGGCGCGCTGGTACGAGATGCACCTCGCGGACGAGCTGGGCGTTCGGCCCGAGGTGGACCGCTGCGTCGAATGCGACCGCATGCTCGAGGCGGACGAGAGCTTCCGCTGGGTCCCACCGCTCGGCGGCGTCCTCTGCTCCCGTTGCCCGGGACCGTCGGCGGAACGTGCCGGCCTGTCGGTGGAGGCGCTGAAGCTGCTCAAGGCGTACCAGCGACTGGATGTCGAGGCGCTGGCGGCGCTTCGACTGCCGCCCGCGGTGGAACGCGAGGTGGAAGCCGCGATGCGCGACTTCCTGCGCGTCTCTCTGGAGCGCGACGCCCGCTCGCTGGAGTTCCTCGACGAGGTGCGGTCAGGCCGCAGGCCCGAACCCTGAGCTCAGGCGGGCTTGGGGCCGGATGGCGTCGCCGACTCGGCGGAAGCGGACTGGCGATAGGCCCACAGTCGCGCCTGCATCAGCCCCGCCACCTTGCCCGCCGAAGTCGCAGTCTGGCTGGTGTTCAAGCCCAGGTTCCCGCGCTGCAGGCGCAGATCAAGGCGCAGCGCCAGCTTTCGGAAGTAGTTCAGCTTGTGGCCGTTGATGAAGTCGTCGGGATGCGCCAGCTGCACGAGCACGACACGCGTCCGCACCAGTGGGCTCCAGTGCAGCTGCCCGACCGCAATGAGCGCCACGTCCTTCCAGAGCACCGGACCGATGCCGGGGAACGACTCGAATCCCGTGTCCCCGAGCAGCAGGTTCACCTGCATCATGAGCCTGCGAATTGACTCCAAACCAAGGACCACGCCGACGGCCACTAGCACGATTCCCAGTACGACCGGGGCTCCGATCACCACGGTGGCCAACCCAACCGCGACAATGGCCGCGGACAGGAGAACGCCGGCGAACTTGCGGGTGCGATCGTACGGGATGGCGGCGCAACTCCCAAGGATCGGGTGCTGGACGTTCATGTCGGCAGCCTACCTCTGGCACTCCACCCCGGATGCTTCCCCATCCATTATCACTCCGGGCAAAGGCAGTTGCGAGGCCTTCTGCAAGGGCCACGGGCCTGCCGAGTGACGCCCGCGTCGGGATGCTCGCAGCGGACAAATCACAACTCAAGCCTTGTGGGCTATCACGCGGGAGTGGGCGAGTCGGCAGGCGCGGCGAAACCGCATCCCCGGGTTCGGGACGCGATCTCGCTGAGTCTGAGAGGGTCGGGTTCTAGGTGCTCGGGTACTTAGCGACGATAGAGGCTGAACCCGCCGCCGAACAGGAGGATGAGGATAACGATGATTAGCAAGAGTTCCATTTGGGACCTTCTTTCGCCCTAAGGTTGCTCTCGATCGTCAGACGGCGCGAGGATGGAAACCCGCCAGTCCGCTTGGCAGGCACGGATCAGCCGGCGGGGTCCGGGGCCCGTCCGGGGCCCGGTCGGCGGGGCTGCCGGGGCTCGCTCGTTGGCGCGGTTCACCAGGTCTCGGCCGCGCGCTCGTGCGAGAATTGCGCCCCGAACGTTCGACGGTTCGACAGCTCGACCGTTCGCCGTCTGACAAACTGATCGCAGGAGGCTTCCAGCGCCTCTGCCCGAGGAGACAACCGTGACCGCCGCAAAGCCGACAACCCCGACCGACGACCCGGGACCGTCCGTCGCTAATCTGGAAACGATCGTCTCGCTGTCCAAGCGGCGTGGCTTCATCTTCCCGAGCTCGGAGNNGAGCTCAAGAACAACGTCAAGCGGGCGTGGTGGCGGGCGATGGTCCAGGAGCGCGACGACATCGTCGGCCTGGACGCGGGCATCATCATGGCGCCCCAGGTCTGGGTCACGTCCGGCCACGTCGCCAACTTCAGCGACCCGCTCGTCGAATGCACTACCTGCCGGCGGCGCTTCCGTTTGGACGAGCTGCCCGGCTGCGAGAACCTGACCAGCACTGAACTCCGCGACCCGACGATCGTCGAGCGCCTCGGCCTGAAGTGCCCGGTAGACGCCGGTCCGCTCTCGGCCCCGCGGCAGTTCAACCTCATGTTCAAGACCCACATGGGCCCGGTCGAGGAAGACGGCAACGAGGTCTACCTGCGCCCCGAGACNNTTCGAGCAGATGGAGATGCAATATTTCGTCAAGCCCGAGACGGCCGCGGCCACGTTCGAAGCGTGGATGCCGAAGCGGCTGGCGTGGTACGTGCGCTACGGCGTCACGCCCGAACGACTGCGCTTCCGCGAGCATCGCCCGGACGAGCTGGCCCACTACGCCAAGAAGGCGGTCGATGTCGAATACCGCTTCCCGTTCGGCTGGAAGGAGCTCGAGGGCATCCACAACCGCGGCGACTGGGACCTCAGCCGGCATCAGGCGGCGACCGGCGAGAGCCTGGAGTACTTCGACCCGGCGACCGAAGAGAAGTACGTGCCCTGGATCGTCGAGACTTCGGCCGGTGGTGACCGCGCGGCCTTCACGTTCCTGATCGACGCCTATCGTGAGGAAGAGGTCCGCGGCGAGAAGCGAGTCGTGCTGGGCTTCAACGCGGAGCTGGCGCCGTACAAGGTGGCGGTCCTGCCGCTGCTGAAGAAGCGCGACGAGATCGTTGAGATTTGCCACAAGCTGCGCGACGACCTGGCGAAGGACATCATGGCGGTCTACGACGACACGGCCGCGATCGGCAAGCTATACCGGCGCCAGGACGAGATCGGGACGCCCTGGTGTGTCACGATCGACGTCGACTCGCTCGAAGACGGCAAGGCCACCATCCGCGACCGCGACTCGATGGAACAGATCCGGGTCGACATCTCGCAGGTGAAGCCGATCGTGATGGAGCGGCTGGCCAAGGCGCGAGGCTAGCTCAAGCCGGGGTGGCGGCCGACTGACCGGGAGGTCGAGCGATGGCGGCTGAGGCGACCGAACCGAGGGGGCTGCCGGCTGACCGTCAGACGGCCGGCTCAGCCGCGCCGCCGGCGGGTCCGCCGGCTCGTCGCCCGACCGCCGGCGTAGACTCCGCCCTTCGACTCGGGGCCGGGCGCGTTCGACTCTGGGCCGCCGGCTTGTTCGCCATGGGGGTCGTGGCGATCATCGGGGCGCCTTTCAACCACTGGCACGACTGGGGCGCCTTGTGGGCCGCGGGTGCGACTGCCGGCGGGCCGGACCTGGTCGATGCCGGGCGCCACGTGGCCTGGCAAACGGCGCACGGCGTTTCGGAGGCGTTCTTCGCCTACCCGCCCGCCGCTGCCTGGCTGTTCTGGCCGTTCGCCCAGATGCCGGTCGACGTTTCGTTCTGGGTTCAGGCCATGCTCATGGTGGGGTGTCTGGCCGTTGCGGGATTGGTGGCGGCCCGCGTCTACGGACTGACGCCTGAGCTGGCTGTCCTCGCCGCCCTGGCATGGGCGCCTTCGACGGCCTCGATCGTGACCGGCCAGAACGCACCCTTCGCCTTGCTGCTGGCCATGGTCGCGATCTGGGCGCTGGCCACGGACCGGCCCTGGGTCGCGGGTCTGGCGGTGGGCGTGCTGTGGTACAAACCGACGCTGGCGCTCGGGTTCGTGGTGCTCTTCCTTGTCCGCGGGCGGTGGCGCGAGCTGGCCGTTGCCGTCGCCGCCGGGGGAGTGGCGTTCTTGCTATCCGTGGCAGCGGCCGGCGGCGACTGGGGCTGGCTCGGGACGTGGCTGAACGGGGCGCAGACTTGGCTGCCCGCCGACGCGGCGAAGAATGCGGACAAGGCCATCAGCCTGCCGGGGCTGCTGGGGCGATTGCCTGTGGCGTGGTTCGTGCCGGCCCTTGGGGGAGTGGCCCTGGCCGTGGCCGCGATCCCCGGGCTGCGTCGGGCCGGGATCGTTGAGGCGGCCTCGGCTGCGTGCCTGATCGGCCTGGCGGCCGGCCCGCGCGCCTGGGGCTACGAAGCGGCGCTGGCCTTTCCGTTCGTGTGCTGGGCCCTGGCGGGCGGAGTGGGGGAACCGTGGCGGACGCGTGTCGTGGTGGCGGCTTACGTGGGCAGCCTGTTCTGGCTCTTCTCGTTTGCCACGCAGATCAGCTCCGTGGCGGTGATCGTGCTTGCCGCGGCCGCCTGGTGGATCTGGCGGTGGCGGCCGGCCGGGTGGCGGGCGGCCCCTGAGGTTCCTCCGGCGACTTAGGCCGGCCGCGTTTCTTGCAGGTACGCCTACCAGGCGTGTCATCCGCGAATGGATCTGTTCGGGGCGGCTGAGATGGGCCTTTCGGAGGTGTGTCCACGCTCAGCCGGGCGTGGCAAAGCTTGCGCTCGGCTCAGAAATCGGGTTGGGGCGGGCGAATCCGAGGCTGACACGCCCACCAGGTGTGAATGGCGGAAACCGGGCAGCTCCGGGCGCCTTCCGACGGTTCGGGCGTACAGGGCGGTGGGGCGGTTCGGCCGGCGTTTGGGCAGTTTGGGGCACGCCGGCCCGTGGGAGGCGCGCGCCGGCTCCGGCCGGGCGCCGCAGGTTTCAGTGCGACTTCGGCGTCGCCTCCGCCGCTACCGGCTCCGGAAGCTTGCCGCGCAGGTACGCGTCGATGTTCTGGGCGGCCTTCTTGCCGTCGCCCATCGCCAGGATGACCGTGGCGGCGCCGCGGACGATGTCGCCGCCGGCNNCTCGATGTAGCCCCACTTGTTGATGCGCAGGTCCGGTGAAGTGGCGGTGAGCAGCGGGTTCGACTTCGTGCCGATCGCCACGACGACCATCTCGCACGGGAAGATGAACTCGGAGCCGGGGATCTCCACGGGGCGGCGGCGGCCGGAGGCGTCGGGCTCGCCGAGCTCCATGCGAATGCACTTGAGGCCGCTGACCCAGCCCTTCTCGTCGCCCAGCACTTCCACCGGGGCGGTCAGGAACTCGAAGCGGACGCCTTCCTGCTCGGCGTGGTGGACCTCCTCGACGCGCGCCGGCAGCTCCGTCCGAGAGCGGCGGTAGACGCACACCGATTCGGCGGCGCCGAGCCGTCGAGCAGTTCGGACGGAGTCCATGGCCACATTGCCCCCGCCCACCACCGCCACGCGCTGACCGCGCAGCACCGGCGTGTCCGAATCGGGGTTGTAGGCACCCATCAGGTTGACGCGCGTCAGGTACTCGT
Organism: Chloroflexota bacterium; assembly: GCA_003157175.1. Classification (GTDB taxonomy): domain Bacteria; phylum Chloroflexota; class Limnocylindria; order Limnocylindrales; family CSP1-4; genus Fen-1039. The sequence goes on from PMIQ01000236.1 coordinate 10,089, forward strand.
TGGCCGAGTAGACGCCCTTGAGGTTCTCGCCGGGGACGTTCATGAAGACCGGCAGCCCGGCGCCCACAGCCACGAAGACCGCGTCGAAGCTTATCGCGCAGCTCGGGCAGGGTGTAGGTCTTGCCGATGATCGAGTTCGGCTCGATTTCGACCCCGTCCGCGACCAGGCGATCGACTTCCTTCTGGACGATGTCTTTGGGCAGTCGGAACTCGGGGATGCCGTAGATCAAGACGCCGCCGGCCGCGTGGAAGGCCTCGAAGATCGTGACCTTGTGACCGCGCTTGGCGAGCTCTCCCGCGGCGGTGAGGCCAGCCGGGCCCGAACCGACGATGGCGACCTTCTTGCCCGAAGGCGCCGGATTGGCGCGTGCGAAGACGTCGGTGTGCGTGATGGCCCAGTCGGCGACGAAGCGCTCGAGGTAGCCGATCGCGAC
>PMIQ01000193.1 GCA_003157175.1 Chloroflexota bacterium
GTCATGCCGGCAGCTGGAGCTCGCGAGGGCGGAGAGGTTCCCGCGCGACTGGCAGCGGTTTACTCGCTCAGCCGCGCGCCCGCGAGGCAGGGTCGTCGGGGGAAGCGGTTTCTTCCACTCCGCCCACCAACGTCCGCCGCTCGCCCGTGGAAACGTCCACGAGGATAAGTCTTCGCACGGCCATCGCCAGTTGATGGCTCGCCGCCGGGTCGAGGCCGGCGTCGGTGATGAGCGTGTCCGCTTCCTCCAGCCGCGCGACCGAGCTGATGCCGACGATGCCCCACTTGGTGTGGTCGGCCAGCACGATCAGGCGTCGCCCGGCCTGGATCAGNNAAGACGCTGTCGACATGCAGCGATCGAATGACGTCGACGGCAAACGGTCCGACCAGCGCGTCCGAAGGGGTTCGGACGCCACCGCTCAGGATGACCGTCTGGTCGGGCCGGCCGTCCTTGTAGAGAACGTCCGCAACCGGGACCGAGTTCGTCAAGACTGTCAGCCCTGGAATGTCGGTCAGCCGCCTGGCCAGGGCGTAGGTCGTCGTGCCAGCCGAAATCGCGATGGCTGTGCCAGGCGTCACCAACGCGGCCGCGCTCGTGGCGATGAGATCCTTCTCGGTCTCCATCAACGTCGACTTGACGGTGAACCCCGGCTCGAACAAGGAGCTTCCCTCGATCGCCGCCGCCCCGCCGTGGACCTTCTCCAGCAGGCCGCGTTCCTGCAGCAGCTCGAGGTCGCGCCGGACGGTCATGTCGGAGACGCCCAGGGTCGTCACGAGGTCTGCCACGCGAACGGCTCCGTGTTCCCGCACCTGCTCCAGGATCATCGCCTGGCGCTGTCGGGCCAAAGCCGGCCGGCGAATAGCAGAGTCCACGACGCGCACCTCGTCGGGCGTGGGTTCGGCCCGACCTGAGTCCATTTTCTGCCGCTCCTCGCTCATTTGATCGCCCACCCCTGTGGCGGTCCTCTCGCCATCGTGCCGCACTCGGACCGGCAAGTCAACGCATTCGCACATAACTCAACGAAATGCTCGGATGTACTTGACACCCGGCCGAGGATAGCCCGACAATCGGTCGAGCCTGTTGGTTCCTGTTGAACCACGGCCGACCTAATCGGCCCGAACAGGGAGGAGATGGCGCCCAATGGATGATCAGGACAAGAAACCGGGCTTTCTGACGGGTGGCAAAGTCACTCGACGTGAAGTCCTCAAGACAGGCGTGATCGCTGCGGCCGGGCTTACCGTTCTGCCGGCCATCATCGCCGCGTGCGGCGGCAGCAGCGCGACGCCGGCCCCCGCGGTCAAGGTCGGAAGCAACCACTCCGACCCGTCCGAGGCCAAGGGCATGGCCGCCATCAACGCCGCGTTCGCAACGGCGACTGGCGTGACGCCCACGCTCAATACAGTCGACCACAACACGTTCCAGGACCAGATCAACAACTACCTCGGCGGCACCCCCGACGACGTATTCACCTGGTTCTCCGGCTTCCGGATGCGGTTCTTCGCGTCCAAGAGCCTGGCCACCCAGATCGATGACGTCTGGTCCCCGGTTGCCGCCAACTACACGGCTGGGTTCATCGGCTCCGTCACGGGCGACGACCAGCACATCTACGGCATCCCGGTCGACTACTACCCGTGGTGCGTCTTCTATCGCAAGAGCCTGTGGACGGCCAAGAACTATCAGATCCCGGCCGACTGGACCTCCTTCCTCGCACTCTGCGCGCAGATGCAGAAGGACAGCCTCACGCCGATCGCCTTCGCCGACAAAGACGGCTGGCCGGCCATGGGCACCTTCGACATCCTCAACCTGCGCCTGAACGGGTATGACTTCCACGTCAACCTGATGACCGGCGCCAACGGCGTCAAGTGGACCGACCCGAAGGTCACGGCCGTCTTCAAGGCTTGGGCCCAGATCGTTCCGTTCTACACCAACGGCTACGCTGGTCTGACCTGGCAGCAGGCGTGCGACACGCTCGTCCAGAAGACCGCCGGCATGTTCTTCCTCGGCCTCTTCATGACGGGCGAGGTTGCCACCGTCGATAGCACCTCGGTCGCGGACATCGACTTCTTCCCGTGGCCGACCATGGGCACGTCCTTCGACGCCGAGGCCGCTCTCGACGCCCCGATCGACATCTGGATGATGAGCGCCAAGTCGCCCACCCTCCAGCAGAACATGGTTACCGCCAAGTCGTACCTCTCGTTCTGGGCCAAGGGCTCTACTCAGGTCCTGATGTACAAGGCCAACAACGGCTTCATCCCGACGGCCAACGACGCCGACGCGAGCTCGTACGACGTCCTGACGAAGAAGGCTGTCTCGATCGTCAGCTCGGCCAAGAAGATCACGCAGTTCATGGATCGCGACACGCGGCCGGACTTCGCCGGCGCAAACGGAATGCAGAGCTTCCTGCAGACCTTCCTGAACGCCCCCACCACGGATACGACGGCGCTTCAGGCGCAGATCCAGGCCTTCTGGGATGCCCTGCCGGCGTACAACGCGACCCCGAACGGTACCTTCAACCCGGCCACGCCGACTCCGGCGGCCANNGGAGCCTCAGGCTCTCGCTCCCGCCCCCGCGAACGACGCCGGGGCGGGAGCCTCTACCCCCAAGAAGCGACGGCGCCACTACAGCGTCCTGACGGCGCGGGACAAGCTGTTGCTCGGTGTCATGGTGGGCGTGCCGCTCGCCATCTTCATGATCCTGATCTGGGCGATGGCCCTTGTGTCGGTTCTATGGTCCTTCACCGACTGGCAGGGGATCGGCCCGCTCCATTTCGTGGGCCTCCAGGAATACAACTACCTGTTCACGGGCTATCCCCCCTTCTGGCCGGCGGTCTCGCACAACCTGCTGTGGCTGCTCTTCTTCGTATGCATCGCCACTCCGATCGGAATACTCCTCGCCGTGCTTCTCGACCGACCGCTGAGGGGGTCCCGGATCTACCAGGGCATCTTCTTCACGCCTGTGGTCCTGTCGCTGGCGGTCGTCGGTTTTATCTGGGAGCTCCAGTACTCACCGGTAGCCGGCCATGGTTTCATCGACAGTGCCCTGGCGGCCACGGGCCTCATGAGTGGGAACAGCTCGCCGGACTGGTTGGGAGACAAGTCCATCAACATCTGGGCGGTTCTGGTCGCGGCCAGCTGGCGCCACATCGGCTACATCATGGTTCTGTACCTGGCCGGGCTGAAGAGCGTCGATCCGTCGCTGCGTGAGGCTGCGGCCATCGATGGAGCCAGTGAGAGCCAGACCTTCTTCCACGTGGTCTTCCCGGTGATGGCTCCGATCAACGTCGTCATCGTCGTCGTGACCGTGATCGAATCCCTGCGGGCCTTCGACATCGTCTACATCATCAACCACGGCAAGAACGGTCTTGAGCTACTGGCCACTCTGATCACCAACACCAGCCTCAGCGAGGCCAGTCTGATCGGCTTCGGGTCGGCCATGGCAACCGTGCTGCTGGTGATCTCGCTCGTGCCAATCGTGCTGTATCTGACTCGCGTCATGAGATCGGAGGAACAGTGAGCGGCACCGTGGCGATGGCGGGACAGCGCACAGCGCACAACCGCGCTCGGCGACGGCTGTCGCGCATCGGCCTCTACGTCTTCCTGACCGTCCTCGCCGTGATCTTCCTCTGGCCCATGGTGTACGCGCTATACACCTCGCTGCGCCCGTACGGCGAGCTCGTCGCCAACGCGAACGGCGCCTTCTCGACGCCAAAGACACTGAATCTGAACAACTATTTCAACGTCTGGAATAACTCCGATCTGGTCCAGTACTACTGGAATACGGCCGTGATCACGATTCCCGCCGTGCTCCTCACGCTCTGGATTTCGTCGATGCTGGCGTTCGCCATCTCGCGTTACAAGTGGCGCTTCAACCTGATCGTCCTGATGATCTTCACCGCCGGCAACCTGCTGCCCCCCCAGATCATCATCGTGCCGCTGTACAGGCTGTACCTGCTCCTGCCCGTGCCGGCTCCGCTCAGCGACAACGGCCTCATGTACAACCAGTTCATCGGGCTCATCCTTATCCACACGACCTTCCAGACCGGCTTCTGCACCTTCGTGCTGAGCAACTACATGAAGACGCTGTCCATGGAGCTGGTCGAAGCTGCGATGATCGACGGCGCCGGGGTCTTCACGATCTACGCCCGTGTCGTCCTGCCCCTGGTACGGCCGGCGTTGGCGGCCCTGGCTACTCTCCTGTTCGTCTGGATCTACAACGACTTCTTCTGGGCGCTGATGCTGTTCGAGTCGGGAGGTAAACGCCCGATCACGGCGGCGCTGAACAACCTTTCGGGCGCGTTCTTCACCGACCCGACCCAATTAGCGGCGTTGTCTGTGATGGCCGCCATACCCACGATCGTGCTCTACCTGATCCTGCAGCGCTACTTCATCAGCGGCCTGACGCTCGGTTCGGCCAAGGGCTGACGCTCGCCAGATCAGGCGCCAGCGGGAGTCCGATGGCTATCGAGTGGTCCGCGGCGGCCCGCGAGTTCCACCTTCGGAACGACCAGGTCAGCTATGTGATACGCGTGCTCGAGAACGGCTCGCTCGGGCACGTGTATTTCGGCGCAACTCTCGCGGAGGGGAAGTCGTACGGCCACCTCGTGCCGGGAGAGTTCTACGGCTTCTCAAACCGGCTCGGACAGCCCGTCCCGCTCGAGTTCCCCACCGGAGGTACCGGCGACTACCGTATTCCGGCCCTGACGGTCGAGTTGCCCGATGGCTCGGGCGCGGTGGAGTTGCGCTACAAGAGCCATCGCATACTGCCCGGCAAGGCGGGACTTCCGGGGCTGCCCTCGACATACGTTGATCTCGGACTCGAGGCGGAGACTCTGGAAATCACCGTGGCCGACCACGTGGCGCAGATCGAAGTCCGCCTCTTGTACACGATCTACCGCGATCGCCCCCTCGTGGTTCGTGAGGCACGGATCGTCAACTCCGGCCCGTCCCCGGTGATCGTGCGGGGCGCAATGAGTGCGTCGCTGGACCTGCCCGACGCCGGCTGGGAGTTCGTCTCGCTGAGTGGGGAATGGGCACGTGAATGCCACGTGGAGCGGCTCGCTCTTCGCCCGGGCCGGCAATCCGTGTCGAGTACCCGGGGAGCGTCCGGCCACCAGCACAACCCCTTCGTGGCCCTGACGCGCCCGTCTACGACCGAGGAGCACGGAGAGGCTTACGGCTTCTCCCTTGTCTACTCGGGCAACTTCCTCCTCGAGGCTGAAGTCGATTCGTTCGGGACGACCCGAGTGCGCGCCGGCATCAATCCCGACGGCTTCTCGTGGCTGCTCGGGCCCGGCGCCGAGTTCGTCACGCCCGAGGTCGTCCTGGTCTTCTCCGCCGGCGGCTTGGGCGAATTGAGCGATGCCTACCACTGCCTCTTCCGCGAGCGCCTCGCCAGCGGCCCGTGGCGCGATCGGGTCAGACCGATAGTCATCAACAACTGGGAGGCGACCTACTTCAACTTCGACGAGCCGAAGCTGCTGGCCATCGCCTCGGCCGCCCATGATCTGGGGATCGAGCTGTTCGTTCTCGACGACGGCTGGTTTGGCCGGCGCAACGACGACACGACCTCCCTGGGCGACTGGCAGGTCAACCTTTCCAAGCTGCCCGGCGGGCTGGATTCGCTGGCCCGCAAGGTGGAAGACATCGGGATGCGCTTTGGCATCTGGATCGAGCCCGAGATGGTCAGTCGCCACAGCGACCTGTTCGCCCAGCATCCGGAATGGGCAATCGGCATCCCGACGCGCCCGCGCACGGAAGGCCGCAACCAGTACGTGCTCGACATGTCGCGGCCGGAGGTCGTGAATCACCTGTTCGGGGTCGTGTCCCAAATCCTCGGCAGCGCTCCCATCGCCTACGTGAAATGGGACATGAACCGCAACATCACCGAGCCGTACAGCCCCACTCTCCCGGCCTGGCGGCAGGGCGAGTTCATGCATCGGTACATTCTCGGCGTCTACTCGCTCTACGAGCGGCTGACGAGGGCGTTTCCCGAAGTTCTCTTCGAGTCCTGCGCCGGGGGCGGCGGGCGGTTCGACCCGGGCATGCTGGCGTTCGCTCCGCAGGCGTGGACGAGCGATGACACGGATGCCATCGAGCGTCTGAGGATCCAGTGGGGGACGTCGCTGCCGTATCCGCTCAGCTCGATGTCCGCCCACGTCTCCGCCGTGCCGAACCATCAGGTCGGGCGGGTCACGCCGCTGGCGACGAGGGCGGCGGTGGCGTTCTTCGGCGTCTTCGGCTACGAGCTCGACCCGACCACACTTTCGGTCGAGGAGCGCGCCGACGTAGCCGATCAGGTCGCCTTCTACAAGCAGTGGCGCGACCTGCTCCAGCGCGGTCGGTTCCTGCGCCTTCGCAGTCCATTCGAGGGCGACCGAGACGAAACCGCCTGGATGACCGTGGCGCGGGACGGCCGCTCGGCAGTCGTCGGTCACTATCGGATCCTGAGCCGCCCGAACCCGGGACCGCAGCGGCTGCGGCTGCGCGGTCTGGACCCCACGGCTGCCTATCGCGTCTCAACCTGGCCTTCCGCCGGACAGGTCGCGGCCGGGCCCGCGATACCGGTCGTTCTTGGCGGAGACGAGCTGATGTCCGCCGGGCTCGTCCTCGAGTCGAACCGAGCCTCAGCCGAACGGGGCGATTTCCGCGCCCGCCTGTACGTCCTGGAAGCCACTTAGGAGGGACCTCTTCGGAGGTTGTACCATGCTCTCCCGACCCTGGTCCACGGCCGAGCTCACGTCCGTTGGCCGTCTGCCGATGCACAGCGTGCCGCACGCCGATCGGATCGTGCTGGACGGTCGCTGGCGCTTCCAACTGCTTCACACGCCGGAGGAGGAGCCGGCGACGCAGTGGAGCGAGGCAGACGTCCCCGGTTGCTGGACGATGCAGGGCTTCTTCGATCTGCCGCATTACACAAACGTCCAGATGCCGTTCCCGGGCGAACCGCCCCACCTGCCGGAAGTCAATCCCACCGGGGTGTACGAGCGTGACTTCGAGGTGCCGGCCCGTTGGGTCGCCAGGCGCCGCGTCGTTCTTCACGTGGGGGCCGCCGAGAGCGTCCTGATCGCCACCGTCAACGGGCAGCCGGTCGGCATCAGCAAGGACTCGCATCTGGCCGCCGAATTCGACGTCACGGGCATCGTCCGGCCCGGGGCCAACTCCATCTCGCTGCGCGTCGTGAAGTGGTCCGACGCCACCTACATCGAGGACCAGGACCAGTGGTGGCACGGCGGCATCACCCGCTCCGTATACCTCTACGCCACGCCGCGCGTTCATCTGGCCGACGTGCGGGTCAACGCCGGCCTGGCCGATGATCTGTCGACAGGAGCCTTCGAGTTGCTGGCCGACGTCGATTTCGGTGGCGCCGACGAAGAGGCCGGTTGGACGGTCGAGGCGAAGCTGGGCGACATGGCTCCGCTCAGTGCCGTCTTCCCGTTCGCCAACGCGGGTTCCGGCGCGTGTCTCAGCCGCGCCGACTCGGCGCCGTTGAGCCGCCATCGCTTCGCCCTGGTGGCGAAGCTGGTGTCGGTCGGCCTCGAAGGAGCCGAGAGGGCCCAGTGGGAGGCGCTAGCGCCGCAGCTGCGCCCGGCGCTCGACGGCCGGGCCGTTCTGCGCACCGAGATCGCCAACGTCCGGCAATGGTCCGCCGAGCAGCCTCACCTCTATCAGCTGCACGTGGTGTTGCGGTCCCCCTCGGGCGAGGCGATCGAAGAGGCGGATTATCGGGTCGGCTTCCGCAGGGTCGAGATCGATGGCCTTCGCCTGCTGATCAACGGCGCCGCCGTGCTGATCCGCGGCGTCAACCGCCACGACTTCGACCAGCACACCGGGCGCGTCATCTCGCCCGAATCGATGCGGGCAGATCTGGTGGCGATGAAGCAGTTCGGCTTCAACGCGGTCCGGACCTCCCACTACCCCAACGATCCGGTGTTCCTGGACTTCACCGACGAGCTCGGCCTGTATGTGGTCGCCGAGGCGGACATCGAGTCGCACGCCTTCATCGACGAGGCCTGCAACGACCCGCGCTACCTCAACGCCTGGGTGGATCGCGCCGCTCGAATGGTCCGGCGGGACAAGAACCACGTTTCGGTGATCCTATGGTCGCTCGGAAACGAGTCCGGCCATGGCTTCAACCACGACGCCGAGGCCGGCTACATCCGCCGCTACGATCCGAGTCGTCCGCTCCACTACGAGGGCGGCATCCGCTGGGACTGGTCGAGCGACCAGAAGGTCAGCGACATCACGTGCCCGATGTATCCGCCCATCTCCGCCATCGTCGCCCACGCCAGGTCCGGGCGGCAGCTGCACCCGCTGATCATGTGCGAGTACTCGCACGCGATGGGCAACAGCAACGGCACACTGGCCGAATACTGGGACGCGATCGAGTCGACGGACGGTCTCCAGGGTGGATTCATGTGGGAGTGGTGGGACCACGGCCTGGTTCAGCGGCTGCCCGACGGAACGACTCGTTGGGCGTACGGCGGAGACTTCGGCGACGAACCCAATGACGGCAACTTCTGCCTCGACGGCCTGACCTGGCCGGACCGCCGGCCCAAGCCGGCCCTCTGGGAGCATCGCCAGATTGCCTTGCCCGTTCGAGTGTCGGCCGGCCCCGAAGCGCTGCGCCAGGGCTCGGTGGAGCTTTCGAACCGCCAGTACTTCACCGGTCTGGACTGGCTGAGGGCCTCCTGGGAGATCACGGCCGACGGCGAGGTCGTCGCCGGGGGCGAGCTCCCACTGCCCGAGGTGGCGCCCGGTGGCAGCGCCACGCTACGACTGCCGGGCTGGACGGCGCCCCCATCCGATGGCCGCGAGCTGTGGTTGACACTCCGCTTCCGGACGGCACTGGCGCTGGCGTGGGCCCCCGAAGGTTTCGAGGTTGGCTGGGCTCAGCTGGCTGTCGCGCCCGGGGCGCCCGGGCTGGCTTGGTCGTCTGTTCGCCGCCTTCCCGGCGTGGAGGTCAAGCTGGACTCCGAAGGGTTGCTCGCACAAGACCTTCTCGCCATGCCGCCGCGGCTGTGTTTGTGGCGCGCCCCGACGGACAACGACCGCATGGCGGATCTCAAGGCGCTGTGGCAACAGTGGGGAGTGGATCGGCTCTCGCGCACGTTGAAGGGGATCCGGCGCGAGGCCGGCGGCGTCACGGTGACGGCCGAGGTGAAGACTGCCTCGGGCATCGCGGTCGCCCACGAGCAGCGATTCGAGGCGCTCGAGGGTGGCGGCGTCCTGGTTCGCGAGACGGTCCGCATTCCCGAGGAGCTGGTTGACCTGGCCCGCGTCGGCATCGAGCTCGAAACCGTTCCCGGTCTCGAACGGGTCGAGTGGTTCGGCCGTGGACCCCTCGAGACCTATCCCGACCGCCGTCGGGCGGGCGCCCTGGGACTGTGGCGTTCAACCGTGTCGGAGCTGTACGTGCCCTACGTAAAGCCGCAGGAGAACGGCGGCCGCGCTGACGTGCGCTGGCTCGAGCTTTCCGACGGCAATGCGCGCGGACTCCGTTTCGGGTTCGACCGGCCTCTTCAGGTGTCGGCGACGCATTTCCGGGCCGAGGATCTGGCGACCGCCACTCATGACGTAGAGCTCGTAGCCCGCGCCGAGACGGTCGTTCATCTCGATGCCGCTCACCGCGGCCTGGGCACGGCAAGCTGCGGCCCGGACACGCTGCCCGAGTATCTCGTCGGCCCGGGCATATACGAGTGGTCCTGGACGATTGCCCCGCTCGTGGTGCCGTCCCGTCCGTCCCGTC
>PMIQ01000179.1 GCA_003157175.1 Chloroflexota bacterium
TCTCGTCGGCGACGTCCTCAAGGAGGAGTGGGCCTGGGACGGCGTGCTGATGTCCGACTGGCACGCCACCGACGACACCGTCGCCGGCGCGATGGCCGGGCTGGACCTGGAGATGCCCGGCCCTCCCCGCTTCTTCGGCCCGGCTCTGGCGGAGGCGGTTCGACGGGGCGAGGTGAGCGAAGCGGTCCTGGACGACAAGGCGCGTCGGATGCTGCTGCTCGCGGCGCGCGTCGGGGCGTTGGCCGCGCATCCAATAGGCGGCGCCGCCGAGGCCGAGGGCGGCGCGCCGCTCGATCCAGGGCAGCCCTGGCATCTCTCCGACGCCGCCGCTTCCGCGCTGGTCCGCCGCGCCGCCGCCGAGTCGTTCGTGCTGCTTGCCAACGACGGGATCCTCCCGCTCTCACCGGCGGGCATCCTCAAGCTGGCGGTCATCGGGCCGAACGCGGCCAAGCCGTGCACCCAGGGCGGTGGAGCGGCGCACATCGCCGCACCGCCCGCGGTGACCCCGCTGGATGGGCTGCGGGCCGCGCTCCCGGGAGTCGAGATCGTCCACGAAGCGGGCTGCCGCATCGACCTGTTCCTGCCACCCCTGAGTGCGATGGACGTGCGCGACCTTCAAGGCCGGCCCGGCCTCACCGTCGAGTTCTTCCGCGGCCAGGAGCCGGCCGGAGATCCCGTCGCCAGCTGGCATGTCGACTCGAGCGAGCTGCACGTATTCGGCGACCTGCCTCAGGGCGTCGCGGCGGACGACTTCGCGGTCCGCCTGTCCGGCTGGCTCACCCCGACGGAGAGCGGCCCGCATGACATCGAGCTGCGCGGCTTCGGCGGCCGGCGGCTGCTGGTCGGTGGCGCGGTGGAGGCCGACCTGTGGGACTCCCGGCCCGCGGGCGACATCCCGACCGCCCTGTTCGAAGGCAGCCAGGACGGCGGGACTTTCGAGCTCCGGGCCGGCGAGCCGGTCCTTGTCGCAGCCGAGCTTCATTCGGCGACCCATTCGCCTTATCAGCTGAACATCGGCTGCCGCTCGCCGCAGGCGGCCGATCAGCTGGAGCGGGCCGTTGCCGCGGCCGCGTCGGCGGACGTGGCGATCGTCGTCGTCGGCAACGACGAGGCCTGGGAATCTGAGGGCCGCGACCGCAAAACCGTCACGCTGCCCGGCCGCCAGAACGAGCTCGTGGAGCGCGTGGCCGCGGCCAACCCCAGGACCGTCGTCGTCGTCAACGCCGGCTGCCCGATGGACCTGCCCTGGGCCGATCGTGTGGCCGCCGTCCTGTACGCGTGGCTGCCGGGCCAGGAGTTCGGCAATGCCCTCGCCGACGTCGTGCTCGGTGCCGCGGAGCCGGGCGGCCGCCTGCCCGTCACAATCGCCGCCCGCGAGTCCGACTATCCGGCGCTCAGCACCGTGCCGGGCGAGCAGGAGCAGCTCGTCTACGCCGAGGGCGTCAACGTCGGCTACCGCCACTTCGACGCCGCGGGGATCGAGCCGCGGTTCTGCTTCGGGCACGGGTTGGGCTACACCCGCATCGAGTTCGAGTCGCTCGAAGTCACCGCGGACGGCCTGCCCGCCGGCGACTCCGCTCAGCTGAAGGTTCGCCTCCGCAACGCCGGCGCGCGCGCCGGCAAGGAAGTCGTCCAGGTCTACGTCGCCGACCTTGCGGCGTCGATCCCTCGCCCGCCGCAGGAGTTGAAGGGCTTCGCCGCCGTCCACCTGGAGCCCGGCGAAAGCATCGAAGTCGCCTTCGCCCTCCAGGACCGCGATTTCGCCTTCTGGGACGAAGCCGGTGGCGGCTGGCGCATCGAACCCGGCCGGTTCGAGATCCTGGTCGGCGCCTCCTCGCGTGACATCCACCTGCGGGCGTCGCTCGAGGTGGACTGAGCGGGGCCGGGCGGCCGCGCTCAGCCGCGCCGGCGGCGTGGGCGAGCGGCGTGGACCCGGCCCGCACTGGCGGGGAATTCCCCAATACGCATGGGGTGAGTGCAAAGTGGGGCTGGCGAGGCCGCGAGTCGATCCGCAGCCAGTCGGCCCGTCAGATTCGGCCCCGGATTGGCGGCCGTTAGCCGCGAACGGCTCATCGATGCTGACGGCGGCCCGGGGATGGCGGAGCCGGGCCGTGCAGCTTCACTTACTACTCCCGCCATGAGTGTTGAGGAAGTTCGCGTGGCTCGGGCGACCCGCCACTCCCGCCACTCCCCCGCCCCGCCCCCGTTTGACCTCATCTGGTAACCTCGATGGCCCCCGTCCGCTGTGAGGCGGGGCAATCGAACGCGAGTGGAAACATGGCTGAGAAACCGCGCACCCTCCTCGAGAAGATCTGGGACGACCACGTAGTGGCGTCCGACCTCGGCGCGCCGGCAATTCTCGCGATCGATCTACACCTCGTCCACGAAGTCACCAGCCCGCAGGCGTTCACCGGCCTGCGCGAGCGCGGAATGAAGGTTCGAAAGCCGGGCCAGACCGTCGCGACGGCAGACCATTCGATCCCGACGCTGGACCCGTCGATCCCGATCGCCGACGAGCTGGCGCGCAAGCAGCTGGCCCAGATCGAGGAGAACTGCCGCGAATTCGGGATCCCGTTCCACGGCAAGGGCTCGCCGACGCGAGGCATCGTCCACGTGATCGGGCCGGAGCTCGGGCTGACGCAGCCGGGCATGACGATCGTCTGCGGCGACTCCCACACCGCTACTCACGGCGCCTTCGGGGCGCTGGCG
>PMIQ01000098.1 GCA_003157175.1 Chloroflexota bacterium
AGCTTGATCGTGCGCATCGACGGGAGCGCACTCAGCCTCACTCAGGGACGTCGATCCAACTCGTAGTCGAACACGTACGGGACTTCGCGACCGCCCAGTGCCTCGAACGAACCCTCACCGCTGATGCCAGCCAGCTCGCCCGCTCCAGATGCGGGGATGACGCGCCAGTGGCCCTGCGACCGTCCGCCGTCATGGTCACCTACCGATTCCATCACCAGGCTGCCCGACAGCCCATCGATCGAGCCTTCGATGCGCTGGAGGCCGACGAACGTGGCCGAACCATCTGGGCGGTAGCAGAACACCCACTCGACCGAACCTTCACCCACGATCCCACCGCCAAACTNNGTGACCGTAAATGTGCCTATGGCCTTGCCCAAGATCGCTCTCCTTACTGAATGCAGCCCACCTGTTCTGCCTCGCCTCACTAGGCCCTTCCGCTGGGGCTGTTGGCCGCTGAGTTCGAGTGTAGGGGCACGACGGCCCTTCGTATCGACACGAGCTGCTCATAGCGCGCGGCCCGTTGCCACGTCGGAAACCATGGTTGCACTAACCACCTTTAGGGCAACCTGCGGTCAGTCCGCCTAGCGAAGAGGCGCGGTCGCGGGATCCACGCCGATCGCTCTCTTCTCGCCCTCGCCCGCGCTCGTATCCGCGTTCCCTGAGGCTCCCCCTCGTTCCCATGGGGCGCATAGGCAGATGGCCAATGTGCCGACTTGGCTATCTCGAACGAGAACCAGCTGCTCGACTTGTAGCGGAGCAATGCCTCCCAGTCGAACTCCCAGTCACCCGTGAGGTGGGAAGCGATCCAGCGATCGCAGGCGAGCAGAAGGTCCATGCGGCGCTTGTAGTTGACATTGGGGACCATTTCCCCCGCATATGCCTTGTAGACAGTGCATTCTTCCTGAGCGGCGAGAAGTTTCTGGGCGATCTCACGATACCCGTCGTTTGGGTGCTTCGGGATTGGACACGGGGATACGAGGTCGCCTGTTACATCAAACCCGTCACCGAGTACCCGATGCCACCAGAAGAAGAAGTCGCTGTTGATGAGCACGAGGGCCAGTCCCTTGCGTCCTCATCGCGAAAGCGCAGCGGCATCTGTTTGGTTCGGTCTTTCGCTTCACCACGATGAAACCATCGTGGGTTCTTGTGCGCCAGTGATCGGGCTGGCCATGCGTGGTCGGGGACGCTTACTGGCTCCACTCGGTAGGCTTGCGGTCCCAGCGATGCTTGCGCAGTTCAGATAGGAGCCCGGGCGGCAGGGGCCCGGCTTCACTGGCGGCTGTATTGGCCTCCACGTTGGACGGCTTGCGCATGCCCGGGATGACGGTGCTTACGTCCTGGTTGGAGAGGATGAAGCGCAGAGCCATCTCGGCCAGCGTGACTCCGGCCGGCACGAGCGGCTTGATCGCGTCGGCGTGAGCGACCGACGACTCCAGGTTCTCGGGGACAAAGTAGGTGCTGCGCCAGTCGTCTGCCGGCCATGTTGACTGGAGGGTCAGGCTCCCGATCAGGCTTCCCTCGTCGAACGGCACCCGNNTTCCATGGCTCCCAGCGGTTGAGGCTGATGCCGAACGCCCGGATCGAGCCTTCCCGCTTGAGCTCTTCGACCGTTCGCTTGATCTCGCCGGAGCGTAGCCAGTCGTCCTCCCACACGTGCAGCTGGAGGAGGTCGATCGCCTCGACGCCCAGGTTCGCCCGGCTGATGCCGACGTACTCCCGGATGTAGTCGCGCGGGAAGACCTCAGCCAGCGGCACGCCGCGGCGGCTCGGCCACTGGCGGTTCTTTGGCGGCACCTTCGTGGCTCCGTAGAGACGGCCCGGATGTGCGGCGAGCAGCCGGCCGAGGAGCCGCTCGCTGTGGCCGTCGCCGTACGCTTGTGCGGTGTCGAGGAAGTTGACGCCTTTAGCAACCGCCAGCTCAAGCGAGCTCAACGATTCGGCGTCGTCTGAGCCCGTCCAGCCGCCCATGCCCCACATGCCGTAGCCGACTTCGCCGACCTGCCAGTCGGTCCGCCCGAACTTCCGATTTCGCATTTGGAGCCTCCGGTTGAGCAAAGTACCGATGCCAGCGGCCGGCAGACCAAGACCGACCCAATCTTATCGTGGTATGCCGGCCTGATCAGACGCGGCTCGTGGGGGAAGAAATGGATCCCTCCTCGAGACCGCAGCGCAGCTCCACGTCACTGTCTCGGAGTGCCTTCTCCANNGCCGATATGGTCCTGGCGGAGATGGGACAGGATCGCGAGTCGGACGTCGGATGCCGCATAACCGGCCGAGGCGAGCTTCGACAGCTGGTCGGCGACCTCTGGCTTCGAGGCGGGAGCTCCCGGCGAGATCATTCGGCCGTCGACGATCGTCACGCCGCCCAGTTCGCCNNTTCGCCACTCTGGGCACGCGCCTTGAGAGATTCGACGTATTCCGCAATATTGCCGCTGGAAGCCACCGCCATCGCCTCGCTCCGCATCTCCGCCGCGCGCTCGGCCTTCGCATGATCGATCCCGGGCGGCGTGATC
>PMIQ01000079.1 GCA_003157175.1 Chloroflexota bacterium
GGGCTCGCCGCCGACCATCAGGCAGTAGCCGATCTTGAGACCCCAGATCCCGCCGGAGACACCGGCATCGACGAAGTTGACGCCGTGCGCGGCCACCATGGCGTGGCGTCGGACCGAGTCGTGGAAGTTCGAGTTGCCGCCGTCCACGATCGTGTCGCCGGGCTCGAGCAGCGTGAGCAACTCGTCGATCATCGCTTCCGTCGCGTCGCCGGCCGGGACCATGACCCACACGGCGCGCGGCTTCGATAGCTTGTCGACAAGCTCGGGCAGCGAGAAGGCGCCGTCGGCGCCGTCGGTCATGATCTCGCGCGTCTTCTCCGAGGTGCGGTTGTAGGCAACGATGCGGTGCTTGTCGAGGAGGAGGCGACGGACCATGTTGGCGCCCATGCGGCCGAGCCCGATGAAGCCGAGGTCCATGGCTTCACGCTTCCTTGAGCGCCGCGGCAAGAGCCCGTTCGAGGGCGGCCAGGCCGGCGTCGGGGCTCTGCCCGAGGTTGATTCGAAGAACCGGCAGCTTGTGGTCTTCGAGCGTTCGGGCGTCTCCAATCGCCTGGGCGTCGATCAGCTGTCCGAAGGTGTACGCCTTGCCCGGGATCTCGCGATCGTCGGGGTGTTCGGCCACCAGTTGCAGGAACCAGCCGATCGGGGCGCCGCCCTTGTGCAGCTGGCCCGTGGAGTGGAGGAAGCGCGGCCCGTAGCCAACGGTGGTGGCCCGGCGGGTGTTGTCGCGGAGCAGCGTTCGAATGCGGGTCAAGGCGGCGTCGCGCTCCGGAGTCTGGGCGACGTAGGCCTGGATGGAGGCGTAGCCGTTCGGTACGAGGCGGGCCAGGGCGGTCTTGAGCCTGGCCGTGAGGGCGGTCTCGTCCGCGACTTCCACGGCGTCTCCGCCCGCCGCGGGGCCGCCGCTCTCGAACGAAGCGATGACGGCGCGGGTGTTGGTCTTGGCCTCCTCGACGTTGGGCTGGTCGAAGGGGTCGATGCCCAGGACCACGCCTGAGAGCGCGGTCGCGATCTCCCAGCGCACGAACTCGGCGCCGATGTCGATCTTCGAGCCGACGGGGATGCGGATGACCGGGTGGCCGGCGGCGGCCAGTTCTACAAGGCGGCCGTCCACGTTCGAGCCGATGGATGGATCCGGGCCGGCCGAACCGGCCAGCGTGATCCGGACGAAGACGCGGTCCGTGCCGTAGGCCGCCGCGGCGGCGAGCGGCTCGCCGTCCACCGGAACGACGCCGACGCCGTGCTTGCCGGTGCTCTCGGCGATGAGCTGCTCGACCCACGGCCCGAAGGCGGCGAGCTCGCGGTCGATGACGAATGTGAGCTTGTCGCGCCCGTTCTTCGCCAGAACGCCCATGGCCAAGCCCAGGGCCAGGCCGGGGTTGCTCGCCGCGTCGGAGTGACTGCAGGCGACGACCATTTCGCGGGCCCGGCGCAGCAGCTCGTCCAGATCCAGGCCGAGCAGCGCACCGGGGACCAGGCCGACATACGTCAGCGCCGAGTATCGGCCGCCCACGTCCGGCGGGTTGAGGAACAGCTCCCGCAGCTGGTCGTGGTGGGGGATCGACTGGACGCTCTTCTGCGGGTCGCTGATCGCCACCATGAAATCGCCCGGCTGCGTCGGCCGGCCCACCCCGGCCAACTCGAGGGCGGCCGCCACTCGTTCCCACTGGTATGCCTGGAACGAGAGCGACTCGGTCGTCGTGCCGGACTTGGTTGAGACGATGAAGAGGGTGCGGGTCGGGTCCAGGTCGTCCAGGGTCGCGGCTACGGCCGCGGGGTCGGTCGAATCCAGAACGCGAACCGGCGTGGCGCCTGCCGCGGTGCCGAACACGTGGGCCAGGAGCGCCGGCGCGAGGCTGCTACCGCCCATCCCGCCCAGGACGGCGGTGCTGAATCCCTGGTCGCGAATGGCCTGCGCGAAGGCCACCAGCTCGCCCGTTTCCTCGGCGAAGTGGAACGGCGCCTCGAGCCAGCCCAGGCGCTGGGCGACCGCGCGCTGGACGATCTCGTCTGCCGACCACACGGTCGGGTCGCGCCGGCCGACGGCTCGATCGGCCCAGTTCTCGCTTGTCGCTCTGGCGCGAGCTTCGGCCAGGGCTGCGTCCAGCCCGGCGTCGCCAGTTGTGAGATCGAGGGCGAGCGATCCCTGAGCCTTCGGTTCGGTCATTGCGGAAGCCTCATGACTGGTATTTCGGTTGGCTGCGACGGCGAGCGACAGCGGCTCGAGCGACGCGCTCTATCTGGTTCGTTCGGCCGCTTCCAGGCGCGCGGCCTCCTGCTCGATGGCTCGGATCTTGGCGACCCGGCGCACGTGGCGCGGCGCGCCGCTGAACCTGGCCGCCAGGAAGGCGGTGGCGCAGGAAACGGCCGTCTCCACGCCGATGACCCGGGCCCCGAGCGCAAGCACGTTCATGTCGTCGTGCTCGACACCCTGGCCGGCCGAGTAATAGTCGTGGCAGAGCCCGGCCCGAATGCCGGGCATCTTGGAGGCGGCGATCGAGGCTCCGACCCCACTGCCGCAGACCAGGATGCCACGATCGGCTGTGCCGGCCAGGATCGCCTCGGCGAGGGCAAGACTGTAGTCCGGGTAGTCGTCGTCGGGGTCGCTGCCGTCGCCGCCCAGATCGATGAAAGTGTGGCCCAGCGGCGCCAGCCGGGTCAGGAGCTCGCTCTTGAGGTCGGCGCCGGCGTGGTCGGCTGCGAATGCGATGCGCATCGGTCTCCTCTCAGTGCATGCTCAGGCCGGCATCGGTCGCGAGCGCGCGACCGTGCAGCCCTTCGCGGACGACCTTTCGGCCGAGATCCGTGACTGGGTCGGCGGTGAGGCCGAATGCCTCGAATATCTTCTCCGCCGGAGAGGAGGCGCCGAAGCGGTCGATACCCACGATCAGGCCCTCGTCACCCGCGTAGCGCTCCCACCCGAATGGGCTTTCTGCCTCGATCGTGACACGCTTGCGGCTGGCGCGCGGCAGAACGGCTTCGCGATACGCCGCGTCCTGCTCCTCGAAACGCTCCCAGGACGGGAGGCTCACGACGCGGCAGCGAATGCTTTCCTTCTCCAGCGCCTCGGCCGCGGCCACGGCCAGTTGCAGCTCCGAGCCGGTGCCGATCAGGATCAGGTCCGGCCGGGCAGCGTCGCCGGAAGCGTCGCGCAGAACGTAGCCGCCCTTCGCCACTCCGTCGCGTGCCTTCTCGGCCGTGCCGGCGAGGATCGGCAGCTTCTGGCGGGTCAGGATCAGGGCGGTTGGGCCGTCGCCTCGGTCGATGGCGCAGGCCCAGGCCGCGGCCGTCTCGTTGGCGTCTCCGGGGCGGAAGAGAGTCATGTGGGGGATCGCCCTCAGGCCGGCGACCTGCTCGATCGGCTCATGAGTGGGACCGTCCTCACCCACGCCGATGGAGTCGTGGGTCCAGACGTACACCAGGCGCAGCTTCTGCATTGCCGCCAGACGAACCGAGCCGCGCATGTAGTCGCTGAAAGTGAGGAACGTGGCCGCGTACGGGATGAAGGCGCCGTACAGGGCGATGCCGTTGACGATGCCGCCCATGGCGTGCTCGCGGACGCCGAACCTGATGTTGCGTCCGCCCGGCTGGTCGGCCTCGAGGATGCCGGCCCCGGCCATGTCGGTCAGGTTCGACTCGGAGAGGTCGGCAGCGCCGCCGAAGAGCTCCGGAAGCGGTTTGGCCAGGGCGTTGATCGCCTCCTGGCTGGCCTTGCGCGTGGCCAGGCCGTCGCCCATGGCGTAGCTCTTCAGGCTTTTGTCCCAGCCCTCGGGCAGCTTGCAGGCCAGTCGCCGGCGCAGCTCGGCCGCCTCGCCCGGATAGTCGTGGGCATACCGCACCAGCGCCTCGCCCCACTCGGCGACGAGCTGCTGACCCGCGGGCACGGCCTCGCGGAAATGGCTGAGCGCTTCTTCCGGGACGAAGAAATGCTTGTCCGGGTCCCAGCCGTAGAACTGCTTGGCGCCGCGGACCTCTTCCTCACCCAGGGGCGAGCCGTGAGCCTTCTGGGAGTCGTGTTTCGTCGGCGCGCCGTAGCCGATGTGCGTCCGCACCGCGATCAGACTGGGCCGCTCGTCGCCCCGCGCCGCCTCGATCGCGGCCCGGATGGCGGCGAGGTCGTTGCCGTCCTCGACCTGGGCCGTGTGCCAGCCGTACGAGTCGAAGCGCTCGAGAGTGTTGTCGGAAAAGTCGAGAGCCGTGGGCCCGTCGAGCTGGATGTGGTTGTCGTCGTACAGGTAAACGAGCCTGCCGAGCTTCTGATGCCCCGCCAGAGAGGCGGCCTCGGCGGAGATGCCCTCCTGGAGGTCGCCGTCGGAGCAGATGGCGTACACGTAGTGGTCGATCAGGGTGTGGCCCGGCCGGTTGAACTCAAACGCGAGACGGCGCTGGGCGATGGCCATTCCGACGCCGTTGGCGAATCCCTGGCCGAGCGGCCCCGTCGTCGCCTCGACGCCCTTCGTGCGCCCGTACTCCGGGTGGCCGGGCGTTTTCGAGCCCCACTGGCGGAATGATTCGAGGTCCTCGAGCGTCAGTCCGTAGCCGGTCAGATACAGCAGCGAATACAGCAGCATGCTGGCGTGGCCGGCCGAGAGCAGGAAGCGGTCACGGTTCGGCCAGGTCGGCTCGCTCGGGGCATGGCGCAGGAATCGCGTCCACAGCGTGTAAGCCATCGGCGCCATCCCCATCGGCGCGCCCGGATGACCCGAATTGGCCTTCTGGACGGCGTCCATTGAAAGTGTCCGGATGGTGTCGATCGCAAGCTGGTCCAGCGCTCCGGCCGTTTCCGTCATTCGAACTCGCTCCCGATCTCTAACGCGCATACCGACCCGGGCCGGCTGGCTGCCGCGTGCCGCAAGATGCGGCTCGCCGGGGCCGGAGTGCGCTCGCCGAAGCCATCGATCCCGAAAGAGGGAGCGACGCCGGAAGCGAATCCGGACCGGTGCCTCGAGGTGGGCGCGGGGCCCATTGACGACGCCATTCTACCGACCCGAGGCCCGGGAACCACACCGGAGGATCGCCCGCCACCGCAGGGCGAGTCGCCCGCCAGGATGGCGCGAGCCGGTTCGCGCGATCGGCCGCATGGCCTGCAGCGCCGTCCGCGGCGACGGCAACCGTCAGAAGCGTCGGTCCGCCGGGCACGGCGGCGATGTCGATTCCGGGGGCGAAGCTTGTTGCTCCTGGTGGAGAGGCTGGTACACTCGGATTACCGGCGCTGTCGCGACGGGGAAGTCGGGCGTTGTCGACAGTCGCAGGTTACCGGCGGTTTCGAAAATCGGTCCCGCAAGCGCGAGGAAGCAGATGCGAATCTACGATGGCAGTCCTCGCCAGAACTACGAGGAAGTGCTGCGCTCGATCGGCGCCTTCCTCGACCAGCGAGGCATGAAGGAAGTCCTCCTCGTTGAGGCACCGGACGGTTTCGTTCTGCAGGGGATGGTGATGGAAACGTCCTCCGCCGGAGTATGGTCCGAGCACCTGGGCCAGCAGGCCAAGGAGACCTTCACGTTCCTGGACGACGACATCGCCCGATTCATGGAAGAGGGCCACGCCAGGCGCGACAACCAGCAGAGCGCGGTCACCTGGGGGCAGGCAGGCTACTATGAGCAGGCGTTCCGCGTGGTCGGCCGTTATGTCGACGAGCAGAAGCCTCGCGACATTTTCTTCTTCGAGCAGGACGGCGCATTCGTGCTTCGACTGCTGATGGGGACCCAGACCGGCAGCCGGCACGTGATCGCGGAATTCACACGCGAAGAGGTTGAGTCTCTGATCGCCTCGGCGCCGGAGTTCCGAGGCGAGAAAGTGGTCAGGCCCCAGCCCGGGGCTTGAGCAATACAGCGGTAGCTACGAAGTGGCTATGTGAGGTAGGCCCATGAAGATTCTGAAGATCCTGATGGTGCTCGTGCTGGTCACGCTCGCCGCGCTCGTGGTCATCCCGCTCATCGTCCTGGCCGGGCTGTTCGTCTGGCTCAAGCTCACCGAAGAGGGCGACGAGGAGTCGCTCGAGCTGGACCAGGAGAACGTCTGACATCAAGTGCCTACGATCCGCGCCGGTCGCCCGGGCCGCTGGCCCGGGCGATTGCGTATCCAGCCCCCCGCAGTGGCGGCTCGACCCCGCCCGACACCGGACCCGATGATTCGCGCCGGAGTTCCCACGTCCGCCGTTGACGCCCCGGGGGCGCAGAGGACAGGCCGGCTAAGTGGGCCAGGCGCCGGGCCTGGCGCGAGGGTCCGCTTCGGCGCCGAGGTGGGGACCCTCCTGGTCATGGTGAGCTGGGCCGCGAACGTGGTCGCCGTCAAGGCCGCGATCGCCGACGTGCCGCCGGTCGTGTTTGCCTTTGCCAGGTTCGGTGCGGCCTTCCTGGTGCTTCTGGCATTCCTGCGCTGGCGCGAGGGGAGCGTCTCTCTTCCTCGCGGCGACGTGATCCCGATAGCCCTGCTGGGCCTGGCCGGGTTCGGCCTGTACCAGGATCTGTGGGCCACCGCGCTTGGCCAGACGACCGCCGCCAACTCTGCCCTGCTGACGGCCGCGACGCCGGTCTCGACCCTGCTGATCGCCGCTGCCATCGGATCCGACACGCTCTCACCGGCGAAGGCGATCGGCGCGGGCATCTCCTTCTGCGGGGCGGTGGGCGTCGTCGCGGCCACCCACGGCTTCGGGCTCACGGGAGCATCCGCGGGGGATCTGATGACTCTCGCCGCGACCGTTCTGTGGGCCTGCTACGTCGCCTTCGGAGCGCCGGTTCTGCGACGCCACTCCCCGCTGCGGACGGCGACGTGGGCGATAGGCTTCGGCTGTCTGGGCATGCTGCCACTGGCCCTGGCCGAGCTTCCGGGGTTCGTGCCGGCACACGTCAGTCTCGGCACTCTGGGCCTGCTGGCGTTCTGCGCCCTGCTCCCGGCGGCGGTAGCGAACGTCGTGCTGTTCTCGGCCATCAAGGTCCTCGGGCCGACGCGGGTGATGCTCTTCCAGTTCCTCGTCCCGGCCTTCGCGGTGGTCATGGCCGCGTTCTTTCTGGGCGAGGCGATCGTCCTGGGTCAGGTGCTGGGCGGTCTGGTGATCACCCTCGGCATCCTGGTCTCTCGCTCTCGCCGCCTCGCCCGCGCGGTGGGGTAGGACCCGCCATGTCACTCGACGACCTCAAATCCACGCATGGCGCCGCGGGTCAGGCACCGGCTTTCGTCGCCGGCCCGGCCGTGCCTCCGCTGCGCCCGGGCCAACCGCCGCTCGCGATCCTGGTCGACTACGACGGCACGATCGCGACCCAGGACGTCACCGACGCGATCCTGCTCCCCGCGGCGGCCGGGCATCCTCGCCAGCCTTGACAGGCGGAGGCCGGAGTCCTAGCATCAACAAGCCTTTATATAAAGGCGCGTTGTTTTGGGACGAGGACGGGACCCGTTCCCGAGGCCAGCTCCGGCTGCTGCTCGGCTCGGCATCATCGTCGTCAGGCCAGCATCTCCGCGGTTCAACGAACCTGGGACGTCCGTACGCAGCTTCGCAAAGAGGAGCAAAGAACACAGTGAGCGAGAAGACCAGCAGCGACGCCGCGACCGCCACGGCGCCGGCCAAGACCCCCGAGAAGGGCAAGAAGATCCGCGTCGCGATCGTCGGGGTGGGCAACTGCGCGAGCAGCCTCATCCAGGGCCGCTACTACTACGAGAACGCGGCCGAGACCGACTTCGTCCCGGGATTGATGCACGTCAACCTCGGCGGCTATCACGTCCGCGACATCGAGTTCGTGGCTGCCTTCGACATCGACAAGAACAAGGTCGGCAAGGACCTGTCCGAGGCGATCTACCAAAAGCCGAACAACACCATCGTCTTCCAGAAGGTGCCCCACCTCGGCGTCAAGGTCGAGCGCGGTATGACCCACGACGGTCTGGGCAAGTACCTGAGCCAGATCATCGAGAAGGCGCCCGGACCCACGGCCGACGTAGCCGGGATCATGCGCGAGCGCAAGGTC
>PMIQ01000003.1:0-211 GCA_003157175.1 Chloroflexota bacterium
GGTGCTGATGTCGTACCAGTCGAACCGAACCCCGAGCGTTCCGCGCGGGCCAACCCCCGAGCGGTTGGCTGCGGTCACGGCGACCCCTTGCGCCGCGAGCTGGCGGGCTAGTCGGCTTCCGGTTGTGCCGCTCGCACCGGTGACGAGAACTCGGCTGCGTGCATGGTCTTGCGCCATCGCCCTGCTCACTCCTTGGTCGGGGCCTGAAGGG
>PMIQ01000003.1:270-2245 GCA_003157175.1 Chloroflexota bacterium
GTACTCGCCGAGGGCTTGCTTGCCCGTAACCTTGCCGGGCCGCCCCGGAGGGGCGAAGGGAAACTCGAAGACGACATCATCGGCACACAGCTCTATTAGGGTCTGTATGTCACCGGATTGGATGGCAGGCAGCGCCCTCTCGAAGAGTTCGACGGGGGAAGGAGTCTGAGCGGTCATGCATTCTCCACATCACTAAGCGGACTACAAGTCCGATTGAATGATGCGGACTCGCAGTCCGATTAGCAAGTCGAGTGTCGGCGACGAGATCGTGAGCGTTGGGAGGCCGACGTAGTGCTGGCGGCATGCTGCCGAAGGCCTACGAGCAGCCCTACGCCTGCTTGCGCGCCTGGTATGCGGAGCGACCGGCAACTACGCGAGACGATTGGCCGCTGTTGAGCCTTGCCATGAACTGCTGTGACTGCATGCGCAGTTGCTACAAGGCTGAGCGTCGGTCCTCTTTGTGGGCGCCGGTACCGGCGAACGGTCGTCTGGCCAAGATGGCGAGCCGATGCGTGACCATCGCGATGTGGTCATCGTGGGCCTGTCTGGCGCCGACAAGACGAACACGGCATCGTCAAGTCGTCCAGGACAATGACATTGGGCGGCTTCTGACGCTCGAAGGTCGGCGAACGGTAGACGCTGCCGGCGTCGAGCGGATCGTGATTGCCGGTGTCGGCGATTGGTGTCTAGCAGTCGCGGAGCGCGTAGAGTGGGTTGGCTTCCGACCGCTAGATAAGGCAGGCACCCGATGTCTCGGCTCACCATGAGGTTCGTGGCCCCCTTAGTCGCGGTTGCCTTTGTCGGCGGGCTCGCCTTAGTTGGATCGTCGATCGGCTCCACTGCGGCCACACCCACTACACAAACGGCTGCACCGGCTAACGACACCGCCGCGGCCTCTTGGCAGGCCTTCCAGGCTCACCTCGACTCTTCTCTGGGCGTACTCGAGACCGACATCAATACGCTCGCGAACGGGGGTGCAGCCGGCTACATCACCGCTACGAGCTCGGGGGTCGATGAAGCCAGGGTCGACGCCCTCAATGAAGTGGCCTGGCTCAAGGCCAACCCGGCGGCGCCCTGCTACGCGGCCGTCTACGGCGACTACCTGTCGGTCAACCAGACTCTGGCGACTGCCATGACCGACGCCGACGGAGGCGACTACGCGACCGCCAACACCCTCATTGAGCAGCTCAATGCCTCGCTTACGAAGCTCGCTGCCGACACTCCAAAGACTGCGTGTTGACCGAGAGGCTCAGCCGCCTGGCCCGCATCCACTACTACCTGACCGCGCCGCAGAAGCGGGTTGGCTGCGCACGAGCGGGTGATGGTGTCGAGTCAGCGCGGGTTGAGCGGTCCAGCTTGGCATCGCGATTTCGGCATGTGAGAGCCACGGGGTCAGAGCCTGAGCGATCTCCGACCTTGCCCGCCGGCGACGCGCAGGCCGACCAGCACGAGGCAGGTGGCCCGACAGAGAGGCCGAGCCGCGCGGTCAGGTTCCAGAGCCACCGGTAACGGCGACCGCCGGGGAGTCCAGCGTCGCCCGGACCGCATCAAGCAGGGCCGCCACGCTGAATGGCTTCGGCAGGAACCTGGCTTCAACGGGGAGGGCAGGCCCACCGACTCCACCGGCAAGATAGCCCGAGATGAAGAGCGTCCGCGGGGGTCGAACGC
Source organism: Chloroflexota bacterium (assembly GCA_003157175.1). Lineage (GTDB taxonomy): Bacteria > Chloroflexota > Limnocylindria > Limnocylindrales > CSP1-4 > Fen-1039. The sequence continues at coordinate 1,939 of PMIQ01000003.1, forward strand.
TGCCCTCTAGCTCCGCCGCGAAGGCCACCCCGGACAACCCCGGCATCGTGATGTCGGACAGGAGAAGGTCCACGCTGCCCTCGTTCGCTGACCACAGTGCACGCGCTTCGGCGGCGTTCGCAGCGCTGAGGATGCGGTAGCCCTGATCGGTCAGGACTCGCTCTGCCAGCTTGCGGATCGGGTCATCGTCCTCCACGAGGAGCACCGTCTCTGACCCGTGGACGGGCGCCGCGACTCCGGTCGCCGCGGCGTCGTCGGCGTCGTCGGTGGTGGGAAACATGAGCGAGAATCGAGTGCCGCGGCCTGG
>PMIQ01000003.1:2281-3637 GCA_003157175.1 Chloroflexota bacterium
TCGGAGCCCAGAGATCCGGCTCCATCGCGGATGGGCTCGAAGGACTCCCGGGCTCCTCCGATCGCCTGCCCGTCTCGATTGTCAACGAGCCGCCGTCTGGCATGGCGTCTCGTCCGTTGACGCACAGATTCACAATCGCCTGCTCGAGCTGAGTCGGGTCGATCAGGATGCTGCCAGCCGCCGGCCGGAGAACCGTCGACAGCTTGATCGTCGGTCCGAGCAGATGCCCGAGCATCGGAATCGCCTGATCGATGCATGCGTTGACATCCACGACCCTGGCGTTGGCCGGAGTGGGCTGGCTGAACGTGAGCAGCTGCCGCGTCAGCCCGGACGCCCGGTCGGTAGCTCGAAGGATCTCCTCGAGGTCGGCCGTCAGTTCGCCGTTGCCAGGTTCGGCGGCCCCAGCCAGCTCGGCGTAGCCGTGGATGGCCTGAAGCAGGTTGTTGAAGTCGTGGGCGATGCCGCCCGCGAGGTGGCCGAGCGTCTCCATCTTCTGGGCCTGGCGCAGCTGGCCGGCGCGGACCTGTAGTTCCTCGATCAGCAGGGCGACCTTCAGGGCACCGCTCAAGCGTACGCGCAAGGCCTCATAGGTGAACGCTTCCGTGGGCCCCATTTCGAAGACGGCATAGCCCAAAGGGTCGTCCTTGAAGAAGATCGGCTCTACGACCATGGCGTAGGTGCGGTCGACTGGCAGCAGGCCATCGGGTAGGGAGGTCCCCTCGATAGTGGTGTCGCGGAGCCCCTCAACCGCTACAGCGTCTCGTCTCGGATCGCAGGCGAAGACCACCCGCGGACCAGACAGGGAGATGTCCTCATCTAGCACCAGGTAGGCGCTCGGAACACCGAGCCGCAGCAGGCACTCGCGGAGCGCATTGCCGAGCGACTCGAGATCAAATGCCGCGCTCAGTATGTCGGCCGCCTGGGACAAGGCACGCGTGCGGCGCTCGATCATCAGCCGATGCTGGGCCTGAGCGTCCTCGACCGCCTCGCCGACCAGGACCCGCGCCTCCTGGAATAGATCCTCGGCCCGCGAGCACATGATCGGGTCCGAGGCTATGCAGGGCATCAGTTCGCGGTGCAGCGCAGACAGCGCCGACTGCCACGGGTTGCCCGTCGCGCCGGAGCGCATCGTCTCCTTCAGGAGCGTGTTGACCCGTTCGGCAAAGCCGGCGGGAGCGCCTCGCAACTCCGCTGTGAGGGCGTCGAGCAGGCTTTCCTCCCATCCTTCCGGAATACCGTCGGGCAGGCCGCTCACGGGTTCCCGCATCGCCTCCAGGATCTGGGAGCGGCGGAGCCGCAGCACGTCGTCGACGGTGAGCTCGGTTCCGGGCCGAGTCAGCGGGGGCGTCAGGCTGC
>PMIQ01000108.1 GCA_003157175.1 Chloroflexota bacterium
GTAGCCGAGCTCGGCGATTGCACGGTTCACCCGCGCTCGAGTCTCCGGGCTGATGTACCCGGAGTCGTTGATGACTCGCGAAACGGTCATCGTCGAGACACCGGCCAGGCGGGCGACATCGTTGAGAGTGCTCACGTCCTCGAATATAGCCCTTCGTGGAGGCCCCGCGCAGACCGCGCCGGGAGCCCTCTTCAGCGAGTCGCCGATTAGGGGTAGCGGTTCCGTCCTGATAACGCTAACATGCGCAGCATTCCGCGCCTGTTAACGCTACCATACGCACCGTCGAACGCCTGGTAACGATAACACAAGCCACCGATTGCACGCCCGTGAGTCAGAGAAGGAGCGCGACATGGCGCCAACGATGCTCGGAGCCGTACTGCCTGGGAACAGCACCGTGGAACTCCGCGAGTTCCCGGTCCCGCAGCCGGGCCCCGGGCAAGTCGTGGTCAAGATGAAGGCCTCGACGATCTGCGGCAGCGATATCCGGGCGATCTATCGCGAGCATCTCGGCAAGGGCCCGGAGGCCTACCAGAACGTCATCTGCGGCCACGAGCCCGCCGGGCAGATCGTCGCAACGGGCTCGGGCATGCGCCGGTTCCACGAGGGTGACCGCGTCCTGCTGTACCACATCAGCGGCTGCGGTCGTTGTCATGACTGCCGGACCGGGTATCAGATCAGCTGCACCAGCCCCAGGCGAGCGGCCTACGGGTGGCAGCGTCACGGCGGCAACGCCGAGTACTGCCTGGCCGAAGAGGCCGACTGCGTTCTCATGCCGGACTCGATGAGCTATGTCGACGGTGCCTGCGTCGCCTGCGGGTTCGGCACGTGCTACGAGGCAATCCGGCGGATCGACGTCTCAGGCGACGACACGGCGCTGGTCGTGGGACTCGGCCCAATGGGCCTCGCCTCGTTGATGCTCGCCCGCGCACGCGGCGCGACCAAGCTGATCGGCGCGGACGTCGTACCGGAGAGGATCGCCCTGGCCGAGAAGCTGGGCCTCGCCGATCTGGTGGTTCCGGCCGACGAGCATGCGATCGAGCGCGTCCGCGAAGCGACCGACGGCCTTGGCTGCGAAGTCGCGATCGACTGTTCCGGTGTCTCCGCCGGTCGGCAGCTGGCAGTTCGGGCGGCGCGTCGCTGGGGTCGGATCGCCTTCGTCGGCGAGGGCGGCACGGTCGAATTGAACCCGAGCCCGGACCTGATCCACGACCAGAAGACCGTCTACGGCTCCTGGGTCACGAACCTCGGCAATATCGAGGACCTGGTGGAGCGCATGCCGCGCTGGAACATGCATCCGGACGTGACATGCACGCACCGCTTCTCGCTGGAACAGGCGGGCGAGGCCTACCGGACCATGGACGCGGGCAAGTCCGGCAAGGTCGCGATCGTTTTCGATGAGTGAGCGCCCCAGCGTAACTCGAAACAGCGCCCCCGATATGAACCAGTGAATCCGGCGGCAATCGCCTGATCAAGGAGAACGAAGTTGCAGAAGCAATTGCGAGAAATCGCTGGACCGCTGCTGGGCCTGATCCTCATCTGGATCTTCATCTTCGCGCTGGCGCCGATATCGCGCGACTGGAGCTCCGTCGAGAACGTTCTCGAGAACTCGACTGGATCCGGGCTCTTCATCATGTGCTGCGGCATGACGATTGCCCTGATCGGCAACTGCCTTGACCTCTCGGTCGGGTCCATCTACGCCCTGGCGTCGGTGGTTGTCGGCCAGCTACTCAAGGCAGGCGTGCCGATCCCGATCGCCGTTCTTGCCGGTCTGGGAGCCGGCGCTCTGTGCGGCATCGTCAACGGCACCATCGTCTCCAGGACCGGCATTCCGACGCTGATCGCCACTCTCGGAACCCAGATGGCCTTCCGCGGCGTAGCGGACATGATCGGCGCCGGCGTCGACATGGAGCAGTTCGGCAAGACATTCGACTGGCTCGGATCGGGCCTGCAAGGGCCGCTGTTCTGCTCCGCGATCGCGTTTCTCACGATCTGGTTCATCCTGTCCAAGACCAGGTTCGGGTACCAGGTCTTCGCCCAAGGCGGCAACGAAGAAGTTGCTCGTTTGGCCGGAATACCGGTCAAACGCAACATCGTCCTCATCTACATGATCTGCGGGATCATGGCCGCCCTCGCCTCCATCGTCTACACCGCGCGCGTGGACTTCGCTTATGTGGACCGCGGCCAGGGCTGGGAGCTGCTGGCGATCGCGGGCGTCGTCATCGGCGGAACGAGCATGTTCGGCGGGATCGGCGGTGTGGGGAAGACCGTCCTCGGCGTCCTCATCTATGAGTCGATCTTCGCCGGTCTCATCTATCTCCACTACGACGCGTTCTGGCAGCAAGTGGCGACAGGCGTCGTGCTGATACTCGCAGTCTGGATCGATCACACCCAACGACGGGCCAGTGCTTCTCGCAGGACTGGCGTGAACATCGCTAAGAAGAGGAGTCTATGGAGCAGGGTTGGCATCGGAAGCTGATCAGCCTCGAGTTCGGGAGAGACCTCGGGGACAAGCCAAGCAACCGCAAGACGGGAGAATGGAACACATGAAACGGGCTCTGCTTCTATTGACAGCCGTCGTTCTGGCTGGCTGCTCATCGTCGAGTGGCACACCCGCCCCCGCGACGTTCAATCTCGCGAACGTCACCATCGCCTATTCCGGCTACTCGACCAGTAACACATACTGGAACATCCTCGGCAAGGCTGCTGCCACCGAAGCTGCCGCGAAGGGCGTCAAGTTCGTCGACGTGACCGCCACGACCAACGACTCCGGCATCCAGCTGCAGGCCGTCAACTCCGAGCTCTCGCAGAAGCCGTCTGCCCTGATCATCGGCTCGGTTGACAACAACGTGTTCGGCACCACGATTGCCACGGCCAAGGCCGCTGGGATCCCGATCCTCGCCGTCGACACCGGCATCAACGATCCGTACATCTCCGCCCTGATCCAGACCGACAACGAAGGCGCCGGCAAGCTGATCGGCCAGCAGATCTGCACCGACACCGGCGGCAAGGGCACCGCCCTCGTCCTCGGCGGCACCGTCGGCGCTCAGAGCGGCGACGCGCGCAAGAAGGGCGTTGAGGAGACCATCACGGCGTGCGGCCTCAAGGACGACGGCCAGTACGGCAACTGGGACTCCGCCACGGACGTCAGCCTTTCCGATGCCACGATCGCCTCGACGCCGGACCTCTCCGCCATCTTCGTTCCCCACTCTGACGGCGCAGCCGCCGTGGCCAAGGAAGTTTCGGACAAGGGCAAGACCGCCACGGTGAAGGTATATGGCTTCGACGGCTCCGCCGCCGAGCTCACGGCGATCCTGAACGGCACCGAAGCCGCCAGCATCCATCAGGACAATGTCACGATGGGCAAGACCATCGTCGACGACGCGATCACCATCCTTCAGGGCGGCACTGTTCCGCAGACCGTCCTCATCCCGCCGGTCCTGATTACCAAGGCGAACGCGGCCAGCTTCCAGTAGGCCGACGGGCACATAGCGTCTCCAACTCCTAGAGTTCTAGCCGTTTGCTTTTCGGGTCCGACCCGCGAGGCCCTTCCCTTCCGGGCCTCGCGGGTCACCCGAGCAGGAGGGCCACATGCTGAGCACGCCGGACTCCACTGACTTTGTCGTTGAGATGCGGGATATCGTCAAGGCATTCCCCGGCGTGCTGGCACTTAACAGTGTCAATTTCCAGCTTCGCCCGGGCGAGGTCCACGTACTTCTCGGCGAGAATGGAGCCGGCAAGAGCACGCTCATAAAGGTCCTGAGCGGCGCATACAAGACCGATTCAGGGCAGATCCTAGTGGACGGTGCGCCGGTCTCGATCAACACGCCCCAGGATGCCCTGGACCAAGGCCTGCGCTTCATCTACCAGGAGTTGAGCCTGGCCAAGAACCTGGACATCGCACGCAACATGTTCCTGGGAATGGAACCGATGCGGCGTACTGGGGTCGTAAACGAGAGACTGCTCTACTCGCGGGCGACCGAGTACCTCAAGAGATTCCACATCGACCTCGATCCCACCGAGCAGGTTTCGAGATTGAGCGTGACCGAACAGAAGATGGTGGAGATCGCGCGCGCGCTCACGACCAAGGCAAAGGTCATTGTCCTGGATGAACCGACAGACGTGCTGGAGGACCGCTCCCGCAAGGACCTGTTCCAGGTCATCCGTCAACTCAAGCAGGAACAGGGCGTTGCCTTCGTATACATCTCGCATCGGTACGCCGAGGTAGCCGAGATCGGCGATCGTGTAACTATCCTGAGGGACGGAGCGAACGTCGGCACGTACGAAATCAAGGACCTGGCGTTCGACAAGATGATCGAGCTGATGATCGGTGGAGAGATCAAGAAGCAGTATCCGGATCTCCGAACACCGTCAGGAGAGAACGCGTTGAGGGTGGAGAATCTCATCCGTGGACGGATCCTCAATGGCGTCAGTCTCACAGTCAAGAAGGGCGAGATCGTTGGCGTCACGGGTCTCATGGGGGCAGGGAAGACCGAACTCGGTCGGGCTATCGCCGGGGTGGATCGCTTCGACAGCGGTAACATCTACGTCCACGAGAAGGCGGTGCGCCTCCGCTCTCCGAAGGATGGTATCCGCGAGGGGATCGCATATCTGCCGGAGGATCGCAAGGGTCTTGGCCTGATTCAGGACCACTCCATACGTGACAACTTCGCATACCCCAGCCTGTACCGAATCAGCAGGTTCGGCATCGTGGACCAGCGCCGGCTCGACAAGGAAGTCTCCGACATCATGACCCGGCTTGCGATCAAGGCGCCCGATGCGGAAACCTTCGCCATGCAGCTCTCGGGCGGGAACCAGCAGAAGGTGGTCGTGGCCAAGTGGCTGGGCGCTCAATGTCAGATCATGGTGTTCGATGAGCCCACCCGCGGCATTGATATCAACGGCAAGCGCGAGATCTACGCCATCATGGAGGAGCTGCTGGAGCGCGGCGTGGGGATCCTGATGCTGACGTCCGACTACACGGAGGCCCTGGAGATGAGCCACCGGATAATCGTCATGCGTCGGGGCGCGATCTGTCGCGAATTCGCGCGTGGAGAAGCGACCGAAGCCGACATCCTGCGGGAGGCGATCGGGGAGATGCCCATCGCGGCGCAGCCGGCCTCGGGAGTCGGAGCGGCGATCGGCGGAGCCGCGCAATGATGGAGAGCGTGGAATTCGGCGGCTGGCCGAACTGCATCCGCCTCTCCAATGGTGAGGTCGAGCTGGTCGTCACGACCGACGTCGGCCCCCGGATCGTCCGGTTCGGCTTCGTTGGCGGGCAGAATCTGTTCCACAACTTCCCGGAGACGCTGGGCCGGATCGGCGACCAGGAGTGGCACAGCTACGGCGGGCATCGGCTCTGGCACGCGCCCGAGATATTCCCGCGCACCTACGGCCCCGACAACGAGCCGGTGGAGCATGCCTGGGACGGCACCACGTTGACACTCCGCAATGCGGACGATGCGAATGGGCTCGAGAAGGAGACTCGCCTGACGCTGTCACCGACGGCGCCGCGTGTGGAGGTCACCCACCGGATCGTCAATCGGAATC
>PMIQ01000071.1 GCA_003157175.1 Chloroflexota bacterium
CTGATGGGCCACCTGGGCGCGTGGGTCCAGAGTTGGCGAACCATCGCCGAGGAGCTGGCGGTCGGGCCCCAGAGTCGGTCGTTCGACAGGCTGTGGGGCGTCGGAGCCGACTGGGAGGCGCAGGGGGAGCGCATAAACGCCGACCTCCAGGCGGAATGGGCTGCGCTGCCAATGGCCGAGGTCCGGCGTCGCTTTTCAACTCTGCCGGGTGAGCTGCGCGGCTACCTGACGGTGGTGCCCGAAGCCCGCTGGCTCAAGGATCCGGGCCACCTGAAGTCGCTGCTCGGAAACACGACAGAGCACTACGAAGACCACATGGCGGATCTGCGAGCCGTGCTCGCCGCAGCCGGGCGCTGATCGCCTACGGTATCGGCCAGGAGACGACGGACCGGATGACCGACGAACGAACCGGCAACGGGCAACCTCAAGCGCCGAGCCTGACCGAGGCGGTCGATCGGCTGGCGGACGAGCTGGACGAGATCCACCGGCACGAGTCCGGAACCCTCGTCGAATTTGTTCGGGGCGCCACCGTCTTCGCCGCCCGCCAGGGAACCGTCGTCAGCCTCCGCCTGCGACCGGAAGTGGCCGAGGCCGCTCTTGGAACGTCCGACACGGTCCGTTCCTCTCGCGGAGCGGGCTGGATCACCCTCCAGCCGAAAGTGGTGGACGGCTTCGCCCTGGATCGGGCGCTGGCCTGGTTCGAGAGCGCCTGGCGTCTGGCCGGGGAGTCGCCCGACGACCGGCCGCCGTCGCCTCGACCGAACTGAGGTCGGCCCGGATCCTCCAAACGCCGCCAGGACCGATGGATTCAGGTAAAACACGACCCCGGCCTGAGGGGGTAGGCCGGGGTCGCTAGACGGGGCCGAGGGGGAGGCCCCGTTTTGGGATATTCGAATTATGGCGGAGCGTCTTCGCCCTCAGCTTTTGGCCGTAGCGTACTGCGAAAGCCCGAAGCTTGCCTCGAACTGTTCCGCNNACAGCCATCGGCTGCTGCCCGGGGCGGAAGAATGCGACCGTCGGCAGGTTCATGATCTGGAGCGCCTGGGAGACTGCCGGGTTGGCATCGACGTCCATTTTCACGACGTCGATCTGGCCCGCGTACTTCTTGGCGATGCGTTCGAGCTCCGGCGCGACCATCGCGCAAGGCCCGCACCAGGTGGCCCAGAAGTCGACTATGACCGGCCGCTCGGCGTTGAGGACGACCTGTTCAAAAGTCTCGTCCGTGACTTGGGTAACCTCGGCCATCTGACGGATGGTCCTTTCTCCTACTGGCATGATGCCGAGTTTCAGGAACTCAGCCGGATATGGATTGAAGCAGCCGGCAGGCCTCGAGGATCCGGGTGTCCGCGAGGCGATAGTAGATCACGTTGCCGTCGCGCCTGGTCAGGACCAGACCCGAGTTGCGCAACACCGCGAGATGCTGGCTCATGTTCGGGACATGGCAGCCGACTCGCTCGGACAGGTCCCGAACCGACAACTCTCCCTCGCCGAGACATTGGAGGACGCACAGCCTCTTGGCGTCGGCCAGAGCCCTGGCCACCGCGGCGGACCGCTGATGCGTAACCTCCAGATCGCTCAACTCGAGCATGTACTGACTCTACAACAGGTTGCGCAACTACGCAAGTAGACGACTGGAAACTGCCTACGACCGTAGCGAGCGAGCGCGCCGTCCTGGCGGCGCGGATCCGTCGACGTCCGGCTAGGATGGCGGCATGGACAACGGCGACTTCGGCAACGGCGACGCGCGAGATCCACGCCGGGCTGGCAATCCCGCCGATCTGGCCGGTCTGGCCGGGATGCTTGGCATCCCGCAACAGCGTGGCGATGCTCGCGACCCGCGGGGGCCGATGGGCATGGGCGGACGCGACTCGCGCGACGTGCGGGAGCAGACCGGACGCGACAGGGCAGCCCACGACGGTCCGGCGCCCAAGACGGAGGTCATCGAATACGAGGGTCAGGCGCGGCCGGCCGGCCCGAACGCCACGCTCGAGGAGGCGAAGCTCGGCCTGGATGACGCCGGGCTAACGCTCGAAGTCGGCGGCGGGCGGCCGATCCACGCCGGCTACCGCGATCTCAGCCTGATCGCCATCGCTCAGTCGACCGCCCTCATAGTCCTTGGCGACGGCCCCGACGCGATGCGCTGGATGCTCGAGAAGTTCGGCGACAAGCTCGGGCCAATAGTGCGAGAGCTGCGCGAGCGGCGGCTGAAGCAGCGCCTGACCGACGGCCTCGTGAAGGTGCCCGACGACCCGGCCGAGCTGCTGGAGTTCGAGTGGCAGCCTACGACGGCCCCGCTCGGGCCCGGTCCCGATGGACCCGCGAGCCCGACAACGGGCGTCGGTCAGTTCGTGATCCACCCGTGGGGTTTCGTGGTTTGCCCGGTGGACGAGCGGGCCACGTGGATCCACTACCGGCGCGCTTCGATCGCGAAGGTGACGCTGCCATCGCCCGGCGAAGTCACGGTTGACGGAGAGCCCGGCACGCTTACTCTGCGCGGGCTCGGGCAGGCCGCGACGCGGCTCCACGACACTCTCCAGAA
>PMIQ01000207.1 GCA_003157175.1 Chloroflexota bacterium
GGGCGGCGCATCGCGTTGTTGGCGCCTGCGCTCCTCGCTCACGCACCTTTGGGTGCGCTCGCTGCGGTGCTCGGCTCCGCCTAGCGCTGCGCTCGCCAGCCCGGCGATCGGGACTGGCGATCGGGGCCGGGGAGGGGAGCCTCTAAGGCGCCCAGGAGGTCATCTCGATGTCACCCGAGGGAGCGGTGTTGTCTCCCAGGCACGAAGGGACGCCGCCAAGGTCTGTCGAGGACGCTGCGCTGGAGGTGACCATGCCCGTTCCGCCGGGCATCACGAACGCAACAACGACGGGCGCCACGATCGGCGGGGCGGCGCACAGATTCGACGTCTGAACCGAGGCCAGCATCGTGGCGTTCGGGGCGAGCATCAGATTCGGCGAGGAGCCCGCGGCTGGGCCGCTGATCAGGATCGAGCCGTCGCCGTTGAGGAGGAGGGGCTGGTCCTTGGACGAGATGAGGCAGGGCGTCGAGCCGGTGTTCTTGAGCTGGAAGGTGGCCATCTCGTGCCCGGCGCCGCTCTGCCAGGCCAATCCGCCCTGCAGGATGATGGTGATCTGGAGGTTGGCTCCGTAGCACGGCCCTGTGGTCGGCGATGGCTTGGGGGTCGGCGGCGGGGTGGGCGTTGGCGACGGAGTGGGCAGCGGCGTTGGTGTCGGTGACGGCGAGGCCGTGGGGGTCGGACTCACGAAGGCAAGGACCTTCGGCGTCTTGGTGGCGCCGGAGCAACCCGCCAGAGCGGCGCCGAGCACCAGCATGGCGATCAGCCCGAGCGACGCCGAGCGGGCTGCTCCGCGTTCGTGGGATCGGTGGGCTGGAGAATGGGCGTGCATCATGTTCTCCTCGGGGGTTGTCGGCCCACAGGGTAGCGCAAAGCCGCCCTTGTCCACCTGCGAACGCGTTTCGACGGTAGCCCGCCGGCTGCCAGACGAGTCCCGATCCGCCCGATCGGGCGCGCTTATTGCCGCTCCGACGGCCCAACAGCCAGCACGGGAGTTGGCCGGCCGACCAAGTGAGATGAAGGCGACGATCGGCGGATTCGGGCGGGACGAGGCCGTAGAGGCGGCCGTCGGTGGCCAGCAGGCAGATTTCCTCGTCGGCGCCCTGGCTCGGGTCGCAGACCTTGAGGCCGGCGATCGGAGGACCTCCTGGAGCGGCGAATCGCCTGTGAATTATCTGTCGCGGGTGGCGAACGCACGCCTGGAGTCGGTGGTCTGTTTGACCGGGTCACGCTCGAATATCGACCGCCAGTCCCAACCCAAGCGCACCTGACCGCACTCAAGCGCCATTTTGGCGCGAGCGCCAACACCGGCGAGACAGGCCCCGCCTGGCGCAGGTATGATCTATCCAATGAGCGACGAGACTGTCACGTCGTTCCAGGAGGGACACGCGGCTTGCCCGTTTGTCGCCTTCGAGGACGACCGAGATCACCGAGCCGATCACCCGGACTACGGTCACCGCTGCTTCGCCGCGGCCGAGCCGGAGCCACGGGCCCTACCGCATCAGGAGCGGTTCTGCCTTTCCGCCGCCTTCGCGCAGTGCCCGATATTCCTCGACTGGGCGCGCCAGGAGGCCGCCGGGGTCGCGACCAAAGCTACCGCCGCGACGAGCCAGTCCGCTGCCACGGCCGCGCGGGCGGCCGCCATCGAGTCCCCGGCCTTCCTCGCCAGCCGCGGCCGAACGACTCCGGCCGAGGCGGGGCCCGTTACCCCGCACTCCTCAGACCCGGGTTCGGGTCTCTGGGGTTTCGAAGGGGCACCGAAGCGAACGGTCGCTTCCCTGGCTGTCCCCGCCACGGCCTCGAGCTCTCCGGAGCCGGGGACGACGGCCTACACGATGGCCCGGCGTGGGCCGACCCACCCGGATTGGGAGAAGCCGCCTCGCCTGGACAACTACCCGAGGCTGCGCTCGCACGAGGACAGGAACAACAATCAGCCACTCCTGCTGGCGGCGCTGGGCGTCGCCGTCGTGATGCTGGCCCTGATCTTCATCCCGCTTTGGACCGGAAAGAGCGGTGGCCTTGGCGCTAACCCGAGCGCCAGCGGGTCGCTCATCGCGGGCCAAAGCGGCGCATCGCCATCGGCGACGGACACGCCCGTCCCGACGCCGGCTCCCGACAGGACCCTGTTGCTCTACACGATCAGGAGCAACTCGTGGGACAAGAACCTGACCCTGATAGCCGCCCATTTCGGGATCTCTCTAGCGCAGCTGGAGTTGGCGAACCCCGTTTCGACGCTTCCGAGCCACAACTACAACAGCATCTGGCCGGGCGTGACCCTCTATATCCCGTGGCAGACCTGGGTGCCCTCGCCGTCCCCCGTGCCGCTCCCGACTCCGACGCCGACCCCGCTCGTGACTCCCACGCCCAAGTCGTCGCCCACCCCGAACCCCACGCCAACGGTGTAGCTGCCCGTCGCATCCGGGGGGGGGAACCAAGTTCGACCGACCGGCGCATCGGCACGCCGCTCTCGGCAGCCGCGCGCCGGCGACTTTCCCGGCCGCTTGCCGGCCGCATCGTCTGCCGGCCGCTGGCGGTCCGAGCGGCTGACCCGCGTCAGCGCGGCGTCAGGTTGATCGCGGTGATCTTGCCGGCTTCTACCCGGAAGCTCGCGTCGAGCTGCTGGCTGGGTACGCCGGGGCGGACGATCAACAGGTTCGCCTGGTAGGTGTTGCCCATGTCGCGCACGTCACCGGGGATCATCCGAAAGCCGGGCTCGGCGCGCAGGAACCAGCCGCCGATCTCGCGCAGCCCTCGAAGCGTTCGAGCGTTGCCGCTGACATGGACGCGCATTTCGGCCTTTTCGTCCATGAGCGCGACCGCGCCCTCGCGATCGCCGCTGTTCAGCAGCTCGAAGAACGTCTCCATCGTGTCGACAGCACCCATGGCGCGAGTTTAGCGGACGCGAGGCGCCGCCGATCGGCNNGCCCCCGAAGCCACCGCCGAACGAGCTGGGGCTGCCACCGCTGCTGACGTCGGGGGACGAGGGCGACGCGATCGAGCCGAGAGCCGCCATGATCGAGCCGGGGTCCGGGCTGGGCGAGGAAGAGAAGAGCCCCGCCGATCCCGGGGCGAAGGCCGCCGAGAAGAAAGCCCAGATGGCGGCGAGCGCGATGCCGATAGCTGCCCGATGACGGTTGGACCCCATTCCGTCTCCTCCCTATCGCTGCTAGGCGGACCTCGCGGCCATTCGGGCGCGCAGTCTCCGGACGAGCTCGGCCGAAAGCTCGTAGCGCCCGAAGCTGGGCATGATGTAGGTGCCCTGGACCATGCCCTCGGTTGCGTTCAGCAGATCCATCGCCATCTCGAGGCCGACTTCGGTGCCGCGGGCGCCGGCCTCGCGCATGGCGGCGCGCTGCTCGTCGGGGATCGTGATGCCGGGCACCTCGTTGTGCAGGAACTCGGCGTGGCGGGAGCTGTGCAGCGGCAGCACGCCGAGCAGCAGGGGAACGGGGAAGCCGCCCGGGCCGAAGATGCCGCGCGCCGTGTCAAGCATCGCCTCCACCTGGGCCACCGAGTAGAGCGGCTGGGTCATGATCACGTCCGCTCCNNAGGGCGCAGGCGATGGTGAAGCCGGCCAGCTGACCGATGGCCGCGCCGGCCTGATCCTCGCCGGTGTTCAGGCGCCGAATGACCTCGATCAACCCGATGGCGTCGAGATCCCAGACTGCCGTGGGCGTGAGCTGGTCCGCCGCCCGCGGCGGATCTCCGGTGAGCGCCAGGATGTTGCGAACGCCCAGGGCGTGGGCTCCCAAAAGCTCGGCTTCGAGGGCCATGAGGTTTCGGTCGCGCGTCGTCAGGTGGACCAGGCATTCGAGGTCGAGGTCGTGCTGGATGCCGAAGGCCACCGCCATGGCGCCCATTCGAACCCGGCCCGTGGCCGAGTCGCTGATGTTCACCAGGTCCACGCCGGCCTGCTGCAGGAGCCGGGCGGCATCGATGGTGCGGTCGATGCGGATCGAACGAGGCGGGTCGATCTCGACCGAGATGACGAACGTGCCCTCGGCGAGCTTGCGGGCGAGGGTCGTTGGCGGCGGCGCCTCACCTTCGGCGCCGAGCTCGCGGCGGGGCGTGCGCGGGGCGGCCGCCTCGGCACTCTCGCGCCCGGCGTCGTCGGGGCGCGGGGCGGCGGCAACCCCACGGCGGTCGTCGGCGTCGAGGGCGTCGATCGCGATCCGCATCGCGGCCGTGTGGGCGGGCGTCGTGCCGCAACAGCCACCGACGATCGTGGCGCCGGCGGCGATCATTCTCGCGACCATCTCGCCGAAGTACTCGGGCTCGGCCGAGTAGACGAGGCGACCTTCGACGCGTTGGGGCAGACCGGCATTCGGCTGGAGCGAGCGGGCCACGAGGGCGCTGGGCGGACCGGTCCGCACGAGCGCCTCGAGACAAGCCTGCGGACCTGCCCCGCAATTGACTCCGATGGCGTCGACGCCCGCCTCCGTGAGTGCGGCCGCGGCGGCGGCGGGAGTGGTTCCGTCGGCCAGCAGCAGATCCTCGCCGAAGGTCATCTGCGCGATCACAGGCAGGTCGCAAGCGCGCTGGATCTCCTCGATCGCGGCCAGCAGCGTCTCGATGTCTCCGAACGTCTCGCACACCAGCACGTCGACGCCGCCTTCGAGAAGCCCCTCGACCTGCTCGCGGAAGGCTGCCCGGGCGAGCCCCGGATGCGGTCGATCCTGGATTCGAAGCGACGCCCCGAGCGGTCCGATCGAGCCGGCAACGAGCGCCTCTCGTCCGGCGACGTCTCGAGCTTCGCGAGCCAGCTGAGCGCCGCGCCGGTTCATCTGACCGGCCAGCTGCTCCAGGCCGAACTCGCCCAGACGGAAGCGGTTCGCGCCGAACGTGTTGGTCTCGATCGCGTCGGCGCCGGCTTCCAGGTACTCGCGGTGGATCGTCGAGACTACGTCGGGGTGGGTCAGCACGACCTCGTCGAGGCAGGCCCGCTGGGGAATGCCGCGGCTGTAGAGCAACGTGCCCATCGCGCCGTCGAACAAAAGCGGCCGGCGCCGCAGCAGCATGCGGAAGCGCTCGCGCTCGGTCAGCGCCCCGGGGGTGCGGGCCGCCGCTTTGCCGGCGTCGGCGTTCGCAGCGGACGCGGCGAACATCTCAAACGGCGACGAGGCGTGCGTTACGGACATGGCCAAAAGCCTAGCGGGTCCGTCGCCTTTGGGACAGCCGCTCGTGTTCGGCGGCTCGCGGGTTTCGCGGCTACAGGCCGAGGACCTTGCGCGGCACGAGCAGCAGGTCGAGCAACGTGGCCACGATGCTGATCACGATCGAGCCGACGACCGCTACGCCGATGGCTTCGTAGCCCCAATGCGGCGGGTAGCCGCCCAGGGTGAACCCGATATTGAGCTGGACCTGGCTGACGATCCATGCCGTCCCGAGCAACATCGCAGCGTTGATCGCAAAGGCGATCAGGCCCATCGTCAGGAACCCGATCGGCATCGCCATGAACTTGAGGATCGGCTTGAGGTAGCTGTTCACCAGGGCGAAGACGAGAGCGATAATCAAGATCTTGGCCCAGTCTTCGGGATTGTCGTTGTGGAAGACCAGCTTGAACTCAGGCACGACGTTGGCCGCGGCGAGTAGCGCAACGGCGTTCACGGCGACCTTGATGAGCAGGTCGAGCATCCGCGTCTCCTCCGAGGCTGGGCGTCGCCGGGCGGCGTGCGCGCACGGTTCGATCCTAGCGCGCGTGTCGAGGGGGCGTCGGGGTTTCGCGCGTCGCCCGCTCGCGACCCCGGGGCGGTGGCACGCACCGCATGCGCATGCGATCGGCGATTCGCGGCCGGGCCCGACCGCTACACTCCAGCAATACCGGAGGAGCACATGGCCGAGCTCGCTGAGCGTGTTGACGCGTTCCTGGGCGACTTCTTCCGCCTCTATCCCACGGCTGCGACGGCCGCCGGAAATCACGCTCACGACGGTGAGTGGCCCGACCTGACGGACGCCGGTCAGGCGGACAGGCTGGCCTTCATCGACGACTGGAACGCCGAGCTGCGGGCGATGCCGGACGCGTCCCTGGCGCCCGATGAGCGGATCGACCGTGACCTCCTGATCTCGGAGCTGGCGGCGTTGCGTTTCGACGAAGTCGAACTCCGCGAGGCGTGCTGGGATCCGCTCAGCTATGTCTACCTCCTGGGCGGCGGTATCTTCCCGCTCCTGGCCCGCGACTTCGCGCCGCTTCCGGTCCGCCTGGCAAGCGTCGCCTCACGGTTGGAACGGCTGCCGGCGGTCCTCACCGCCGCCAAAGGCCAGCTCGGCCGAATCAACGCTCGGCCCGTCTCGAAGCTGCACCTGGAGACGGCTCTCCGGCAGCTGCCCGGGATCGGCTCTCTCGCGGACGACGCCCTGGCCCAGGCCGCGGCCGCAGCCTCCGACCCCGCGGTCGCCGCCCTGCAGCCCCGTCTCGAGAAGGCCGCCGCGACCGCCCGCAAGGCGCTCGCCGGCTTCACCAGGTACCTCAAGAGCGACTTGCGGCCGCGATCGCACGGCGAAGGCCGCCTCGGGCGCGATCTTTTCGCCCGGAAGCTCCGCCACACCTTCAGCAGCAACCTGACCGACGAGCAGATCCTGACCCATGCCCGCCTGGAGTACGACGCCGTTCGGGCGGAGATGATCCGGATCGCCCACAAGATCTGGAAGGTGTGGCTGCCGGGCCAGCCGCTACCGAACGTGGCGAGTGAGGGCAGCCGGGAAGCGGCCGATCAGAAGATCGTCAGCCGCGTGACATCGGCCATAGGCCGGGCCCATCATCCGGCCGGCGAGCTGGTCGAGGTGTGCAAGGACTCGTACCGCGAGATCGTCGAGTTCTGCCGGCGCAAGAAGCTGATCGCCGTCCCGGACGAGCCGCTCGAGATCGAATGGACGCCGCCGTTCCTGCGCGAGTTCGCCGGGGCGATGCTCGACTCTCCGGGCCCGCTCGACAAAGGGCAGAAGACCTTCTACTTCATGACGCCGCCGCCCGAAGAATGGACTCCCGAGCAGGTCGAGTCATACCTGGCCGAGGAGAACGATCGGCAGCTTGCGTTGACCACGATCCACGAGGGAACGCCGGGCCACTACCTCCAGCTCGTCTACTCGAACCGCTGTCCGTCGGCGGTGCGCGCCGTCTTCGGCAGCGGCGTGTTCGTCGAGGGATGGGCCGTCTACGTGACCCAGGTCATGATGGACATGGGCTTCCACGCCGACGACCCGGCGCTCCTGCTGATCCACTGGAAGTTCTACCTGCGCGCCATCATCAACGCCCTCATCGACGTCGGGATCCACGCCGGCTCCATGACCGAAAGCGAGGCGATGGAGCTGATGATCGGAGGCGGCTTCCAGGAGGAGTCCGAGGCCCGCAAGAAGTGGGACCGCGCGCGGCTCACCTCAACCCAGCTGTCCACCTACTTCGTGGGCTCGATGGAGATGTGGAACCTGGAGCGCGAACGCCGCCGCCGGGCCGCCGCCGCGTCCGGAGATCCGCGCGGGGCCTCGGCCGTCCCCCAGCCGCGCGTCGTGGGTGGCTTCGGCAGGACTCCGGGCTTCAGCTACAAGGAGCACCTCGAGTCGGTCATCGCCCACGGTTCCCCGGCGATCCCCGTGATCCGGCGGATCCTGCTGGGGGAGTAGCGGCCCCAAACGACCGGGTCGACGAACCGCGGCACAGAGCCCAGAGGCGGTCTGGGGTAGCCGGCCTGGAACTTGATGGGGCCACCGACATCAGCGTGCTCTCGATGAGCTTCTACTCCGCGATGCCCGCCTCCCCGGCCCCATCCTCGAGCTTGTCGAGCTGGTAGCCGGCGGCTTCGCCCGCCCGGGCCAGGATCGACGTGAGGCGATCCGCCGCGGACAGGTGTGCGGCGGCCCTGGCCGCGGGGATCGTCCGGTCTTCGGCGGCGAGCGCGTCGAGGGCCAGCATCCACCACAGCAGCTGGTCGAACGATTCGCGGTTGAACCAGCTCACGCCTTCCCAGACGTTGACCTGGAGGTAGAGTCGAACCGTTTCTTCGGCCACGAACGCCCGAACCAGGGCGGCGGCTCGACCGGCCGGCGGCAGGTGGGCCACGGAGCTCGGTAGCGGGAGCTGACGGAGGACGCCCACCAGGGCGACCAGTCGCCGGGCGGATGCCTGATCCTGCCCCAGCTCGCGGAAGACGCCGGCGAGCACGGGGCCGAGCTGCAGATCGTCGACGGCGGAGCCGGAGCCAAAGCCGTCCGGATCGGCGACCGCGGCGATCGCTTCCCCGGCCAGGTGTCCGAAAAGGGCCACCCACGTCGACGGATCGGTCAGACCGGCGCATAGGCGCGCGACGCCGGCCCGTCCCGCGAGCTCCGGAAGCTCGAGAGCGGCTTGCGCGCCGAGCCGGAAGGCGGCCGTTGCGGCGGCCACGTCGCCCGGGCCGCCGGCGACCTCGACGAGGACGTCGAGCATCCGCTCGATCGCGACTGCGGCGCCGGCCAGCAGCGCCGCCACCTCCTGGGGAGTGGCGCCCGCCTCCGCGCCCGCGCTCGCGCCCGCGNNCGCGGCCCTTGCCGCGGTCTCCGCACCGGCCGCCGTCTTCTTCTTGCCCCGACCGGGCTTGCGGCAGGCGAGCTCGGCCCGCGCCGTCCCGATCGCCGTCAATCGCGCCAGTGTGCCGTCCTCGGCCAGGCTGCGCACTGCCGCGTGCAGCGGAGCCAGCTGCACCTCTCGCAGCGCTCCCGCGATGCTCGCCACGCCGGCCCCCGCAAGCCGTTCCGCCAGCCGCGCCAGCTGCCCCGAGGGCCCATCGTGCATCTCGTGGATGTCGAGGAAGACCTGGCAGCCGTAGGCGTGCAGGTCGACGAACATCCCGTCGCGGCACAGGTCGGAGCTCCGCCGCACGAACTCCAGACCGGTTCGCTGCTCGCGCATGATCGTGTACCAGTCGCCATCCGGATGCAGCCCCAGCCCCTCGCCCAGCGAGCGCTGCACCTGCCGCCGCCCGCCATCGCTGCCGGCGTCCGGCACGGAATACGACGCCGAGGTCTTGATCCAGCCGTGAGCTTCGGCATAGCGGTTGTGGTAGACGACCAGGGAGCGCTCGTCGCCCGCCCGGTTCGAGTATGCGAAGACGTCTTCGTTGACCCAGCCGCCCGGGTCGTAGACGTCGTAAAGCAGGAAATCGCGCACGTCGGCGAACAGGTGACGGCGGTGGAAGAGCGGGAAGATCTCGCGTTCGTGGCGCTCCACCAGCCCGTCGTCGGGCTTCTCGTCGCGATAGGCGCGGCGGTATTCCATGCCGTACTTCTCGGCGAAGCCCTCGACCTGGCCGTGCCCGATCATCGGCAGGCCGGGCATCGTCGCCAGCAGCGTGGCAACCCCGAAGTATTTGTCGCCCTTGCCGAACTGGTCGACCGCCGTNNGTAGACGCGGTGCATGCCGAGGGTTCGGACGAAGTAGCCCTCGAGAAGCCAGAACGCCTCGGCGAGGAGCAGGGTGTCTGGCACCTCCGCCGCGACCCGGTCCACGACCTCCCGCCAGAACTCGTTTGGCATCCGCTCGTCGAAGACGGCGCGGGTGATGGCATGCTCGGCGCGCGAAGGGATGGCGCCGCCCTGGCCGGGTTCGGGGAACCAGAGCCGCTGGATGTGGCGTCGGGCCAGCGTCATCGCCGCGTCGAAGCGGATGATCGGGAACTGGCGCGCGACGTGCAGGATCGTCTGGATGACGGCCTNNGCGGACCTCGGCCTGCAGGTAGTCGAGCTGGGCCGTGTCGTTCCAGGGCATGCTCGTGCCGTCGTTGCCGTGGTAGATGTAGCGGACGTCGCCGGTCCAGGTGTCGGTGCGTTTGAAGACGACGGCCGCGTCGGAGGCGTCCCAGTAGTGGTCCTCGATCTGGATCATCACCCGCTCGTCGTCGGAGAGGTTGCCGCCGGTGAACGAGTAGGCGGGGTAGGGCGGGTCGGGCAGCTGCACGAACCAATCCGGGTGCTCGATGACCCAGCGCGAGTCGATGCCCATGTGGTTGGGCACCATGTCCGAGCTGAGGCGGATGCCGCGCGCCGAGCAGCGGTTGCGGAGCTGCTGGAAAGCCGCCTCGCCGCCCAGGTCGTCGGCGATGGCGTAGTCCATCAGCGAGTAGGCGGAAGCCGCGGCCTCGGGGTTGCCGCGCCACTGCTTGATGCGTTGGGATGCGCGGCTCCGCTCCCACAGGCCAATCAGCCACAACGCCGTGAAGCCGCGCCGCGAGAGCGTGTCCAGCTCTTCGTCCGGGATCTCGTCCAGGCGGTGGATCCAGCGGCCGTATCGCTTGGAGAGCTGGTCCAGCCAGACGTACGTGGTTCGGGCCATCAGCACGACGCGCGGCATCCAGTCGCGATCCTGGCTGAAGCGCTCGTACTCGTTCTCGATGCCGCCCAGGCCGGGACCGACGGTGGCGCCCCCGGGGCCGGGCGTGGGATGCATCCGCATCCACAGGGCGACTTCCTCTTCGTGCAGGACATCGAGGGTGACGACGAGGCGGTCGAGGAAGCTCGTCAGGACCAGGCCCCAGCGGGATCGGATGTAGCGCAGCTGGCCCGCCAGCGAATCCGGCTCGGCCAGGGCGGGGGCCCGCAGGAAGGCGATCAGCGACTGGCCTTCCCGGCCGAAGACGGGCTGGCTCTCGAAGAATTCCTGGAGGCCGGCGATCAGACGCTCGTAGTCGGTTCGCTCGGCCAGGTCGGCGTCGTCGAACAGCTCATCGAAGGGACCGAAGGCGGGATTGACGTTCGCCAGCCAGAGCAGCAGCAGCTCCTCGAGCGCGATCTCCCGGTTGGGGTGGCCCTCTGTCTCACCGGCGAGATAGGCGGCCGGTTCCTGGCCGTCACGGAATACGGCGAGTGGCGGGAACTCCTCGACGAAGCGGGCAAGAGCGTGATCGAGCCGATCCGGATGGATCTGCGCCACGAGTGCGGCCATGGCGTCGGCCATCACGTTCGGGTTGACCGTCCGGCGGTAGATCTCGATGGCGTGATGCGAGATCTCGTCGATCAGCCCCATGGCGTTGAGCTCGGCGGCGTGGACGACGCGACCGGGGTAGCGGCTGGTGTCGGCCCGCTCGTTCATCTTCCTGGCGAAGGCTCGCGAGGCCGGGAAGTCGGGGATGATGACGTTCCCGCTCGTCTGGAAAAGCGCTCGGTCGAACTCGTAGCGGTCGCGGGCCGCCTTCGAAACGTGGAACTCGAATGCCACGGGTTCTCCGAAGCTGCGCCTTGGGGCCAGCGCTCAAGACCGATGGCTCTCGGTCGATCCCGGCGAGTCTAGCAGCCGGACCGCGCGGCGCTGCTGCCGCTGCGCCCGTTGTGGCCCGCCCCCAGCCCCAGCCCGGCGAGCCGGAGCCCTCAACCGACCGGCTGGCCGGCGTCCGAGAGGGCTTCGAGGTAGATGGCCGAGCCGTCGATGCGGCGCGAGGGCGAGGTCAGGAGCGTGAGGTCGTCCACCAGGCGGCCTTCGAGGTCCGTGTCGGCCGCGCCGTCGATCAGGCGGGCGGCCCTGGCCGCGCACAGCATC
Source organism: Chloroflexota bacterium (assembly GCA_003157175.1). Taxonomy (GTDB): domain Bacteria; phylum Chloroflexota; class Limnocylindria; order Limnocylindrales; family CSP1-4; genus Fen-1039. The sequence goes on from PMIQ01000207.1 coordinate 11,498, forward strand.
ACGTGCTTCGTCTCGAGCCGGACCGGGTCGTCCCAGAACCAGCCGTCGCTGGCGAACATGGCCAGCCGCCAGCGTTCCGCCTCGAGCAGGACCAGCAAGCGCTCGCGCTGCTCGGTCGTGGCCAGTGGAATCCAGCGCCGCGCGAAGCCGTCGGGACTCTCCGCACCGAAGATCACGTCCACGTACTCGTCGCGTGCCCGCCAGAGCGCCCCGGGTTCCATGAAGTCGCCCGCCAGCCCCCCGGCGACCACGTCCAACCCGGCGGCAAGCCGCTCCAATGCCGCGCGCAGCGGCCCCTTCCAGCGGCCGTCGGCGGCGTCCGGGCATTCGGCCGTCCAGCGCAGCACGCCGTGGTGGCAGCTCCACGAGGTCCGCTCCGCGATCTGCGTGGGCAGGAAGGCGCCGGCGGGCGTACCGCCGACGATCGCGCCGACGGTGGTGATGTCGAAGCCGCGGTCGGGAACGTCCGGACCGGGGTTCACCAGGCGCGCCAGGAAGAGGTCGCGGAACTTCTGGTGGTGGCCGTATAGCTCGCCGTCCGTGGCGATGAGCGCCGTGACCGGCGTTCCGTCGCGGAAGCCGGGGCCGGAGAACCGCGGCAGGATCCGCTCGCGGGCGAAGTCGTCGGCGTTCATCGTCGCGTCCGACTGGAACGACGCGGAGGCCGAAAGCTCGGCGTCGTAGAAAATGACCACGATCTGGCGGCCACCGCCCAGCTCCACTCGGTACGGCCGCCCCGTGTCGAGCCGGGTGTCGGCGGCCTGCCAGGGCGCCAGGATCGTGTACTTGACCCGCTCGTCGGCCAGGATTCGAAGGGTCGGCAGGTCGACGGCGGTCTCGGGCAGCCAGATGCCGGTCGGCCGGCGCCCGAACCGAAGGTCGAAGTCGCGCAGGCCCCAGCGGATCTCGGTGCGGCGATCGGCCAGCGCGGCGAGTGGCAGGATGGCGTGGTGGTAGGACTGGGCCATGGCGTTGCCGGTGTCGCGGTCACCGACGCCGAGCGGCGCGTCCGAGTCCACGAAGCCCTGGTGAGTGGTGGCGTCGTGGGTCGCCATCCAGCTCGCCAGCGTGGGGCCGAGGTCGTAAGAGATGTGGCGCAGGTTGCCCCGCTCGGCGTTGGGCTTGTAGCACTCGGCGTCGATGCGGGCGTTCCAGTCGCGGTAGGGCGCCGCGGCCGGCTGCGGCACGATCTCCCCGCTGAATGGATCGCGGCGCTCGGGCTGATAGAAGTGGCCGTGCACGGCCAGCCTTGGTCTGCTCACTGGGCCGATGGTAGCGGAGTGGCCGGAGGAGGGGAGCCCCGCTCGTGTGGCGGGTTGTGGCCGAACGGGGGACTGCGGCCCGGCTCGGCGAGCCCGAGCGACTTCGGCGATGCCGGTGAGTGGACAGACCCGAGCGGCTTGCTCAACCTGCGAGTCCGAGCCTACGACCCGCCGGCCGCCCGCTTCATATCGGCCGACGGCTTCGGGGGAGTCGCCTCAGATCCGCCGATCCTGCCTGGCAGCCGATTCGTGTCCGGTGTGGTCGGACAATTGCGACTTGGGCTCCGGGCGCGCTCTCAGCCTGCCTCCACCGCCGAGTGATCGATCGTCTGGGCCGCCACGAAGCTCACCGTGAAGGTCGCATGCTCGCCGGGGGCGAGCGAGACCGGCCAGCGGAACAGGAGCGAGCTGCCCTGGTAGACGCGCTCGAAGCCGCCCTCGGAGTTGGAGACGGTTTCGACCGGGAACCACGTCAGGCGGGCGGCGGGCTCGAGCGAGGCTTCTATGCGGACGCTCTCGTAATCGTTGCCGAAGGCCACGCTGCCGGCGGACGCGACCTCGCCGCGGACGTCGTGGGCGGTTCGCTCGCCGGCTGCGGTCTCGTAGAAGGCCGCCGGGTTGTGGCCGCCGCCGAGCAGGTTGACGTTCCATTCGACCGCCAGCTCGAAGGCGACCGGGGCACCCCCGCGGTTCTCGACCGTCGTCGCCAGCTCGAGGGCGGGCTTGAGGCGTGAGCCGCCGAAACGGAACGTCTTCTCGACCGCCACCGGCGTCGGCGCGCCGCCGATCAGCGCCGAGCCGAGCCGGCGGACCGAGATCCGATCGCCCGATAGACAGTCCAGCTCGTAGGCCGCCTCCACGAAATCGCCGAGCTCCTCGTACGTGGCCGCGACGAGCGCCTCAACGGAAGTCGTGCCGCCCTCGGGCAGCAGATGAACGAGCCCGCTCCGCCGCTCGTGGCGGTCGTAGCGGAGGAACGCGGCCAGGCCGGGCTCCTTGACGTTNNGACGTTGACGATGTCGTGGATGGTCCGCGGCGCGTTACCCTCGGCCGGGGTCGCTGCGGCCGCCGCTTGCCCGCCGGCCGCGCCGGCCGTGGCCGCGCCGGCCGTGGCGGGCTCCGCAACCGTGGCGGGCGCGCCGGCGACCGGGCCCTCGTCGGCCAACGCCTTCGCCTCCGTCTGGCCGAGCGCAGCCACCTCGGCCGCGCGATCGTGGTCGACCAGCCGCTGGTGGTAAGCCTCCGGCCGGCGCCGCAGCACAGAGGCGAGTGCCACCCGGCTGGCCCGCAGATCCCACGAGGAGATTGCGCCGCCGTCGTTCAGGTCCAGCACGACCGTCTGCCCGGGCGAGGTGATCAGCACCTCGTCCACGGCGTCCAGGTCCGTGTCGGTCAACCGCGCGCCATAGGGCCGGCCGCCGTCGCGCCCGCCTCCGGCGGCCGCCGCCACCGCCGCGTCGGCGAGGTCCTCGGCCGCGATCAGGTGCGACAGCGTCGCCATGCGCATGTGGACGATGTAGATCCCGCCGAAGAGCCCGTGCCAGTAGCAGTCGTTCGACTGGCCCTGGTACAGGTGGTCGAGCGCGCGCGACACCGTCGGTCCGTCGGGCATCGAGTCGACCTTTTCGGAGGCGCGAAGCATCTGCTTGTGGAGGTCGTTGACCTCGCGGTAGCGGGCCGCGTAGTTGCGCCAGAAGCCGCCGCGCAGGTACCGCGCCTCGGGCAGACCGCGCTCACGTGCCCGCTCCAACAACGACGTGAAAACCGGCGTCTCGTTAGGCGGCAGGACCCACTCGGTCATCTCCACGTACGAGGCAGTGGGGAAGTAGGCCCGCGTCGTCGGTGGCCGCCGCTTGAGCCACTCCGACGGTGTCACGGTCGAGAGCCAGCCGGCCTCACGCTCCAGGGCCTCGAAGAGCCGATCCACCCAATGCTCGTTGCTCCAGCAATACTCGAACGTGCCAGGCCACGCGCCGAACTTCTCGCCGTCGTCGCCCATCATTCCCACGAACCGGCCGTCCGGCGTCGTTCGCTCGCGCAGATACGAGATGACGTCCTCGACCGGCTTGAACGGGATCCGATAGCGCAGGCCCTGCTCGGTCCCGAAGACCGTGAGCCGGCGGCCGCGGTCGTCGGTCGTGAGCGGTGCCCACATCTCGTCCTCGCGGATCGAGGCGGCGCGGAGGTGGTTGTCGTCGAGCACGGTCCACTCGTAGCCGGCGGCCGCCAGGTCGTAGGCGAGCGACGGTTCCCAGACCCGCTCCGCCAGCCATGCCCCGGCCGGCCGTCGCCCGAACATGATCTCCATCTCGTCGCGCATGCGGACCAGCTGGCCGTTGCGGTCGCGGTCCGGGAGCGTCACCAGGATCGGTTCGTAGTAGCCGCCGCCCACGATCTCCACCTGACCGCGCTCGACGAGGTGGCGGATCTGCCCGATCGCCTCGGGCCGGTTGGCGGCCATCCACTGCAGCAGCGGCCCGGTGTAGTGGAGGCCCAGCCGGATTCCGGGGTGCCGCTCCAAGGCGTCGAGCATCGGCGAGTAGGCGTGCTCGTAGACGTCCGCGATCACCCAGCCGAAGTTGCCGACCGGCTGATGGTTGTGGATTACGAGAGCGAGAGAAACGCGGCCGCCCACGCCGGGGCTCAGCTGGGCTCGGCGCGGGTCCGGCGGCTGGCCGGTCGCCTGACCTCGACACCGGCGGCGGGAACGTACATCCGCTCGGTGTACTCGTGGAGCATCCGCATCGTCGAGAACCGCCAGATCGTGCTGGCGATCGAACGGCGCATCTCGGCGGTCCAGCCGGTCGGCGTGTCGTCCTCGTCGCGCCCGTAGTAGAGCGGCACGACCTCCTGCTCCAGGAGCCGATAGAGGTCCTGGGCATCGGAGTAGTCCTGGGCGCCCTCGTTCGGATTGATCTCGCGCCCTCCGATGGCCCAGCCGTTGTCGCCGACCCAGCCCTCGTCCCACCAGCCGTCGAGGACGGAGAGGTTCACGACGCCGTTGACCGCGGCCTTCATGCCGCTCGTGCCCGAGGCTTCCAGCGGCCGGCGCGGGTTGTTCAGCCAGACGTCGACGCCCTCCACCATGAACCGCGCCACGCGCAGGTCGTAGTCCTCCAGGATGAAGACCCGCCCGCGCAGCTGCGGCGAGCGCGAGCGAGCGAAGATCTCCTGGATGACGCCCTGGCCGGGGCGGTCGGCCGGGTGAGCCTTGCCGGCGAAGATGATCTGGACCGGGCGATCCTTGTTCCACAGCAGCCGGGAGATGCGGTCCATGTCGGAGAAGAGCAGGCCGGCTCGCTTGTAGGTCGCGAACCGGCGGGCGAAGCCGATCGTGAGGGCGCCGACGTCGAGGACCGACTCGAGCTCCTCCAGCACGCTCGGCGCCTCGCCGTGGCGGGCGAACTGGTGGCGCAGGCGGTTGCGGGCGAAGATCATCAGCTCGAGCTTCTGGCGCTGGTGCGCGCTCCAGAGCTCCACGTCGGGGATCTGGTCGGTCCGCTCCCAGAAGTGCTCGGTGCCGTTGTGGGCATCGAGGCTGTCGAGCTGGGCGCCGAGATAGCGCTCGAACAGCTCGCCGATCGGCTGGCCGACCCAGGTTGCGATGTGGACGCCGTTCGTGACGGCGATGATCTGCTTTCCGCCCAGCCCCTGCCAGGTGTTGTTGGCGGTCACGCTGTGCAGCTTGCTGACGGCGTTGGCGGTGTTGGAGAGCCGCAGCGAGAGGGCCGTCATGTCGAGCTGGCGACCGTCGCCGTCGACGCCCCGGGCCAGCTCCAGAACCCGCTCGATCGGGACGCCGCCGGTTCCCTTGCGCCCGTCGCCGTCGCACAGCGGCCCGGCCACGCGCCGCACCAGGTCCGCGTCGAAACGCTCGTTGCCGGCCGAGACGGGAGTGTGGATCGTGAAGACGCTGTTGGCGCGGGTGCGCTCCAGGGCCTCGTCCAGGGCCACTCCCTTTTCGACGAGGGCGCGGGCACGCTCCACGAGCAGGAACGCGGAGTGGCCTTCGTTGAGGTGCCAGACGGCCGGCTCGATGCCCAGGGCCTTGATGGCGCGCACGCCGCCCACGCCCAGGACCAGCTCCTGGTGGAGGCGCATCTCGCGGCCGCGGACGTAGAGGATGTGGGTGATCGGTCGGTCCGACTCGTCGTTGTCGGGGATGTCCGTATCGAGCAGCAGGACCGGCACGCGGCCGACCTGGACGCTCCAGACGGCGGCCGCGAGCATCCGCTCCGGCAGCTCGATGTGGATGATGAGGGGATCGCCCTCCGGATCGACGACACGCAGGATCGGGAGCCGCGTCAGGTCGTAGTCGGGGTAGGCGTGCTCCTGGTGGCCGTCCGCGTCGATCGTCTG
>PMIQ01000241.1 GCA_003157175.1 Chloroflexota bacterium
GCTGGACGCGCAGCAGGCGTTCACCGACACGTTCTCGTCGGTCGTCGGCAACGTCATCGGCGTCGCCATCACCCTCGCCGCCATGCTGCTGCTGTCCTGGCAGATCACGCTGGTGGCGCTCGCCCTGCTTCCCATAATCCTGCTGCCGGCGCGCTGGGTCGGTCGGCGGATCCAGGCGCTCACTCGCGAGAGCTACAACCTCAACGCAAAGATGATCTCGATGATGACCGAGCGCTTCAACGTGGCCGGGGCGCTCCTGGTGAAGCTGTTCGGGGAGCCCCTGCGCGAGATCCACAGCTTCGAGGAAAAGGCCGGTCGGGTCCGCGACATCGGGGTCACGCAGGCCATGTACACACGGGTGTTCATGGCCGCGATCCTGCTCACCGCCTCGCTTGCCACCGCGCTCGTGTACGGCTGGGGCGGCGTCCTCGCCGCCAGCGGCGCGCTGCAGGTCGGCACGGTCGTCGCCCTGACGGCGTACCTGAACCGGCTCTACGGCCCCTTGACGGCCCTCTCGAACGTGCAGGTCGACATCATGACCGCGCTGGTCAGCTTCGACCGCGTCTTCGAGGTGCTCGACCTGGAACCGATGGTCGCCGAGAAGCCCGGCGCGGTGGCCATCCCCGAGGGCCCGGCCACGATCGAGTTCGACCATGTCGACTTCAGCTACCCGCGGGCGGAGGAAGTGTCCCTGGCTTCGCTGGAGTCGGTCGCGGTGCTCGACCAGGCGCCCTCGCAACAGGTCCTGTTCGGCGTGTCGTTCACCGCCCTGCCCGGTCAGCTGGTGGCGCTGGTGGGTCCATCCGGCGGCGGCAAGACCACGATCAGCCACCTGATCCCACGCTTGTACGACGTGCGCTCCGGCGCAATTCGCATCAACGGAGTGGATCTGCGGGACGCGACCCTGGCCTCGATCCGCCGCGAGGTGGGAGTGGTCACCCAGGACGCGCACATGTTCCACGACACGATCCGGGCCAACCTGCGGTATGCCAAGCCCGACGCCTCTGACGAGGAGCTGGTCGAGGCATTGCTGGCCGCCCAGATCATGCCGCTGGTCGAATCGCTGCCGGCCGGCCTCGACACCGTGGTGGGCGATCGCGGCTACCGGCTTTCGGGGGGCGAGAAGCAGCGCGTCGCGATCGCCCGGCTGCTGCTCAAGGCGCCCGACATCGTCGTGCTCGACGAGGCGACGGCCCATCTCGACTCGGAGTCGGAGCTGGCGGTTCAGCTGGCGCTCCGAACGGCCCTGGCCGGCCGCACCTCGGTCGTGATCGCCCACCGCCTGTCCACCGTCCGGGAGGCCGATCAAATCCTCGTCGTGGTTGAGGGATGCATCGTCGAGCGGGGCACGCACACCGACCTGCTGGCCGCCGGCGGCGTGTATGCGGAGCTCTACCAAACGCAGTTCGCGCGCCAGGGAACAAGTGAGACGGGCACGCCGGCAGCGTCGCTGGCGGCGGCTGAAGCGTAAGCGGCCAGGCAGTCAGGAGATCGAATTGGGTGAGAAGCGAGTCAGCCTCCGGCACGAGGACGGCTTCAGGTTCGTGGCGGCCACCGGTTCCGGGCACGACATAATCATGGACAACGCCGCCGGCGACGCCGGGCCGCGCCCAACGGAGCTCGTGCTCGCGGCGATCGCCGGCTGCACGGCCATGGACGTCGTCGAGATCCTGGCCAAGAAGCGGCAGGCCGTCACCCGCTACGCCACCGAGGTCACTGGCGTCCAGCGCGAGACGGCGCCCAACGTCTTCACCGACATCACCATCCTGCACGTCGTCGAAGGAGACGTGGACACGGAGGCGGTCCGGCGCGCCATCGAGCTCTCGGCCACCAAGTACTGCACGGTGAGCGCCCAGATCGCCTCCGGCGTGGCGCGGATAAGCCACCGCTACCTGATCCGGCGTCCGGCGGGGGTGGCCAACCGGCCCGCAGAGGAAGAGGGCGAGGTCGTCGTCACGGGGCCGTCGAAGGACGTTCTGGCCGTCTGACCGGCCTGCCTGNNCGCGGGTTGATATGATCGCCCCGCCGGCGCGAACCCTCCGACCGCGCCGCCCCGGCTGAGGCGCCCGCCCACCGAGCGACCCAGGAGTGCGAACCCGAGCGGGAGGGCCGGTGTCCCAGGCAGCCTCGACAGCGGACGAAGCAGCGCCGGAATCCCGCGCGGGAACGACCTGGCGGATCTGGGGCGTGGACTTCAACGCGCGGATGGTCCAGGCGATCACGGCCGCCATGCTCGTCCTGCTGGTCGCGTACGACAACAACTACGGCCAGCCCGAGTACGCCCACCTGGTGCTCGAAGCCTTTGTCCCGCTCGCCGTGATCGTGCTCGTGTGGCACGAAAATCCGCGTCGCTACGGCCTGGCCCTGGGCGACTGGAGACTCGGGCTGCCAGTGGCCATCGCCGGCATCGCCATCATGGCCGTCGCCATCGCGATCCTGGGGCAATTGCCGGATTTCCGCATCTACTACACCGTGCTGGCGGCGCAGAGGCCGGCCTGGCGACTGATCCTGGACGCCGGCGTAGACATGTTCGCCTGGGAGTTCTTCTTCCGGGGCTGGTTGCTGGGAGCCTTTAGACCCAGGTACGGCACCGACGCGATCTGGCTGCAGATGATCCCATTCGCCCTCATGCACGTCTGGAAGCCCGAATTGGAGGTCCTCTCGACGATCGTCGGTGGCGTCTTCTTCGGCATCCTGGCCTGGCGCACCCGATCGTTCCTCTGGGGCTGGCTGCTCCACTGGTTCATGGTCGCGGGGATCATCCTGGTCGCGGCCGGCTACATCTGAGTGGCGTGGCGATCGGAGTGGCGTGGCGCGGCGTGGCGCGGGCGGTATTTGCGCTTGCATGACTATTCACCGGACCGTATACTCATGCGACCATGACCGCCACCCGACCGACGCCTGACGGCGTTCCCGCGACCAGTTCCGGCGAGAAGTCCGGCCAGAAGCCCGCGCCGGCATCTGCCGGTGGCTCGCCTGTGAGCGCGGGCGCGAGCAGCGGCGGGGCGAATACCGCGACCGGATCGGAGCGCGGCCTGGGGCCTCGCGCGGCGCGCACTCGGCAGGGCGGCCGGACGATCACGGTCGGCATAGTTGGCGCCACCGGTTATGCAGGCGGCGAACTCGTTCGGCTGCTGCTGAACCACCCCCGCGTCCGGGTGGCGGGCCTGCACGGCCGAAACCGCGACAACGTCCCGATCGCCGAGTCCCATCCCCATCTCGCCGCGACGGGTCTGGTCATCGATCAGGCGATCCCCGAGGCCGACGCCATCTTCACCGCGCTCCCGCACGGCGTGGCCGCCGACATGGCCGCCGGTATCGTGGCCCACGGCTCGGCTCTCCTGGACGTCGGGCCGGACTTCCGTCTCCACGACCCGGCCGACTACCCGCGCTGGTACAAGTTCGAGCATCCGGCACCCGAGCTTCTGGCCCTGGCCGTCTACGGCCTGCCGGAGCTCCACCGCGAGGAAATGCGCCGGGCCGCCGAGCAGGATTCGACCGTCATCGGGCTGCCCGGTTGCTACCCCACCGCGACGATCCTGACTCTTGCCCCGCTGGCACGGGCCGGGCTGATCGGCGATCTCGCCGTCGATGCCAAGAGCGGCGTCTCGGGGGCCGGCCGCGAGCCCAAGCCCGATCTGCTCTTCTCCGAGGTCAACGAGAGCGTCAGGGCCTACGGCGTNNCAGCAACAGGGCGAGCGTGGTGCGTTCGGTAGCCGCGACGCCAACCCGGGCGTCGCTACCGTGGATTTCCTGCCGCACCTCATTCCGATGACGCGCGGCATCCTCGCCAGCTGCCACGTACGGCCGACCCGTCCCGTCACCCAGGCGGAGCTGGACGCGCTCTACGCCGAGGCGTACCGCGACGAGCCGTTCGTTCAGGTCGTCGCCGAACCGCCGGCCACCAAGCACGTCTACGGCAGCAATCTGTGTCGCGTGTGGTGCCGCGTGGACCCGCGAAGCGGCCGCATCCTGGCCCTGGGCGTCATCGACAACCTGGTCAAGGGCGCCGCCGGACAGGCGGTCCAGGCCCTCAACGTCCTCTTCGGCCTGCCCGAGACAACGGGGCTCGAGCAGTATCCGATCGCGCCCTAGCAACTCACCCCAGTTCGCCATAAGGAAATCCCAGCAGATGCAGCCAGGCGTATTCGATCCTTCGGCCCAGAGCGCCGGTCCGGCGTCCGGGGTTGCCGGGGCACACGACACCGACGCGCTCGAGCCGCTTCCGATGGCGCTACCGCCGATCGAGGAGCGGGCCGCGCTGCCGGGAGGCTTCCGGGCCGGCGGCACGACCACCGGCATCAAGCCATCCGGGCGCCCCGATCTGGCGATGATCGCGACTCTGGGCGAGCCCGCTGCTGCCGCCGCCGTCTTCACCCGCAACCAGGTCGTGGCGGCGCCGATCCGCATCTCGCAGGCTCATCTCAACGCCACCGAGATCGGCGGCGGCGGTCGCTTCGGCTGGGCCGACGCGATCGTGGCCACGGCCGGATCCGCGAACGCGGCCACAGGCGCACAGGGCGACGCCGACCAGGCGGACATCTCCAAAGCGGTCGCCGCGGCGCTCGACACGCGGGCCGAACGGACACTGGCACTCTCCACCGGCGTCATCGGCGTGCGGCTGCCCGTGGACAGGGTCCGCGACGGGATCGCGCGGCTGGTCCCGCAACTCGCCGCCACGGACGAAGGCCTCGCGGCGGTGGCCAGGGCGATCATGACCACGGACACGAAGATCAAGCTCGCCACCACATCGGTGGAGCTGCCCGGTCCAGACGGGGCGCCGGTGCGGGTGACCGTCTCCGGCCTCGCCAAGGGCGTGGGGATGATCCATCCCCGCATGGCCACGATGCTCGGCGTCGTCTTGACCGACGCCAGCGCCGCTCCCGAGACGCTGTACGGGCTGCTTGCGCCGATCGTCCAGCGAACATGGAACCAGCTGAGCGTCGACGGCGACACGAGCACCAACGACACCGTCTTCCTGCTGGCGTCGGGCGCGTCCCGGGCGCGGCTGGTGGCAACCGCCAGTCCGGAGGCCGCCATCCTCGGCCGGGCCATCGAGGCGGTCGCGCGCTCCCTGGCGCGCCAGCAGGCCGCCGACGGGGAGGGCGCCTCGACGCTCATCACCTGCCAGGTCAGCGGCGCCACCGACGATCACGACGCCCGGGCAATCGCCCGCTCCGTGGTCAGCAGCAGCCTTCTCAAGGCCGCCGTGCACGGCCGCGACCCAAACTGGGGCCGCGTGGCGAGCGCCGCCGGCAACGCCCGCCTCCCCGACGAGGAGCTGCTCGAGGCGGCCGGCCTGCACCATACGGAAGCGATGCCACGGGCCGGCCGCGGCCCCGAGTTCGACCTGGAGCGGCTGCGCATCGCCATCGCCGGCACCCTCGTGTTCGCGGCCGGCACTCCCCTCCCCTTCGACCGCGCCGCCGTCCGAAAAGCGATGGATGCCCCGGAAGTGCTCATTCGTCTGGACCTCGGCCTGGGCAAAGGCGCCGGCGAGGCGTTCGGCTGCGACCTGACCGAGCAGTACGTCATCGAGAACGCGGAGTACACCACGTGAGCGAAGTGCTCGTCCTCAAGCTCGGCGGAACGACGCTCGCCGACCAGGCCCACGTCCTCGACGAGGTGGCGTCGGTCGCGCGGGAGCGCCCCGTCGTGCTCGTCCACGGCGGCGGCAAGCGGATCACCGAATGGCTCGAGCGCCTGGGCGTGCCCAGCCGCTTCGAAGGCGGACTGCGTGTGACCGACCAGGCGGCGCTGGACGTGGCCGCGGCCGTCCTCCGGGGAGTGGTGAATTCCGAGCTCGTGTCGGACCTGCGCGACCGCGGCGTGGACGCCGTGGGCCTCTCCGGCGTCGACGGCGGCCTCATGATCGCCGAGCGCGTGCCCGGTCTCGGGCTGGTGGCCCATGTCGTGGGCCTGCGCCGCGACTTCCTCGACCAGCTGCTCGTGGCCGGCGAGCTGGCCGTCGTGGCGCCGCTCGCCCGCGACGAGCAGGGCACCGTCTGCAACGTCAACGCCGACGACGCCGCGGCCGGCATCGCCGCGGGCCTCGGTGCCCGCCAGCTGGTGCTGATGACCGATGTCGACGGCATCCGCGACGCGGCCGGTGAGAAGCTGATCGCCATGACCGCGGACGAGGCCGAGAAGCTGATCGCCGAGGGCGTCATCAAGGGCGGCATGGTGCCCAAGATCCGCGCCGCCCTCCAGGCCGTGAGCTGGCCCGGGGCCGAGGCCGTCATCTGCGACTCCAGGGACCCACACGCTCTGAGCCGCGCTCTCCACGATCCGACATTCGGCACCCGGATCACGGCGGCGCGCGCCGCCACCGAAACCCCCGCGGCGACGGCCTGAGATCGGATCGTGATCGTGGCCATCAACGGCAGCCAGCCAAACGTCAAGCAGCGCCGCCAGCGCGCCCTGCTCGATCTGATCTCGCATTCGCCGATCGGGAGCCAGGAGGAGCTGGTCGAGCTTCTCCGCGCACGCGGTTTCGAGGTCACCCAGGCAACCGTCAGCCGCGACGCCGCGGAGATGGGCCTGGTGAAGGTGCCGCGCGACGACCGCCACGTTTACGCCACGCCGGAGACGGCCGCCACCGGGAACGCCTACGACGCCCGGCTGGCGCGGCTGCTCGAGGACATCCCCGTCCGAATCGGCCGCAGCGGCCTGAGCCTGGTGCTCGTGGCGACACCGGGCTCGGCCGGCGCCATCGCCCAGGCGATCGATCAGTCGAGCCTGACCGACCAGGTCGGCACACTGGCGGGCGACAACACAGCGCTGGTCCTGTTCGAGACCGAAGCCGCCCTCGAGCGGTGGCTGGCCCGCTTCCAGACATTCCAACCGTCGGACGCGTCGGCCGGGCCGAACGCACGACTATTCGCGCATTCGGAGGCTCCTCTATGAACAAGGTGGTGCTCGCCTATTCCGGTGGACTCGACACTTCGGTGGCCGTCGCCTGGCTGCGCGAGCAATACAACGTGGAGGTCGTCACCCTGACCGTGGACCTCGGTGGCGGCGTGCTCAAGGAAGACGTCGACCGCCGGGCTATCAGCGCCGGCGCCAGCCGCGCCTACGTCGTCGACGGTCGCGAGCGCTTCGTGCGCGACTTCTGCTGGCCCCACGTCCAGGCCGGGGCGCTCTACCAGGGCGTCTACCCGNNCAACGACCAGGTCCGCTTCGACGTCGCGACGCACGCCCTGGATCCATCGCTGGCCGTCATCGCCCCGATGCGCGTCGGCATGGGCCTCAGTCGCGAGCAGGAGATCGAGTACGCCAGGGCGCGCAACATCGAGATCACCATCACCAAGGATTCGATCTACTCGATCGACGTGAACCTGTGGGGCCGTTCCATCGAGGCCGGCATCCTCGAAGATCCCTGGACCGCGCCGCGAGCCGACGTCTACCGCTGGACCGTCGACCCGGAGGAGGCCCCCGCCCCGGTCGAGATCGTGATCGGCTTCGAGGGCGGCGTGCCGGTCTCGCTCGACGGCGAGCGGCTCGATCCGGTGGTGCTGGTCGAGAAGCTCCACGATCTGGCGGGCGCCCACGGCGTCGGCCGGGTCGATCACGTCGAGGACCGCCTGGTCGGCATCAAGAGCCGCGAGATCTACGAGGCGCCCGCGGCCACGGTCATCCACCGCGCCCACCGCGCCCTCGAAGGGCTGACGCTAACCAAGGACACTCTGCGCTTCAATCGCACGGTGGCCGACGAGCTGGCCCAGCTCACCTACGACGGGCTGTGGTTCAGCGCCCTGCATCGGGACCTGCGCGGTTACGCCGCCAGCAGCCAGCGCGTCGTGAGCGGCGACGTCCGGGTCCGGCTCGACCACGGCAGCGCGGTGGTTGTCGGCCGGCGCAGCCCGCTGTCCCTGTACGACAAGGCCCTGGCCACCTATGACGCCGACGACGCCTTCGACCACGCCAGCGCGGTCGGCTTCATCGAGATATTCGGTCTGCCGCTGCGCACCGAGGCGGCGCGTCACGGGGCCGTGGGCCGCCACTACGGCGCCGCCTGGACGTGGACCGAGCCGCTGCTCGCGGACCTGCCGACGAAGGTCTACGACGCGCCGGCATCGGCCGCGAAGTAGCGAGATAGACGCTTGACGCGCCCGAGGGTCGACCGACGATGAAAGAGCCCGATCGCAAGCCCAGACGCAAATCCAAGCTCGATCCCGCGCCCGCCCGTGGGCAGACGCCTGAGCTGGAAGGGTCCCCTGGCTCGACCGTGCTTTCGGCCCCCGGGGCCGGCGCGCCGTTCGACGGCGAGCGCAAGCTTCGCGAGCTCGAATTCCTGCATGAGTTCGCCAAGCTTCTCACGACGGCACGCAACTGGGACGAGCTGATGCGGACGATCGTGGATCGCACCACGACCGCCCTGGACGTCGAGGTCTGCTCCGTCTACCTCATGGAGCGCGACGAATCGTGCCTTCGGCTGGCTGCCACCAACGGCCTCGATCGCGACCAGATCGGACGCGTGACGTTGGGGCTCGGCGAAGGGCTTACGGGTCGAGCCGCGCAGTTCGGCCGGCCGATCGCCTCGCCGGACGTCCGGGTCGACCCGCGCTTCAAGTGGGTGCCCGGCTTCGACCAGTCGCAGTTCGTGTCGATGCTCTCGGTGCCGCTGCCGTGGAACGACACGATCATCGGCGTTATCAACGTCCAGGCCACCGAAACCCGTGTCTTCTCGACCGAGGAGGTCGAGTTCCTGGTGACGATCGGGGCGCTGCTGGGCGGCATCGTGGAGAAGGGCCGTCTTCAGGCCGAGGCGGAAGAGCAGCTCCAGACGCTCACGGCCCTCGACGGCGCCCGGGCCGAGCTCCTGGCGGTCGTCACGCACGAGCTGCGCACGCCGCTCGCGGTCGTGCGGGCATATCTCGATCTGCTGGCGGACGCGGCCGTCGACGCCGCCGGTGACGGTGCGGGGCCCGATCCGAAGCTCGTCGACGAGTGGCGCCGTCAGGCGATAGGCCAGGTCACGCGCCTGGATCGGCTGGTGGATTCGATCCTGGCGTCGGTCCGCGGCGAGGGGCTGGCCGCCGGTCTGGCGCGTATCCCATTCGACGTGGCTCGCGCCGTCAACGACACCATCGGCGAGATGACGCCGCTGCTTCGGGAGCATCCGCTTCGCCGCACCGGCACATGGGAGGAGCTTGTGGGCGTGGGCGACGAAGGTCGCTTCCGCCAGGTCCTGGAGCACCTTCTCGAGAACGAGGTGAAGTACTCGCCCGAAGGCGGATCGGTCACCATGGGGGCGTGGCGCAAGGACGGCGAGGTCCAGATCTACGTCACCGACGACGGAGCCGGTATCCCCGAGGCCGAATGGGAGTCGGTCTTCGACGCCTACGTTCGAACTGCAACTCGGCCGCGGGGCTCCGGGATCGGGCTTTACGCCGCACGAAGACTGATGAACGCCATGGGCGGACGTGTCTGGTTGGAATCAAATGGGTACGGCGGCAGTCGCTTTATGGTTGCGGTGCCCGAGATGAGCGACACTTCGGTGGACGACGGCGGCCCGGAGGCCGGCGTCATGTCCGAGGCCGGTTCGGACGGGTAGCGAAAGTATCGAAACGAAAGCAGCGAGGCGCACGAGCGCAGACTGGAGCGGAGGCCACAACTTGAGCACCATGGGTCCGGTGACAGAGGCGAGCCTGCTGATCCTCGTCGTCGACGACGAGCCGGCGATGGTGGGCGCCGTGTCGGCCCTGGTCGGGCGTGCCGGGCATCGTGTCGTCACCGCGTACGACGGCAACGCCGCCCTCCGCCGCTTCTCCGAGGAACGCCCGGATCTGGTGCTGCTGGATCTGGCCATGCCCGGCCTGGACGGCGTGGAGGTCTGCCGCGCCATCCGCCGCATATCGCAGACGCCGATCATCGTCCTCACGGGCGAATCCGACGAACGCGCCAAGGTGGAGGCGCTGGACACGGGCGCGGACGACTACGTGGTCAAGCCGTTCGGCAAGCAGGAGCTGCTGGCTCGGATCAGGGCCGTGATGCGGCGTCGCAGCAACGAGGGGGAGCCCCGAGGCGCCGGGGAGTTGCGGTGGGCCTCGATCGTCCTGGACCGCGGCCGCCACACCGCCTCAGTTGCCGGCGAGGAGCTCGTCCTGACGCGGACGGAATACAGCCTGCTGGCCTCTCTCGTCGCCGCGGCGGGCCACGTCGTCTCGCACAGCAGCCTGCTGTCGGCCGGTTGGCCGGGCGAGCCGAACCCCGACCCGCAGTGGCTCAAGCCCCACCTCGCCCGCCTGCGCTCCAAGCTTGAGGAGGCCGGCGCGCCGCTACCGGCCTCCGTCCGCGGCGTTGGCTATCGCCTGGAAGACGCGGAGTAGGTTCGGTTCGAACGGCGGAGTGGCGTGCGGCAGCGAACCGTCGCCGGCTGCCCCACAGCCCGCCCCACCACCACCCAGAATCACNNCCTGCCGAAAGGTGCGCGGGCCGGTGTGCGAGCTGCCTTGTCGAAGGATGCGGAAATGACCGCCAGGTTACTCGACCGTCGCGTGCGACGGGGCGATGAACCAGGCCACGACCAGGAGAGAGAAGCTTAGGAAAGCAGCTGCGACGATCATTTCAGGCTCCTTCGGCTGAGCGCTGGAACCCTCGGTCCCGTTTCAATGAATGGAAGTCTAGGGAAGGTGTCGGCGCGAATCAGTAGCGCCAGGGTGGACCTTCGGTAGCGCTCGGGTGGCGCCGGGGTTGCCGTTCGGTACGTTTCACCCGCTCGCCACCCGACGGGAACCCAGGGATGAGGAACGGCGCCGACCGAGGGGGAGAGGACGGCGCCGTTCCTGCGCTAAAGGCAGAGGGACTCAGTTCTGGAAGGCGACCGTCTCGCCGTGCTGGCTGACGTCCAGTCCGGCCTCCTCCTCGGCCTCGCCGACTCGAAGCCCGACGGCCACGTCGACAACCTTGAGTATCGCGAAGGTCGCAACGGCGCTGTAGACCCAGACGGCGACGATGGCGACGAGCTGGATACCCACCTGGCCGAAGTTGCCGTCGATCCAGCCCCGGCCGACGGTGTTCACGGCGGTCGTCGCCAGGACACCAGTCAGCAGCACGCCCAGCGTGCCACCGACACCGTGGACCGCCCAGACGTCGAGCGCGTCATCGACCTTGAGGCGCTCGCGCAGCAGGATCGCGCCGTAGCACACCACGCCCGCGATGAAGCCGATCACGATCGCCGAGCTCGGGTCGACGAAGCCGGAGGCCGGAGTGATGCCGACCTCGCCGGCGATCGCGCCCGAGACCGCTCCGATGACGCTGGGTGAGCCCTTGTGCAGCCAGCTCATCGTCATCCAGGTGAGCGCGCCCATGCCGGCAGCAGTGTTCGTGACCAGGACGGCGTTGACGGCGTGGCCATCCGCCGCGAGCGCCGAGCCGCCGTTGAAG
>PMIQ01000055.1 GCA_003157175.1 Chloroflexota bacterium
CCGACATCTTCAAGCGCATCCTCGACGACCCCGCCTTCCAGTCGGTCGTCATGGATCACTATCTCCAGCGTGTCTTTGCTCAGGCACGGCGGATGGAAGCATCCGCGTAGGACTGTCGATTCGGCTCTAGAGTGCATTGAGAGAGGTAGGAGAGAATGGCAAGAACTCCTCAACGAGGCAAGGTAGCCCACGGCCGAGTGTCCGGGAGCACGCATTCTCGCTCCGACTCGGACTCTCAGGCAGAACTTGCTGAGCTGCGAGTCGACGGCCTCTTCGGGCGCTATGACCACCGACTCACGTTTCCACACTTGCCGGAGTCGTCTTCCGAGCCATCGCTGGTGATCCTCTTTGGAGAGAACGGCATCGGGAAGACCACACTTCTTCAGATGCTCGATGGTCTCTTGGGACTTGATTTCGACATCTTCCGGACCCGGCCATTTAGAAGCTGCACCCTCCGCCTCACAACAGGTCAGGAGCTATCAGTTGCGACTGAAGGCGCCGGTACACCACTAACAATGAGCTTCGACGGACGCACGGGAGTCCTGGATCCGCGACGCAAAGGGGCGTTGGATCCGAAACGACAGCCGGAGGTAGGCGAACTCAGCGCTGCGTTTCGCGAAGCACGTAGCCACATTTCGTTCCAGTTCATTCCGACCGCTCGGACGCCAAAGTACCCAATGCCTCCCGAGGCACGGGATTGGTACCGCTACTACGAACCATCGCCGTTGGACGACCAGCCAGAGGTTCGTCTCAGGTTGGGAATGGATCGGCTGCGACTTGAAGGTCGTGAGGGTACGTTAGGGTCACAAGTCCGACAATTCATCCAAGATGCTCAAGGGAACTACCGACGCTTCTTTGCCACCGAATCTGCGTTGTTTGAGAGGATTCTTCGGGCGATATCGGGCCCTGACACCGCCATGTATGACGCCAACGTCCTCAAGGACACGATCGATCGAATCTCCAGGAATGACGAGACGTACCTCCACCTCGGCATCAGACCGGAGGAGTGGGACTACAAGCGACTGACAACCGTACTGGCGTCGGCGGACCTACAACCCAAGCAGCTGGCGGTCCTCGGGGCCTATATCGAGGGGCTCGACGCAAGGGCGGCCCAGAAACAAGCCCTTGTTGATCGGCTGTTGACCTTTGAGTCCGTCATGACGGACTTCCTCAAGGACAAGACCGTGATGATCGATGACCACGAGGGCCTGCGCATCGAGACTGCGACGCACGCCACATTGAGGGAGGATCAATTGAGTTCAGGAGAATTCCATCTCCTGTACCTCATGGTCGCAGCCCTCGTTGCGACTCGGCGCGGCACCCTCATCGCTATCGACGAGCCAGAGATGTCGATGCACATTTCATGGCAAACTCAGTTGATCAGCTCGCTGTTGCGTTGCGCATCCAATGCGCGCCCCCAACTCGTGTTGGCAACCCACTCTCC
The DNA here is from genome assembly GCA_003157175.1 of Chloroflexota bacterium. GTDB lineage: Bacteria > Chloroflexota > Limnocylindria > Limnocylindrales > CSP1-4 > Fen-1039. The sequence goes on from PMIQ01000055.1 coordinate 1,445, forward strand.
CGACGTCACCGCCAACTATCGCCAGTTCATGGTTGGCCTAGGGTCATGAACGATGCCCCCTGAAGGTCTGATCAGGACGCCCAACGCTGTCGTCACCGCCTCGGTCATCGATCGCGCTCGTCGAGAGTTGTACGTCGAAGGCTGGACTGACGTGGCCTTGATCTTGTGGCTGGCCGGTCCGACTCGAGATCCTCACGTCCTCATCGCCCCGATCAGTGAAGTCAAGATGGAGGCGCAAGAGGGCGGCGAAAAGGGAAGACTTCTCGCGCTCGCCAGAACGACTCAGGACGAAGCGCGGGTCATTTGCTTCGTTGACGCCGATCATGATCGCGTCCTGGGCATATCGCACCCGCCGAATGTCGTCCTTACTGACGGGACGGACGCCGAGGGGTATGCGCTCGAAGAGCAATGCATTAGTCGCGTGCTGCTTCTCGGGGTGCAGAGTACGAAGGTGTCTGGCCAGGACGTACTCGACGCCGTGCTTGGAGTGGCTCGCGAAATCGCACTTCTGCGATACGTCCAACGCCGGTACTGGAAGGACCTTCCGGTCAACTCAGTCAGGCTCACGAGCGTGGTCAAGGCTCGACACGGCCAACTCGCTTTCGACTTCGCCAAGCTCCTCAGGTGCGTGGTCAGCAACTGTGGCGGCAAACCCAGTCTACCCGAGGTGCTCGAACGCTTGGCTGAGGCTAAGAGCGAACTGGCGACCGTTCCCGACAAAGACCTGGTCAGGGGTCACGACGTGATGGCAATTCTGGGCGAGGTCCTGCTGGGCCTAAAGGTATGCCGCGAGGACGCCCCAAAGCTCGTACGTACCGCAATCGATGCGGGATGCTTGGCCCGTAACCCGAATCTGGACCGCATCGTGAGGTTCGTGCAAGGGCAATCATCCTAACGGACATAACCTCTCTTATCNNAGTGCCACTACAGCCGATTAGCGTCCCTAAGAGCAGAACGCGGGCGGTCGTGGACTGGCTATGTCCGTCTGACCATCCACGGAGCGCGGCTAGTCCGGTAGAACCTCGTCTCGCACGGAACTATCCGCTGGCCGACGCTCGATCTGGCTGATTCGCTGGTTGCTGACCCCAAGCAGCATGCCGGCGTCTCGCGATGTGTACCCGGAGGCGCGGACTTCGGAAACTGCGTGGCGCATTGCCGTAGACGCGGCCTCTTGAGCAGCGCTGGCACGCTCTCGCTCACGAAGCGCGGCCTCGACAGCCTCGCGGACTGCCCCAAGCGATTCGAGGTCTGGGTCGACGACGAGATCGAAGGAGTCCTGCGGGACCTCTCGCACAAGGGAGATGACCTCGCGGATCATCGCCTCGGCCTGGTCCAGCCGCCGGACTTGTGTGTACAGACCCTGCTCGCCCGGAACTTCAACAAACCACCACCGTCCGTCGCGCCTGGCTGTAGCGCGATAGCTGAGTCTCATCTTCGCCACCAGTCCTTCCCAAGCTCGCCCTCGAGCTCCTCGAAGATCGCCTTGGCGAGCAGATGCCCAATGTCGGCGTGGCGCGGGACCGGGACGTGCGTGATTCCGCAACGCCAGACCTCGTGGTTGGAGCCCTGCCGCTCCAGGCTCCACGCCACTCCCTGTCTCCGTGCCGTCCTGGCGATCCGCCGGAGCAGCTCTGGCGCTTCATTGTCGTAAGCCTAGCAGAGTGGGCTGCACCAGGCTAGTTGACTAGGCAGGACTTCGAGTCGGTCTGGTCCTAGACATCCTGACGGCCCGCCGACGAAGCGTGCATCGGCGGGCCGTGGTTGACAGGACGTGAGGCAAACGGAGTGCCCAGAGGAACCGCGAGCCCGCATCGTTCGGCCGATCCGAGAATCGGTCGAGTCGTTCGGTATTTCGTGGCCCCTCCGGGCAAGAGAGAATCTAGTCTGCGCCGACCGGGGTGCCAACCGGCTTATCCACGTTCCTCGGGTGATCGGACGGCCATCTGGGGTGCTGTCCACGCACCGTGCACATCGTGGGCCTCTACCGGCGTGACTGATGAACGCGGTTGGAACGGTCGTTTCTTATGCCGGCTCGGACGGTAGGGTGCGCCGCCGGCGGTGCAGCGTCGTGAGGCGCAGGACCAGCACGAGCCGGAAAGCCTCGATGAAGATGTCCATGCTCATCTTGGATTGACCGGCGCGCCGCTCTTCGAAGGTGATCGGGATCTCGACGATTCGGGCGCCAGCCAGTCGCGCGCGGAAGGTCGTCTCGATCTGGAAGGCATAGCCGCCCGCGTGCAGACGATCGAGGTCGATGGCTCGGAGCACCGAGCCACGGAAAGCCTTGAAGCCGCCGGTGAGGTCCCGATAGGACATCAGCAGGACGGTCCCGGCGAACACGCTGCCGCCCCGGCTCACCAGGCGGCGAAGGATGTTCCAGCGCGGAATGTGCCCGCCCTTGACGTAGCGCGAACCCAGCACCAGGTCGGCCCGATCGGCTGCCAGAGGCTCGAGCAGCCCCGGCAGGAACCTGACCGGGTGGCTGAAATCGGCGTCCATCTGGACCACCACATCTGCCCCCCGAGCAAGCACGTCGCGGAAGGCAGCGACATAGGCGCGTCCCAGTCCCTGCTTGGCCCCGCGGTGCAGCACGGCGATGTTCGGGTGCTGCCGGGCCAGCTCGTCGGCGAGCTCGCCGGTTCCGTCGGGCGATGCATCGTCGACGAAGAGAACATTCGCCTGCGGCACCGTGGCGAGAATGGCCTCACTTATGGGGCCGATGTTTTCGCGCTCGTTGTAGGTCGGGACGATGATCCAGATGCGAGGGCTTGTGGGCGCGGCTGCGATCGAGCTCGGCGAGGGGGCGACGGACGGCATCGACTTCCTTGGCTGCGGAGACGGGGTCGGGTCGAGAATACCCTCAGACTCCCCTACCCTGCTGACCGGGCGGCCCGCAGGCCAGGGATCAGCCGCAGGCCCGGGGCGGCGCGCCAGCGGCCGGCCTGCCGGACACAAAGAAACGCCCAGAGGAACCGCTTCGATCGGACTGCGGTTTCGCGTGTACCGGCCGCTTTGACCACCGCGAACAAGAAATCCGAGGACTTCTCGCTCGAACGGCGACCTGCGCTCCGGCCACTGCCGGAACTGCCACAGGCTCCTCTACATCTCGACTTCCGCGGCTGCGGTCTGCGATCCGAGCCAGAAACCGTTGCGGGCTCCTAGTCCTTCACGTAGATCGATCACCGTTTCGGTTGAAACCGCTGAGTCTGTGTCGATCTCGCTGGCCCCTCCGGGCAAGACGAATAATGGCTCCCGCACCCTCCCGAGAGAAGGGGCTTATCCACCAGTTTCGGCGCGGGGCAAGCCAGTTTTGGCAGTTGTCCACCCCCCGCCAACACGGGTAGGTCGGTGCGAACCCCNNCGTGCGCCGGATGCACCCCCGAGACCCTGTCAGGCGTCGGCGGAGGGGCCGCCCGGGGCCGAGGTACCGTCGTCGGCCTGGAGCGCTTCGCGGTAGCGCGCGGCAACCGCCTCGAGCTCGCCCGCCAGCGCCGGGCTGACGCGGCCCGTGACGCGGACGTCGAAAGAGCGGTAGTCGAGCTCCACCGTGCCGCGCTCGCGGATGCGGGCGATCAACTCCCCGGCGAGGTAAGGGATCGCCACGTCGACATCCACCCAGAGCGTGGCGAGCAGCGCCGAGAGCTCCGCCTTCAACGTCTCGAGGCCGTAGCCGGTGACGGCCGAGATCAGGACCGTGCCCGCGATCGCCGGCGCCGGCGTGTTGCCGTCCCGGGCCGCTGCCTCGATCAGATCGGCCTTGTTGAACGCCACCAGGCGTGGCTTGTCGCCGGCGCCAAGTTCCTCGAGCACGGTCTGGACCGTGGCCCGATGCTCGGCGAAGTGGCGGTCCGATGCGTCGACGATCTCCAGAAGCACTTCTGCGCGCGTGACCTCTTCCAGAGTGGCGCGGAAGGCATCGACGAGCTGGTGGGGCAACTTGTGGATGAAGCCCACGGTGTCGGTGACGATCGCGGTCTGGCCCTCGCCCAGCTTGACCTGGCGAGACGTCGGATCGACGGTCGCGAAGAGCCGGTCCTCGGCTTTGACGACCTCCTGGCCGACGAGCGAGTTCAGCAGCGTCGACTTGCCGGCNNGCGTTGGTGTAGCCGACGATGGCGACGGTCGGGATGAGCCGCCGATCGCGGGCACGGGTCGCCGTGCGGCGCTGCTCGGCGACCTGATCGACGCGCTCCTTGAGCTTCTTGATCCGTTCGCGGACGAGGCGCCGGTCGGTCTCGAGCTGGGACTCGCCCGGGCCTCTGGTGCCGATGCCACCGCCGGTGCGCGAGAGGTGGGTCCACATCCGGGTCAGGCGCGGGAGCTGGTATTCGAGCTGTGCCAGCTCGACCTGGAGCCGGCCTTCGTGCGTCTGGGCGTGCAGGGCGAAGATGTCCAGGATGAGGCGCGATCGGTCGATCACCTTGGTCTTGACGGCTTCTTCGAGGGCGCGTTGCTGGGCCGGCGAAAGCTCGTCGTCGGTGATCAGGATCGTGTAGCCGGTCTCCGAGCGGGCGGCCACCAGCTCGTCGACCTTGCCCTTGCCGACGTAGAAGTTCGGGTCGACATGGCGGCGGTTCTGCCACTCCGCGCCCACTACCTCGGCGCCGGCGGTATCGGCCAGGCTGGCCAGCTCAACGATCGACTCCTCGGCCGTCCAGCCGGGGTCGTCGCCGGTGTCGACGGCAACCAGGAAGGCGCGCTCCACCGGCGCGCTCAGATCGATCATGTCCTTAGTCATACCAGGCCAGGATAACGGAACGGCCGGCAGGAGCCCTGCAGTGGCGAGGCCGTCGGCCCACCCTCACGAAACGCCGCGCGCCGATCGTGGGCTGAGGGTCTCCAGGTACGTGCGGACGGCAGCCGCCGCCTCGTCGAGCGGCAGCGCGTGCGTGGCGTCGAGCCAGCGGATCTCCGGCTCGCGGCGGAACCAGGTGGCCTGATGGCGAGCGAGGACGACGTTGCGGCCGGCGTCCTGCGCGATCGCCGCGTCGCGGGTCAGGCGACCTTCGATGAGGGCCAGGCTCTCGGCGTAGCCGATGCCCGAAAAGCTGGCCAGTGCCGGCGAGAAGCGGGCGACGAGGGCGCGCGTCTCCTCGACCAGGCCGGCGTCGAACTGGGCGCGAGCCCGGGTATGGATCCGCTCGCGCAGGACCGGCGGCTCGACCCGGACGCCCAACCACAGGACGGGTCCGCCGTAGCCACGAGGCTGCGGCAGTGGCGCGTCTCCCCGGAGACGGGCGATCTCGAGAGCCCTCACCACGCGGCGCGGATTGCGGAGGTCGACGGCCGCCGCGCGAGTCGGAGCCAGCTCCCGCAACTCCCCTACGAGCGCGGGCAATCCCTCCGTTGCGAGCCGCGCCTCCACGGACGCGCGCACGGCGGGGTCCCAGGGCAGCTCCTCGACGGCGAGTCCACGGGCCACGGAACGGAGATAGAAGCCCGTGCCTCCGACCAGCAGGGCGACTGCGCCCCGTTCGGCGATGCCCGCCAGCGCCGCGGCGGCACAGGCCGCGTAGTCAGCGACGCTGAACGGCTGGTCGGGATCCACGAGGTCGAGGCCGTGATGCGGGACCAGCGCGCGTTCCGCCGCGGTGACCTTGGCAGTGCCGATGTCCATGCCGCGGTACACCTGGCGGGAATCGGCGGAGACGATCTCGCTCGCCAGCCCGCTGACGCGCAGCTCTTCGGCGAGCGCCAGCGAGAGGGCGGTCTTGCCGCTGGCCGTTGTTCCGGCCAGGACGACCAGGGGCGGGAGACCGGCTGGCGCGGCCACTCAGGAAGTCGGCGCGGCGGCGCGTCCGGGGCCGACGCGTCCGGGTCCGGCGCTTTCGGACACGACGCGTCCGCGCAGCGCGAACGGCCCCGCGAACTCGATCAGCACCGTCACGGCGCGGCCCACCAGCGTCGGGTCGCCGGAGAGATGGACGAGCTTGTTGTGCCGCGTTCGACCCGCCAGGGCGACGCTCCCCTCCCCCGCGGCGCCGTAGAGGCTGGGGACCCGGAGTGAGGGATCGTCGGCGAGATCGTCTTCGTCGGCGGCGGCGCGTTTGCGCGGCGTGATCCGCTCCACAAGCACCTCGACCTCGCGGCCGAGCCATTCGCGGTTGCGCTCCAGGCCGATCGACTCCTGGCGCGCGAGCAGCTCATTGAGGCGGCGCCGCTTCACCGCCGCGGGCACGTCGTCGGCCAGTCGCAACGCCGGCGTCCCGGGACGCGGCGAGTAGGCCGCGGCGAAGACCGTGTCGAACCGGAGCTCCTCCATGACGCTCAGTGTCGACTGGAACTGGGCCTCGGTTTCGCCGCAGAACCCGACGATCACGTCGGTGGAGACGGCGATGCCGGGCACGGCCTGGCGGATTCGGGCCAGTCGCTCGCGGTAATGCTCGACTGTGTACTGGCGTCCCATGCGCCCGAGCATGTCGTCGTCGCCGGACTGGATCGGCAGGTGCAGGTGCTCGCAGACGCTCGGGCATTCGGCCATCGCGTCGATCAATCGGTCCGAGAGATCCCACGGGTGCGAGGTGATGAAGCGCAGACGTGGAATGGCCGGCTGGCCGCCGGAGCCGCTGATGGAGTCGATCGAGCGCAGCAGCTCGGCCAGATCGGGCCGGCCCGCAAGATCGAGCTTGCGCCCGCTAGAGCGTTTGGTGCGGATGTGCCCGAACCGTTCCTCCGCCGGCAGATCGTGGCCGTAGCTGTTCACGTTCTGGCCGAGAAGGGTCAGCTCCGCTATTCCGGTCGCGGCGATGCCGCGCGCCTCGGCCAGGATGTCGTCGAACGGGCGGCTCCGCTCCGGCCCGCGCGAGAACGGGACGATGCAGTAGGTGCACGTCTTGTCGCAGCCGTAGACGATCGGCAGCCAGGCGGAGATGGTCGAAGAGCGGGCCACGCGGCCCTCGGCCAGGGCCGTGGCTCGACTCGGCGCCAGACGATCCGCGGCGCTCACGGCCCGGCCTGAGACCATGGTCGTGGCCGCCGTTGCGGCAGTGCGCAGGCCTATGGGAGCCTGTGCCGAGACGAGGCCCAGGCGGAGCGCCAGCTCGGGTTCCTCGTCGGGCCGCAGGAACATGTCGATCGCCGGAAAGCGTCGAGCCAGGCCGGACCGCTCGGACTCGCGGACGCCGCAGCCCGTCAGGACGACCCGCAGCCCGGGCCTGGCCTTCTTGAGCTCCGCGAGCCGGCCCTGGCGGCCGATGACCTTCGCCTCGGCGTGCTCTCGTACGGCGCAGGTGTTGATGACGATCAGGTCCGCGAGCTCCAACGAAGTCGCGCGCTCGCAGCCCACGGCCAGCAGCTGCCCGGCCATCTCCTCGGAATCGCTCTGGTTCATCTGGCAGCCGAGCGTCCAGACGAAGAAGCTGGGCGTCTCGCCGGCGGCGGGCCGGAACTCGGCTACCGCAGGTTCGACCACCGGGGGCGCGGCGCGGCGCGCCGTCTCGACGCGACGGACCGGCAGCGGCGCGAGAGCGCCCTCTGGCCGAACGGTCATGAAGGCGAGGCCCCGGCGCGGATCGACAGGCGGCGGCCAAGCAGCGCGAACAGGTTCGTGGCGTCCTCGTCGGGTACGTACAGCGTGGCGTGCGCCTCAGCATACGTCTCCCCGTCGCCGTGATAGTCGCTCCCGCCCGTCGCCACCAGCCGCAGCTCCCGGGCCACTTCGGCCAGGTCGGCGATCGTTTCGGCGCCGAAGTGGCGGTAGTGGACCTCGAGGCCGCCCAGCCCGACGCCGCTCAGCTCCTTGACCAGCTCGCGCCGTTCGGAGGCGTCGGCGAAGTGCGCCAGTGACGGCAGGCCGCCGGCGGCCCTGATGGCCGAGATGGCCTCGTTGGGCCCCAGGCCCTCGCGCGGCACGTAAGCCGGCTTGCCGCGGCCGAGGAGGCGCCGCATCGCGTCGTCGACGGTAGAGGCATAGCGGGCAGCCACCAGACAGCGGGCGATCTGGGGTCTGCCCAGCGCGGCGCCGGACGCGGCCCCCTGTCGGGCCAGCAACTCGCCGGCCTGTTTGGCGATTGGGTAGCCGAGCTGTCCGAGCCGGTCGACGATCCGATTGAACCGCGTCAGGCGAAGGCCGCGCTGGCGTTCGAGCGCGGCTTCGAAGGCCTCGTCGCCGAGGTCCACGCCCAAACCGAGGATGTGAAGCTCGCCTTCCCAGAGTTGCGGGATGCCGATGGCGACGCTGTTGATCTCGACCGCGGGCAACAGCTCGAGCGGCAGGGCCGGCTTGCCCGCGGCCGTGAGTTCGCGCACTCCGGCGAGGGTGTCGTGATCGGAAAGAGCCAGGACCTGCACGCCGGCCGCGGCAGCGGCGGCGACTAGCTCCTGCGGCTCAAGAACGCCGTCGGAGCGGCAGCTGTGGGTGTGCAGGTCCACGCGCGAAGGGTGCGGTGGGACCACCGGCTTGCCCTGAGTGGCCCGGTAGGAGGTAGCGCGGTCTCGGCTGGAGGCGGTGCCGTCCGAGCGCCTGTCGTCGGACACGCTAGACCTCGACGATGCGCTGCACCCGCTCGACCGCCAGAGCGCGGCCCGTGTCGGGATCGACGTCGATCTGGCAGGCGTTGAAGACGACCGGTCCCGTGCCAACTTCGAACCGCGTCGGCAGGCCGTTGATGAAGCGCGGGATAACCGTCGCCGGGTCGAAGCCGATGACGCTGTGGACGGGCCCGCACATGCCCAGATCCGTCTGGTAGGCCGTGCCCCGGGGCATGATCCGCTCGTCGGCAGTGGGGACGTGGGTGTGGGTCCCCACGACCGCGCTGGCCCGCCCGTCGAGGTAGATGCCGAAGGCGTTCTTCTCGCTGGTCAGCTCGCAGTGGAAGTCGACCACGCGAACCGGCGGCAGCGGTTCGGAGGCCTCGTCCACCAATCGGTCGAAGTCGGTGAAGGGGTTTTCGATCGGGGTCATGTACGTCCGGCCCTGGAAGTTGAGGACGGCCACGTCCGTCCCGTCGGCGGCGTGGAAGATGCCCCAGCCGCGCCCCGGTACGCCGTCGGTGCCGTAGTTGTGCGGGCGCAGGATCCGCTCGTCGTGTTCGAGCTCCTGGTACATCTCGCGCTTGTCCCAGACGTGGTTGCCCGACGTGATGACGTCGATGCCGGAGCGGAACATGCCTTCCGCCGTAGCCACGGTGAGCCCCATGCCGCCGGCCACGTTCTCGCCGTTGGCGGTGACGAGGGCGATGTCACGTTCATGCCGGAGCTCGGGCAGGAGCGCCTCCACGGCCAGCCTGCCGGGTTTGCCGATCAGGTCGCCGATCATGAGGATGCGGCAGGCGCTCCGGCCTGACGGCGTGCGGGGCGGGCCGGCGGACGTGGACACGGGGCCCCTACTTGGCGTATTCGACGGACCGCGTCTCGCGGATGACCGTCACCTTGATCTGACCGGGGTATGTGAGGCTGGCCTCGATCTTCTTGACCACGTCGCGGGCGAGCCGGGTGGCCGACACGTCGTCGATCTGTTCGGGCCGCACCAGTATCCGAACCTCGCGACCGGCCTGAACCGCGAAGCTCTTCTCCACTCCCTCGAAGCTCTCGGCGATGGCCTGCAGATCCTCGAGGCGGCGGACGTACGTTTCCATCGACTCGCCGCGCGCGCCCGGCCGAGACGCGCTGATGGCGTCCGCGACCTGCACGATGGGAGCCTCCATGGAGGCGTACTCGACTTCCTGGTGATGTGCCGCGATGGCGTTTACGACCTTGGGCGAGAGGTTGTGGCGCTGCGCGATCTGGGCGCCGATCTGGGCGTGCGGGCCTTCTACCTCGTGATCGACTGCCTTGCCCATGTCGTGGAGCAGACCTCCGACCTTGGCCGCCTGCACGTCCAGGCCCAGCTCGGAGGCGATCATGGCCGCCAGGCGGCTGGTTTCGACCGAGTGGACGAGCACATTCTGGCCGTAGCTGGTGCGGTACTTGAGGCGACCCAGAAGCTTGACGATCTCCGAGGGAAGGGCCGGGATGCCCGCGTCGTAGATGGCCTGCTCGCCGGCCTGGCGCATCACGAGGTCGACCTCGGCGCGAGCTTTGGCGACGACCTCCTCGATCCGCCCGGGGTGGATGCGGCCGTCGGCCNNCCGATGATGCGGCCCTTCATCTCATCGTTGGGCAGGTGGACGGCGCTGACCGTGTGCTCGGCCGTGTGATCCGCCGCGACGCGCTGCATGCTGGTGATGACGATCTCGCGAGCGCGATCTTCCGCCTCGTCGCGGGCTGCCCGCTCGATCGCCTTGCCGATGCGAACGGCGTCGTGCTCGGCTTCGTCGCGGACCGCCTCCAGCAGTTGGGCCTTGGCTTCGGCGGCGGTCATGCCGCTCACCCGCTCCAGGGCCGCGACGTGCTCCTGTTGCGCTGTGGCGAGCTGCTGACGGCTGTTCTCAAGCTCGCGCTCGCGGTCCAGTAGCTTGCGGTCCCGCTGCTCGAGCATGTCGGACCGGAGATCGAGCTGCTCATCGCGGGCGAGCAGGCGGCTCTCCAGGCCGGACAACTCCGCGCGCTTGGCTCGGGCTTCGTCTTCGGCCTCGCGCGCCAGCCGAAGCTTCTCGTCTTTGGCCTCGAGGATCAGTTCCTTCTGCTGGGCGCGGGCCTCGGCGACGATGCGTCCGGCTTTATCCTGGGCGCTCTTCACGGCCTGGTTGGCTACCTGGCCGCGAGCCAGGAAGCCAACGACCACGCCCACGGCAAGGGCGACCACAGCGGCTGTGGCCACAAGGGCGAATTCCATATTCACTTGCCTCCCGTCCGGCCCACGACGGGGCCGGAGGTACGTCGAAGTTCTTGGGGCGGCTCGATCCGGTCTGGGCCGCTCCCGGGGCGCCATCGGACCAAGCCGCGTTGTCGATGATTCGAGCTGACGTCGCGGCCCGCAAACGGGCTGGCGGCGCATTGTTCGTCTCGCGCGTAGTTTACGGCGGACGCAGGAATCCGGTTACGCGGCTGCGGCAGGGAATGGCCGCGTTGCGGGTGGCGTGCCGATCGGTCTCTGCGGACGGTTGGCGGTCAGTCGTCCGGGGCCGCGGGATCGGTCGCCGCTTCCTGCGCAGCCGCGAACAGCCGTCTGGTCGCCTCGCGGCAAACCTCGGGGTCGAAGCCGTTTCGGGCCAGGAGCGCGTATGCCCGCTGCCGGCGGGCGCGCGGGTCGGCGATGCGTGCCAGGGCGCCGCCACGCTTTCGCAGGAGCCGCTCGGCGGCGAGCATGTCCGGCCCGTCGCCGGCCTCGCCCGCATCGCCGCCGCCGCCCGGGCCTGGACCGCCGCCCCGCCTCGCGTCGAGAACCTCGGCCGCGAGCTCTCTGTCTATCCCTTTGAGGTTCAGCTCGCGGCGCAACGCGGCCTCGCTGCGCGGCCTGGCACGGTCGCGCGACTCGACCCACATTCGGGCGAAGGTGGCGTCGTCGAGCATACCGAGATCGGTCAGTCGGGCGACGGCCGCATCGACCAGGTCGGCCCTGTAGCCCGCCTGGGTCAAATGGCGCCGCACCTCCGCAACGGAGCGCGATCGAATCTCGAGGAACCTCGCCGCAGCGTTGAGGACGACGTCAGGGTCGTCTATGAGGGCGCGCCGCTCACGACGCTCGCGCAAAGACTCGCGCTGGCTGCGCCCTAGGGTGCGAGGCATGGCCGGCTATTCGGCCTCCTCGATGCCCTCCACCGGCAGCGAGACCTCGGACATCTTGGCCCGGATCTGCTTCTCGACCTCGGCCGAGATGTCCGGATTGGCCTTGAGGAAATCCTTGGCCGCTTCGCGTCCCTGGCCCAGCCGGGTCTCGCCGAAGTTGAACCATGCCCCGGTCTTGCTCACGAGGCTCATGGCCGTGCCGACGTCGAGGAGCCCGCCTTCCTTCGAGATGCCCTCGCCGAACATGATNNCACGCTGGCGTAGAACTTGAGCGCTCGACCGCCCGGGGTCACCTCGGGGTTGCCGAACATGACCCCGATCTTCTCGCGCAGCTGGTTGGTGAAGATGAGACTCGTGTTCGAGCGGCTGACGACGCCGGCGAGCTTGCGCAGGGCCTGGCTCATCAGACGAGCCTGGATGCCCACGAACGAGTCGCCCATCTCGCCCTCGATCTCGGCCTTGGGCACGAGAGCGGCAACGGAGTCCACCACCACGGCGTCCACGCCGTTGGAGCGGATCAGCGTCTCGGTGATCTGCAGCGCGTCCTCGCCGGTGTCCGGCTGGCTGACGAGCAGGTCGTCCACGTTCACGCCGCAGGCGCGAGCGTAGCCGGGGTCGAGGGCATGCTCGACGTCTATGAAGGCGACGACGCCGCCCTTGCGCTGCGCCTCCGCCAGGATGTGCTGGCAGAGCGTGGTCTTGCCCGACGCCTCGGGCCCGAAGATCTCGGTGATTCGACCGCGCGGAATGCCGCCCACGCCGAGGGCCAGGTCGAGCGCTATCGAGCCGGTTGGGATGACGTCGACCTGGGCTCGTTCCGATGAGCCTAGGCGCATGATCGAGCCCCGGCCGAACTGCTTCTCGATGGCCAGAATGGCCGCCTCTACGGCCTTCGTGCGTTCATTCGGGCGCTCCGTGGAGCGCTCCGCGCCTGTTGCCCGGGCCTCGGTCCCTCGCTCGATCATCGCCACCTAGCTCCTCGCTCCTGTCCTCTCGGGATTTGCGGAACGGGTCGCCCGCTGGCGTCCGTCCGCGAGTTAGCTCTCGGTTTCTTCCGTCCGCGGCTTCCGCTTCGGCTTCCACACCTCTACGTTGGTCGGCGGCTCCAGCATCGGCTGGATCTTGGGGATCTTCGTGCCCGCGTCCTTGGGCTTCTTCTTCTCTTGCCGGTGAGGGCGGTCTCGGCTCGCCATCGCGTGTGCCTCCGCGTTCGACAGGCTACTGGTGGGCTCTTCACTCCGGCTGCACTGGCAATGCACGCGCTCCTGACAGAGGGGCCGCGGCCCGGAGTCCGGGCAGCCGGTCGGGGAACGTGCCTGAGCGCAACGTGGAGCGGATTTCGGCCATGAAGTCTAGGGTGAAGGTCATGTTGTGACAAGTTGCCAGGCGATAGGCGAGGAGCTCCTCGGCGCGGAACAGATGCGCCAGATATGCGCGCGAGAAGTTGCGGCACAGCAGGCAGCGGCAACCCTCCTGGACCGGCCGAGGGTCTTCCACGAACTGAGCGTTGCGCATGTTGAGGCGACCGCCCGGAACCCACAGCTGACCGTTGCGGGCGACTCGTGCCGGCAGAACGGAGTCGAACAGGTCGACGCCGCGGTGCACGGCCTCGAGCAGGTCAGCCGGCGAGCCCAGGCCCATCAGGTAGCGCGGCCGCGGATCGTCCTGCAGCAGGTCGACGGCCACGTCCAGCACCGCCTCGCGCTGGGCGGGTGTCTCATCGCCGGCCAGGCCGCCGATGCAGATGCCGTCGAACGGCAGGCTCGCCATGAAGCTCGTGGATTCGGCCCGAAGCTGCGGATCGAGGCCGCCCTGAACGATTCCGAAAAGGGCCTGGTCCGGGCGCGCATGGGCGGCCAGCGAGCGCTCGGCCCAGCGATGAGTGCGAGCGGTGGCCTCGGCCACGGCTTCTCGGGTCGAAGATGCGGGCGGCACCGGCTGGTCGAAGGCGACGGCGATGTCGGCGCCGAGGGCCTCCTGGACGGCGATCGAATGCTCGGGTGTGAAGCGATGGTACGAGCCGTCGAGATGGCTCTGGAAGGTGACGCCGTCGTCGTCGATCTTGCGCAGCTCACCCATGGAGACGACCTGAAACCCGCCCGAGTCGGTGAGGAGCGGCCGGTCCCAGGCCATGAAGGTGTGCAGACCGCCCAGGCGGGCGATCCGCTCATGACCGGGGCGCAGGTAGAGGTGGTAGGTGTTGGCCAGGATGATGGTGGCGCCGACCTCGCGAAGATCGTCCGGCGAGAGCGCCTTGACCGTGGCGTTGGTGCCCACCGGCATGAACTGTGGCGTCTCGACGACCCCGTGGGGCAGCGTCAACCGGCCGACACGTCCCCGAGTGGACCCGTCCGCGGGCGGCGGCACTTCCACTTCGTAGCGAACCGTGGAGGCGCGTGAGGGCGGAGCGGACGTCGAGAGGTCCGCCTCCACCAAAGCGTCGGCCATCAGCCGGCTGGAGCGTCCGGGCCGACCGTGCCATCCCAGAGCGCGGGCTGGTCGGCATCGCCGCGGCGCGGGGGCGGCACGTCGTACCCAAGGCGCGCCAGGTGCTGCCGTGCGCTGTCCGTCGCGATGCGGCCCTGCGGCGTGCGATCGAGGAACCCCAACCGCAGAAGGAACGGCTCGTACACGTCCTCGACCGTCTCCGGCTCCTCCGCGAGAACGGCTGCCAGCGCCTGGACGCCCACAGGCCCGCTGCCGAACTTCTGGACGATCGCGGCCAGGAGTTTGCGGTCCGTCCCGTCCAGGCCCTCGTCGTCGATCTCGAGGGCGGCCAGCGCCTTATCCGCGGTCGCGGCGTCCACGCTGCCGTCTCCGTGGATCTGGGCGTAGTCGCGCACGCGGCGCAGAAGGCGATTTACGACGCGCGGCGTGCCGCGGCCCCGCCGGGCGATGGCCGTGGCTCCGTCCGAGCTCAGCTCCACGCCGAGCAGCCGGGCGGACCGCACGACGATGGCAGTGAGATCCGCAAGATCGTAGAAGTCCAGCCGGTACGTAGCACCGAAGCGATCGCGCAACGGGCTGGAGATCCGGCCCGCCCGCGTCGTGGCGCCAACGATCGTGAAGGGCTTGAGACTCAGGCGCAGACTGCGCGCGGACGGCCCCTTGCCGATCATCACGTCGAGCGCGTAGTCCTCCATCGCCGGATAGAGGATCTCCTCCACAGCGCGGTTGAGGCGGTGGATCTCGTCGATGAACAGAACGTCGCGCTCGTCGAGCGAGGTCAGGATGGCGGCCAGGTCCCCTGCCCGCTCGATCGCGGGGCCGCTGGCGTAGCGGATGTTCGCGCCCAGCTCGCGGGCGATGATCGTGGCCAGGGTCGTCTTGCCGAGTCCGGGCGGGCCGTGGAGAAGCACGTGGTCCGCCGCGTCCCCTCTCTGGCGGGCGGCGCCAAGCAGGATCGAAAGATTGGCCTTGAGCTCGCGCTGGCCGATGTATTCGTCCAGGGTCCGCGGCCGCAGCGTGCGATCGACGACGACGTCCGCCTCTTCCTGCACGTCCGGGGCCAGGATGCGCGAGATGTCAGTCACGGGCGCAATCGCTCATGGATGCATCATAGCAGAGCGAACGGACGTTCTAACAGGCGGCCGTCAGGGAAACCGACCATGAACCGACGAGTTCGCTCTATCCCGGCGAGTGCCGGGCCGGCTAAGCTCGGCCATCGACAAGGAGCGCGACCGAACTGGTCGCCACGTCACGTTTGGGTAGTGGCATCGAATCCAGGAACGCCAGCGTCCGGTCTCCGCAGTCTTGCGCAACTACCCGCGGACCAGCGTTCGCAGCGCCGCCTTGACCCGATCCTCCAGCCCCGCGCCAACGGCGGAGTCCAGGAGCGCGTCGCGAGAGGCCTGGCGCGCCTCGCCGGCGGAGTAGCCGAGGGCCAGCAGCGCGGCCACGACATCGGACTCGCCGGCCGGTCCGCCGCCGGCAGCGGCATCGGCTGCAACTCCGGCCGCCGCCACCTTCTCCTTCAGTTCCAGAACGACGCGGGCCGCCAGCTTCTTGCCCACGCCGGGCACCGCGGTCAGGAGGGCCAGGTCGTCCGACAGGATCGCGAGCTGCAGGTCGCCCACAGGCCGCGATCCGATGATTCCGAGGGCCACTTTCGGACCCACACCGGTAACGGTCAGTAGCAGCCCGAAGAAGCCCAGCTCCTCCGGCGTGCGGAAGCCATAGAGGGCCTGGAGATCCTCGCGGATGACATGGTGGGTGAAGAGCTTCGTTCGGCCACCGACCGGGGTGGCGGCCAGCACGGACGGGGCGGCGAACACGCGGTAGCCAACGCCGCCGACTTCCAGGATGAGCGAATCGGCGAAGACCGCGCCGACCAGACCATCGAGCGAGGCGATCACCTTGGCCCCTCTCCTGGCCTACGAGGCGGTCTTGGGCTCGGGCAGCCGCGACGAATGCCCGTCCGCATCGAGGCCGAGCCGTTCGCGACGCAGGGCTTCGCGAACGGCCTTCTCGTAGGGGGTCATGCCGGTCGGCGCCGGCTTCAGGGCTGAGCGGTCCAACGCGCCGGTGGGGATGCGGCTGACCGATCGCTCGCGGTTGGCGACACAGATCGCGATCGCGAGGGCGTCGGCGGCGTCGTCCGGGGTCGGCATCTCGGCCAGGCCAAGGATGGCCTGGACCATGCGCCCGACCTGCTCTTTGCCGGCGCCACCGTGGCCGGCGGTGGCCACCTTCACCTCGTTGGGGGTGGCCTCGCGCACTTCCAGATTGTGTTGAGCGGCGACGAGCAGCACAACTCCCCTGGCCTGCCCGACCGCGAAGGCCGTTTGCACGTTCTTGGTGAAGAACAACCGCTCGACGCCGACCATAGAGGGCGCGTGTAGCTCGATAAGGTCGGTCAGGGCGATATAGATCGACTCGAGGCGTTGGGGCAGGTCGAGGTCCGAAGGGGTCTTGATGACGCCGTAGTCGATTGCTCGGAGCCGTGGGCCGGTTCGCTCGATGACCCCGTACCCGAGCATCGCCGTCCCGGGATCTATTCCGAGGATGATCACCCGCCGAACTCGGCGAGCAGCGCTTCGGGGATCTCGAAGTTGGCGGTCACGCGCTGCACGTCGTCCTGGTCTTCGAGCAACTCGACCAGCCGCAAGGCCTGGCGAGCCTTTCCCTCATCGAGCTCGACCGTGTTCTTGGGTGTCATCGCGAGCTCGGCCGACTCGATCTTGACCCCGGCGGCCTCGATCCCGCGGCGCACCGCCTCGAGCTCCGTCGGCCTGGTGTAGACCTCGACCTGCTCGCCCGACGAGTCGACGTCGTCGGCTCCGGCGTCGATGGCGATCAAGGTCAGCTCGTCGGCGTCGCCGCCCGGCGCCAGGCTGATGACGCCGCGCTGCTCGAACTGCCAGGCGACGCTGCCCGACCCGGCCAGCTGGCCCCCGGCCTTGGTCAGGATCGACCGAACCTCGGCCGCGGTCCGGTTGCGATTGTCGGTCGCCGTCTCGACGATGATCGCCACGCCGCCCGGGCCGTAGCCCTCATAGATGATCTCCTCGAACTGCTCGCCCTCGCCTCCGCCGGTGGCCTTCTCGATGGCGCGCTTGATCGTGTCGAGCGGCATGTTGAGGGCGCGGGCGCGCTCGACCGCCAGTCGGAGGCGGAAGTTGCCGTCCTGGTCACCCCCGCCGGCCCTCGCGGCAACGCTGATCTCGCGGCCCATCTTCGTAAAAACGGCACCGCGCTTGACGTCGTTCACGCCCTTCTGGCGCTTGATCTGAGACCACTTGGAATGTCCGGACATCGGGCGGAGTATAGCGCCCGGGCGGGGCCCCGAGCCGTCCACGTCGGACGCCCGCCGCGGCCGTTCAGGTCGTGACGGACCGTCACGTCGTCCTCGTCCGCCAGCACGCGCCCGGCTATCATGGCCTGACTGCGGCCGGCTCCCTCGTCGAGCCGCTTGTTTGATGCGATCTGACGCCACCAGAGGATCGATAGAGCAGATGACAACCAAGAGTGTCGACCTNNGGCCGAGCGCCTCCTCTTCGATGCGACTGCCATCACGCGGCTGGGCCGCGTCGACGACGGCACCGCCAGCCTGGACTACGAGCCCGAGGAACAGAAGCGCAAGCAGTCGCTGACGCTCGCAGTGGCCTGTCTGGACCACGAGGGAACGAGGGTTCAGATCGTCGACACCCCCGGCTACGCCGACTTCGCGGCCGAAGTGGTGGAGGGCTTCGCCGCGACGGACGCGGCCATCCTGCTGATAGACGCGTCGGGGCACGTCGAAGCCGGTCTCGAGTCGGCGGTGGCGCTGGCTCGCACGAACGGCCGGCCGGCGCTCTTCTTCATCAACAAGTGCGACCGCGAAAATGCCAACCCGGGTAACGCGCTGGACGCGCTCCGAACCGCGTTCGGCCAGAAGATCGCGCCGCTCCACGTGGCAATTGGAGCCGGCGAGTCGTTCGCGGGCTACGTTGACCTCGTCCATCGCAAGGCCTACCAGGTGGCGGGCGGCAAGGAGACCGAGATCGCGGTCCCGGCCAACCTGGCCGGGGAAGTGGCGTCCCGCAGGGATCAGCTTCTCGAGGCCGCCTCCGAGGCGGACGACGACGTCATGACGAAGTACCTCGAGGGCGAGGAGATCACCGACGCGGAGTTGGAGACCTGCCTCCACAAGGCCATTCGGTCCGGCATGGTGGCGCCGGTCCTGGTCGGCAGCGCTTCAAAGGACATTGGCGTTGGGGCGCTCCTCCAGGCGATCGTGCACTACCTCCCATCCCCCGCCGAATGCGGTGAGATCGTCGCCACGGATGCCAAGGGCAAGGAACTCAAGATCGTTCCGGACGCGGCCGGCCCGCTTGTCGCTCGCGTCTTCAAGACGACTGCCGACCCGTTTGTCGGCCGGCTGACCTACCTGCGCGTTCTGTCGGGGACGCTGCATGGCCAGGGCCAGTCGTGGAACTCCACCCGCGGCGAGCCCGAGCGAATCGGCCAGCTGCTGCTCCTGCACGGCAAAGATCAGGAGACCGTCGGCCAGCTTCAGGCCGGCGAGATCGGCGCCGTGGCCAAGCTCACGGTGACTGCCACCGGGGATATCCTGTCGTCCTCTCGTGAGCAGGCATACACGCTTCTGCCGCTTGCGTTCCCGATTCCGACGCTGCAGTCGGCCATCGAGCCGCAGACCAAGGCCGACCTCGACAAGATGGGTTCGGCCCTCCAGCGCATGCTCGAAGAGGAGCCCTCCGCACGAGTCGAGCGCTCTGAGACCGGCGAGCAAATCCTCCTTTCGATGGGCGACGCGCATGTCGCCGTCCTGGGCGAGCGCCTCAAGCGCAAGTTCGGCGCCGCCATCGTGACCAGGACGCCCAAGGTGGCGTACAAGGAGACGATCCGCGGCAAGACGCAGAGCCACGGCCGCTATAAGAAGCAGACCGGCGGCCACGGCATGTTCGGCGATGTGTGGATCGAGATCGAGCCGAACCACGGCGGCGGCGTCGAGTTCGCCGAGCGAGTCGTCGGCGGCACCGTGCCCAAGAACTTCTTCCCCGGCGTCGAGAAGGGCGTCCGCGAGACGGCGGCCGAAGGCGTTCTGGCCGGCTACCCGCTGAGCGATTTCAAGGCGACGCTGTACGACGGCTCCTTCCATGCGGTCGACTCGAACGAGCTGTCGTTCAAGATCGCGGCCTCGATGGCCCTCAAGTCGGGCGTGCTCGAGTGCAAGCCTGCGCTGATGGAACCGATCATGACGGTCGAGATCCGGATCCCCGAGATCTACATGGGCGACGTCAACCGCGACCTCAACGGCCGCCGTGGCCGGGTTCTCGGAATGGACACCAAAGACGGGCTGCAGGTCATCACTGCCCACGTGCCCCAGGCCGAGCTCTTCACCTATGCCACGGAACTGCGTTCGCTGACCGGCGGCCGCGGCACCTTCAGCGCCGTGCTGGATCGCTACGAGGACGTGCCGGCGCACATCGCGGAGAAGGTGATCGAGGCCCACCGCAAGGAAGTCGAGGCCGCCCACAAGGACTAGCTCGAGAGAGGGGCAACGAGGGCCGGTGCGGGCCAGAGCCATCGACCGGTTCGCCGGCGGTGGGTGGCTTGGCGGCGGCTGGTGGCTCACCTGCTCGAGCAAAGATGCGGGCATGCCATAGGAATAGCGGGCCCCGCACCGGCCGGCAGGAGGTCCGCGTTCTTGTCTGCGGTTGGCCGGACCGGCACACGGCCGAGTCTCGCGCCAGGCCCGAAGGGGCCGCAGGGCGGCGTCGCCAGATAGCGGGGCCGAAGCCCGTGAAGACCGACCCCAGAGTCCGACGCCTCCAATAGGGGCATCGGCGCCCGCGGCCAGCGGCTTGAACCTTCGTTGCGCCCGCGCTACGCCGTCAGTCGAATCGCCTCCGCCAGGTCGAGGCGGCCTTCGTAGATCGCGCGGCCGACGATCGCACCGGCGCAACCGAGGGCGCGAACGGCCGATATGTCGGCCAGCGACGACACGCCGGCTGAGGCGACGATCTCGCCTCGCCCGAGGTCGACCGCAAGGCGCAGGAGATCCAGGTTCGGGCCGGTCAGGAGCCCGTCGCGCTCGATCGCGGTGACGATGAAGGTCCGAGCGCCGCGATCCACCAGCGCAGCCAGCGCTAGCTCGACCGGTACTCCTGCGGCGCCTGGGACCCAGCCCTGACCGACGGCCATGCCGTCTCGGACGTCGAGCGCGACCGCGATGCGCTCCGGCCCGAAACGAGCCACAAGCCGCTCCACGAGCGCGGGCTCCCGAAGCGCGGCCGTGCCGACGACGGCCCGCGCCGCTCCGGCGTCCAGCGCCGCGGACACCGCGTCCTCGTCCCGCAGCCCGCCGGCGACCTCGCACGCGGTCCCCTCCCCTGCCGCGGCGACGATCTTCGCGATGACCTCGGTCTGGCGCCGCGCCCCGTCCCGGGCGCCGTCGAGATCGACGATGTGGATCCAGCGCGCCCCGGCCGCCGCGAAAGCACGCGCCACTCCCGCCGGATCGGATGCGTAGACGGTCTCACGAGCGAAGTCGCCTTCGGCCAGTCGCACCACCTGCCTGCCGCGCAGGTCGATNNCATGCTACTATGCTACTACATCACCAGGGTGCTGTGAACGCCCGATAACAAGGGGAACCGACGATGAGTGCGATGGAAGCCTGGCGCGACGAGGGAACGGCTGAGCTGTTCGAGGCGGTCCTCCGCCTGGAGACGGCGGACGAAGCCTCGACGTTCTTCCGCGACCTTTGTACCCTCGGCGAGCTGCACGACATGGCCCAGCGGTGGGCCGTGGTCAGGCTGCTCGACCAGGGCATGCACTACGGCGAGATCTCGCGTCAGACCGGCGCGAGCACGGCCACGATCACCCGTATCGCCCAGTGGCTCCATCACGGCGAGGGCGGCTACCTTCGCGCCCTGGAGCGGCTACGAGCCGCGGGCGGCGCCGCGGCTACCACTTCGACCACCGCAGACAAGACCCGATGACGCGCCGTCTGCGCCTGGCCATTCCGAACAAGGGCCGACTGGTCGAGCCGACCGTCCGCCTGCTGCGCGATGCCGGGCTCGTCTTCGAAGCCGGCGAGCGGGCGCTGGTGGCGCGCGTCCAGAATTTCGACCTCGACATCCTCTTCGTGCGCACAAACGACGTCGTGGAGTTCGTCAGCGATGGCGTCGCCGAGCTCGGCGTCACCGGCCTGGACCTGGTGGCGGAGTCAGGCTCCGCCGTCCCGCAGCTCCGCAAGCTCGGCTTTGGGAAGTGCCGGCTCACGATCGCCGTCCCGAACGACTCGCCCTTCCGCGCGCCGGAGGATCTGGCCGGCCTGCGGGTCGCCACATCGCACATGAACCTGACGAAGAGCTTCTTCGCGGATCGCTCGATTCCGGTCGAGGTGATCCCGGTGTCGGGCGCGGCCGAGGTGGCGCCGCGCCTCGGTCTGGCCGAGGCGATCGCCGATCTGGTGTCGACCGGCTCGACTATGGTTGTCAACGGCCTCAGACCTATCGAGGAGGTTTTCGCCTCCGAAGCGGTCCTGCTGGCCAACCCGACGGCGTTGCGCGACCGCTCCGACGCCCTGGACACGATCCAGACGATGCTCAGCGCGACCCTGGCCGCGCGCGATCGCAAGTACCTGATGATGAACGCCCCCGAAACCAAGCTGGCCGAGCTCGAGGATCTCCTGCCCGGCCTGGAGTCGCCCTCGATCATCCCGCTCGCGCACAAGGGCATGGTCGCCATCCACTCGGTCGTCGACGCCGACGCCGTCTGGTCGCTGCTGCCCCGCCTCAAGGCCGCCGGCGCGTCCGGGATCCTGATCCTGCCCATCGAGAAGCTCGTCCAATGAGCGCCTCGTCTGTGACTCTGCGCCGCCTCGACCTGTCCCGCGCGGATGTAGATGCTGCCGTGGCGGCCGAGATTCGGGCTTTGCTGCGCCGTGGAGCCGTGCCGGATCAGCGCGTTCGCGAAGGCGCCCGCGCCATCCTCGCCTCGGTCAAGATCGGCGGGGACGCCGCCGTCCGCGGGGCCAACGAACGGTTCGGCGGAGGTCGAGCCGACGGCTCCCTGCTCGTAAGCCGGGCCGAGATGGAGGCCGCCCGCGACGCCCTGCCGGCGCGGATCCGGGCCGGTCTCGATCAGATGATCGCGAACATCCGCCGCTTCGCCGAGACGCAAAAGCCACAGACGCGGACCACCGTGATCGTGCCGGGAGTGGAGATCGAACGGCGTTGGGTGCCGCTCTCGCGGG